>JAJCXS010000224.1 GCA_029263335.1 Acidobacteriota bacterium | reverse complement strand
ACACGGCCGACGAAGCGGTCGCCGGCGAGAACCGGCAGACAGTAGTAGCCGAACTCACGCTGCGCGGCAGGCTTGTAGATCTCGATCGCCTGGCGAAAGCCGAACAGCATCTGCGTGCGAGCACGATCCCAGATCAGCGGGTCGAAGGGCGACAGCAGGACGCCGCAGTCCTGGCGCGGCCGCGCGGTGGCTAGGGTCTCGGCGAGTTCAACATCCTGGGGGCGAATCCAGCCTGCACGGCGGCCGACCTCGGTCTCGACCGCGGCCGCAACCACCTCCCCGCTCTCACGCAGCTCCTCCAGCGCCCGGGCCAATTCGTCGCGCATGTTTCGAAAGCGCCAGGTGGCCGCCAAGGTGCCGGTCGTGGCCCAGCCGTGGCCGGCCAGTGCGCAGAGAAGAAGGTGCCTGACGGATTCAGGCAGATCTCGAGGCTGGACCCTGAACTCGTCCGGAATCACGCGCTCGGCGAGATCGAACTCGCGCTGGAAAGACGTTCGTCGGCGAATGGCGACATCACCACGAGACCAAAGCGCCGAGAGCACCTTCTTGGCAACTCCGAGATCCCACCACCCGGCTCGCGCGGGCTCGGTCTTGAAATCGACCGCCTTGAGCGGGCCCTCGGTGTCGAGACGGTCCAGGATCCTGCCTGCCACGCGCGGATTCTCACCGATGACGTCGCCCCACCATGGGTGCTCGGCGAACTGCCGACGACGAAACTCCATGTACGGGTACAACTCCAGCGGCAGCCAGCATGCCTCGTGGCCCCAGTACTCGAAGATCGGCGTGCCGGGGGCAAGCAGCGTCTCCGCCAGCGCCGGCCCCGCGCCGTCGAGCCGCGACATCAGGACCAGCGCGTGACTGCGCGCACCGGCAACCGATACGGTGTCGAGCTGCAGGTACCCGAAGCGGCGCACCACATCGCACGCCGCTCTGCGCGCACGCGACCCGTTGCCGGCCGCGCGTCGCCCCAACCCCGTACGTTCCGGCTGGCCCAGTCCCGCACGGGCGATGGCCAAGCGGCGCACGCTGCGCGGATGAAGTAACAACACGAGGTTCTCCTGCCGGTCGCCGAGAGGTTCCCGGGTAGTAGATCGACCGGTAGCATGGCCCGCGACGGCACGACCCACAAACGGGAGGCAGCACGTATGCAGAGCACGGCGATCGCGTGCGTCATGGGGCTGGCGCTGGTATTCGCTGGACCCGGAGTGGGTCAGCGGGCCCTGATCCCGGACACGATCGAGCCGAACTGGCCGGACAGGCCCGACACCGCGCAATATCGATCGATCGAATCTGAGCTCTGGGTGTCGGTCGCGTCGATCGAAGCGGGGCTCGCGGACGCGCCGACGGGTGTCCTCGCCGCGAAGAAACGTGATGGGTCCGGCTGCACCGTGTACCAGGGCGGATGGGCGTACGAGGGACCGACGCCGAACACCGCTGGCGAGGCGGTCCGCGAGGCAATGGCGCTCGTGCTCGGACGGGTCACAGCTACGGCAGGCGGGTTCAGCGGAGGCGCCCATGGAGTCCTCGTCAGGCTCGCGGTTGACGAGTGGCTTCGGGCACCCTCGGCATTCGCGCCGATCTTCGGTCGTGGCTCCCGTCATGGCGCCGAGGCCCGGAGCGATTTCTCTGTTGTTGCGGAGCCAGCCGTCTACATCTTCCTGGAAGGTCTGCCCGTGACCGTGGGCGACACCGCACTCTGCGCAGACGAGCCCGCTCGCCGGACGCCGCAAGTTGCCGATCGTATGCTCGCCTTTGCATTCAACGTCGTGCTCGACGTGGGGGACGCGGAGCCCCTTTGGCTTCAATGGGGCGCGGCGGTGTTCGAGACACACGGCGGGGCCGTGCACCGGACCGCGCCACTGCACGCGGTCGAGGAGTATCGGTCGAACGAGTTCGACGACCTCCTGCAACAGACTCGCCTCTCGTACCCACTCCGCGGCTCCTGACCGGCTCGTCGCGGGTCGGTGCTCTATTTGACGCAGCATCGACAAGCATGCGTAAACTACGAGTAGGCAGAGTCCTCTTGCCCGCCCATCATCCCGCCCGAGAATCGACGCGATGTCCGACAAACCGTTGAAGCTGCTCTTGTACCCGTTGCTGCTGGGCCTGGTCCTTGGCCTCGGCTTCTTCGTTGGTGTGGGCCTGAGCACGCGAGGCGCTGACGCGGCGCCGCATGATTCCCTCCCGACCGCCTCGGCTGACAGTCAGGTCGTCGCGGAACCCGACGTCGCGGACGAAGGTTCCGCGAGCAGCACTCCCGACACGGCGCCGGCCGCCGTCTCTCCCGCCATTGCTGCTGAAGAGGTCGTCCAGCCGGCTGCGAATCAGCTCACCAGCCAGCCGCTCGATCCGACTCTCAGCACCCGCACCGACCTGCGCGCGGAAGAGCTGGAAACGATTCAGATGTTTCAGCGGTTGTCGGCCTCGGTGGTCTTCGTCACCTCCATCGCCCAGCGCCGCGATTTCTTCACCATGCGGGTTGGCGAGTACGAGGCCGGTAGCGGATCGGGTTTTGTCTGGGATACCAACGGCCACATCGTCACCAACTACCACGTCGTCGCCGGAGCCAACGCGGGGATCAAGGTAACGATGGCGGATCAGTCGGTGCTCGACGCGGAGATCGTCGGGACCGCGCCTGAGAAAGACCTCGCTGTGCTGCGTGTCAGCTACAACGCTCCACAACTATCTCCTCTGCCCCTGGGCCGCTCCGACGATCTACTCGTCGGCCAGAGCGTGCTCGCGATCGGCAACCCCTTTGGCCTCGACCAGACGCTGACCACCGGCATCATCAGCGCGCTAGGCCGCACGATCCCGTCAGCCGACAATGACTCCGAGGCGGACATTCACGACGTGATCCAGACCGACGCCGCGATCAACCCGGGGAATTCCGGTGGACCGCTGCTCGACTCGTCAGGTCGCCTCATCGGCGTGAACACCGCAATCGCCAGCCCCTCGGGCGCGTACGCTGGCGTGGGCTTCGCCATCCCTGCCGACACGGTGAGCTGGGTGGTACCCGATTTGATCCAGTACGGACGAGTGCAGCGCCCCGGACTTGGCTTCACGCCCTGGGGAATCACCGCGAACCGGCAGCTGAACTTCGCCGGTGTCATGGTGCAAAGTGTCGATCCTGACGGACCCGCCGCGCAGGCGGATCTGCGACCGACCTACCGCAACGAGCGTGGCCGCATCGTGTTCGGCGACATCGTCACGGCCATCGATGGGCAGCGCATCACTACGCCCGGAGATCTGCTGCTGATCCTGGAGGAACACGCCATTGGCGAGACGGTGGTTGTGACCTACGTGCGCGACCGCCGCTCGTTCGACACCCGCATTCGGTTGGTCGCCCAATAGACTTGCACAACCCGAGGTCGATCGGCGCGGCGTCTGGCGAGCGCGATCTGGTTCTCGGAGCCCGGTAGCCGCATAATCCGGCTATGTACAAGACCATCAGCGCATCGCTCCGATCCGTCGTTCACTCCCGCACAGTGCTCTCCGGCTGCCTCTGTGCCGCAGCACTTGCCGCCTGCGGTCCGACCGCCCGTGTTGCGAACGAGAACCTCTACGCGGTCCTCGCGGCTGACGATCAGCGCGGCACCGACGAAGCGCTCGTCGTTCTCCGCGAAGGCCTGGGAGCGCCCGACGCGCGCGTGCGCGCAGCTGCGGTGAGGGCACTCGGCCGACTGGAGCGCGTCGAGTTCGTTCAGGAAATCGCGACGATAACCCGAACCGATGCCGACCCCGCAGTTCGACTGGCCGCGACGCATGCGCTCGCCCAAGCGGCCTCCACCAGCACCGACCCCACGGTTGCTCCGCTACTAGCCGCCGTGCTCTCCGACGACACCGACGCCGGGGTGCGCGGCGCCGCGGCCACCGGGCTCGGTCGACTGCACTATGCCAGCGCGACCCAGCTGGCCGACGTCGAACAGCACCTGCTCGCAACGGCCCCAATCCAGGAGCCGCTGGTGGCTGAAGGTGTAGCCCGAGGACTCGCTGCCCTCCTGCGCGGGCACCGCGACCTGCAGCTCCAACCCGCCACCGCTCTGCTACTAGCGAGCCTGTCCGTACCGGGCCCGGGAGAGGTCGACGCGGACCACCTCGGCCGCGTTGCCGCCACCGAGGCACTGTTGACCGCTGGCAAACTGCGCGGCGAGAGCCTGCCGCGCGCCGTCGCCAGTGAAGACGTGGAGATCCGGCGCGTCGCCACGCGCGCCTACGGCGGCGACGATATCGCTGCTGCCAGCCCGTTGTTCGATGCGGCACTGCAAGACGACTCGAGCCTCGTCCGACTCGAAGCGCTGCGCGCGCTGCGTGGCAAGAACGACCGCGACCATGTCTGTGCCCGCTATCGGACGGCGCTCCAGGACGAGTGGCTTCCGATAAGGCTGGCGGCCGTCGACGGTCTGGGCGCCTGCGCAGGCAGCGATGAGCTCCTGGTAGACATCGCCGACGGTGGCTTGAGCAACGAGGGCTGGCAGCCCGCCGCGCACGCGCTCGTCAGCCTCGCCCGGTTGGCTCCTGCGGAGCATTCCGAACGGATCGCAGCGGCGGCCCGACAGGAGCCGTGGCAGGTGCGCATGTACGCCGCGACCGCAGCCGGAGAGACCGGCAACACCACGCTGCTGCAACAGCTCACTGACGACCCACACCCCAACGTCCAGCACGCGGCACTCCGGGGCCTCCAGGCTCATCTCGGTCACGACGCCGACGACGTGTTCGCGGCCGCCCTGGGCTCGCCCGATTACCAGCTCGTCATGGCCGCCGCCAACGCGCTCGAGGGTAGCGACACAGATCATCTGGGGGCCATTCTGGACGCCCTGGACAGGCTTACGGCGGAGCAACGCGACACGTCGCGGGACCCGCGCATGGCACTGCTGCGGGCAGCGTCCAGCCTCGGGGGTGACCGCGACAAGGCCGAGCGCTTGCTGCCGTATCTCTCGGATTTCGATGCCGCTGTCGCCGAGGCTGCCGCTGAGATCATCTACGAATGGAGCGGAGTGGATGTCATCTACGGCGAAAGCCCGCTGCCTCCTCACCCTTTCCCGTCGCTCGAGCAGTTGCGCGAGATCGAGCGCACGCGGGCGATTGTGACCATGGCCAACGGCGACACCATCACGCTCCGCTTCTTCCCGTTCGAGGCGCCCACTCACGCGGCGAGATTCGTGCGGCTAGCCTCGGACGGCTACTTCGACGGCCTGACGTTTCACCGCGTTGTCTACAACTTCGTACTGCAGGGGGGCAGCCCGGGGGCCAACGAGTTCATGGGTGACGGACCCTTCACACGCGATGAGATCACCGCGCGATCGCACCGGCGCGGCACCGTCGGGACCTCCACGCGCGGGCGAGATACCGGTGACGGCCAGATCTTCATCAACCTCGTCGACAACCTCCGGCTCGACTTCAACTACACGATCTTCGCCGAGGCCATCGATAGCGATATCGCGCTCGACAACGTGGCCGAGGGAGCGATAATCGAGTCGGTCACCTTCGCACGGCGCGACTAGCTGCTGTCACGCTGGCGCACGCTACGCTCCGAGGGCAAGAGCAGGTTGGCGAGAAGCAGGCCGGTGGACAGGGCTGTCGCCACCAGCAGCATCGAGAACACGGTGTCCACGGCCGACACCACGTCGTCCTGCAGCATCAACTCGGTGGCGCGAACGCCGAAGCTCCCCGGCACCAACAAGATCAGCCCTGGAATCATCATTACCATCGATGAGGCGCCTGACCAGCGCCCGCGTGCGTTGGCAACCAGCCCGACGGCCAGAGCCGCGATAAAGACTCCCAGATCCGGCCCCAGCAATGCCGCTCCGCCGAGCGCGCTCGTCCAGCTGATGACACAGGCAATAGCGATCCACGGCACGTCGCGCCGGTGCGCGTTGAAACGCATGGCGAAGCCCAGGGCCGCAAGTGCAACCGCGCCCGCCGTGGTCCAGGCAGGCAGCGCCGCGGCCACGGTCGCCAACGCCGGGCCAAAGGCGACCGTCGCCACCTGCGTTCCCAGGGCCACGCCGAACGCCAGGAGCAGGAAATCTCCGATCGCGGAGGTAAGTCGCGCCGAGCCGGCGACGAGATTTTCCGTGGAAATCTCCTTGATCGCCAGCGTGAATTCGAGGCCTGGAACCAGCACGATCAGACTCGCCACCAGCGCAAGTGGCGGGAACAGACCTGGCCAGATCTGGGCAATCGCAGCAACGCCGAACGCAACGATGCCCGCCGCCGCGGGAGGCACCAATCGATCTCGTGAGCCGCGTTTCGCCGCCATCACTTCGAGCGCGCCGATCACCGCACCCGCCGCAGCCGCCACGACGATTTCCGCCACGCCGCCGCCGAGAAACTGCGCCGCCGCAGCCGAGATGATCACTGCCGGGAAGACCGTTTTCCAGGTGCGAGGCGCGAGACGGGAAGCGAGCGCCTGCAGCCGGCGCTGGGCCTCTCCGAGCGCCAACCGATCATGACGGATCCCCTCGATGAGATCCTCCAGGTCGGCCTGCTGGCCAAGATCCATGCCCCCGGGGCTCGCCCGCACCATGGCAGCGTACGGCCGCTTCTTCCCAGGTAGCTGGTACTGGGCCATGATCGCGGTCGGCGTAGCAAAGAACTGCCCCGGCACCCCGAGGGCGGCCGAAACGTCCTCGAGACGCTTCTCGAGACGGTCTGACGGACTGCCCGCCTGATGAAGGGCGCGGCCCAGGTCGGTGCACAAGCGCACCGCACGCAGGGGCGTCGGCTGTTCGACGGTCATCCGAGCCCCACCCTGGTCAAGGCGGTCTCGAACTCCTGCCAGCGCTGCTCTACCGACCCCGTGTAGCCGATCGAAACGCGCACCAGTCCGGGCGAGATCTGAGCCGCGGCGAGTGCCTCTTCGCTCATCTCGCTGGATGTCGAGCCGGCCGACAGCGACATCAACGTGTCGAAGTAGCCCAGACTCACGGCGATGAAGCCGAAACGCTCGTCGTTCTGCAACGTGTCCATGAACGCCTGCGCCAATTCCGCGCTCTTGAGGTCGAGACAAGACACGCCACCGTATCCGTAACCCGGATTGCGCATGCTATCGAGGAGTTCGCGACTCGGATGGCTGGCAAGGCCCGGGTACGTCACGTCGAGTCCGCGCTCGCTGAGACGTTCCGCGAAGTACATCGCCCGACGGCCGTGCTCGCGCATCCTCAGCCCCAGGTGCGGAAGCCTCAGGCTGATCTGGAACGCCGCGCGCGGGTCCATGGTTGGCCCGAGCAGCATCAGCGAACCGGTGTGGAGGTCCATGAGACGGGCGATGAAGTCGGCATCGGCGCAGATCGCGCCGGCGATGACATCCGAGGTTCCGTTGATGAATTTCGTCAAGCTGTGCACCACCACGTCAGCGCCCAAGCGGGCCGGCGACACGATCAGCGGGCAAAAAGTGTTGTCGACCACCAAGGTCGCGTCATACCGGTGCGCCAGCTCGGCCAACTCCGGAATCCGTGCCACCTCCAGAGTAGGGTTCGCCATGGTCTCGACGTACAGCACCCGTGCTCCGACCCGCAGTGCGGCCTCCACGGCGCCCAGATCGCCCTCGTCGACGAAGTCCGTGTGCACGCCCGCCTTGCCCGGCAGATAGTCGTGCAGCAGCGCGTACGTACCGCCATAGATCGTGTTGCCCGACACGATACGGTCGCCGGAGTCGCACAGCTGCATCAGCGTCGACGCGATTGCCGCCAGCCCCGACGAGGTGCAGTAACCTGCCTCCGTGCCCTCAATCGCGGCCAGCTGACGCCCCAGAACCGACACCGTCGGGTTGAAGTGGCGACCGTACAGGTAGCAGCCGCCATGGTCCGGCCCGAGCGCGCCCCGGAAGATCTCCGGCATGGTCTCGGGGTGCATCACGGTGAATGTCGTGCTGGTCTCGACGGACATGTTGACGCCGCCGTGCTCACCAAATTCGTGCCGGGTGGCGGCGAGGGCTTCCAGGGGGTCGAATCGACTGGCTGAAGACATGATCATGGCTCCTGGTGACGAAGTATCTTCGTCATGATCGCCCCTGAATGACGTTTTGTTCAACAGCCAGGATTGACAAACGAAGCCTATTCCGATTTCCTTCGGTTCCATGCCACGCGATCGAATCGACTCCGCCATCCTTGCCGAACTTCAGAAGAATGCTCGGCTGTCGAACAAGGAACTGGCCGCACGCGTCGGTTTGGCGCCATCCAGTTGCCATGAGCGCGTTCGCCGTCTCGCCGAGCGCGATGTCCTGCGCGGCGCGCACGCCGAAGTCGCTCTCAGCGCCCTCGGCATCGGCCTGGAGGCGATGATCGGCGTCCAGTTGCGCGGCCACTCGCGCGAGGTAATCGACCGCTTCCAGGCCACCACACGGGCGCTACCGGAGGTGGTCGCGATCTACTACCTGGCTGGCGGCACCGACTTCATGATTCACGTCGCGGTGCGCGACTCCGACCATCTGCGCGACTTCGCGCTTGACGCCATCACCTCGCGACCGGACGTGGCGCGCGTGGAGACCGCCTTGATCTTCGATCATGTGCGGAGCCCGACGCTGCCGGACTACGCGCTCAGCGCGTCGGAGTCCGGGTAAACCGATAGCCCGCCCCGTGGATGGTGTGAAAATGCTCCGGCCGCGCCGGGTCGACCTCGAAGCGTCGCCTTAGTTTGACGATGAAGTTGTCGATCGTCCGTGGCGACGGATATCGGGCTTCGCCCCAGACGCGATCGAGAATCTGATCGCGTGTCACGACCTGGCCTTCGAGATCAACCAGACACTGGAGAATCCGGGCTTCCTTGTGGGTGAGGTCGTGCTCGCCGCCCTGACGGTCTACGCCGCGATAACGGGCCAGATCCACCTCATTGCCCCCAAAGCGCAGCAGCCCGGCAGCACCCTCGCCCGCCGACCAGCGCTGGCGGCGCAGGCTGGCAGCAACGCGCGCGAGCATCTCCTGCAGGTCGAACGGCTTGGTGAGGTAGTCGTCACCGCCCCCACGCAGCCCGCGGACACGATCGTCGCGGCCACTACGAGCGGTCAAGAAGATGATCGGCACGTCGTTACCGGAAGCCCGCAGCCGGCGGCAGACTTCGAATCCGTCGATGCCGGGCAGCATGACGTCGAGCAGGATCAGGTCGAAGCGCTGCCGCATGGCCATGTCCAGTCCGGCATCGCC
>JAJCXS010000223.1 GCA_029263335.1 Acidobacteriota bacterium | reverse complement strand
CACGCCTGGTGCCTGCTGGTACTCGGGTGGGTATTCGTGCCGTTCTACGCGCGCTCGCGCGTGTTCACCATGCCGGAGTTTCTCGAGCGACGCTTCTCGGCGACGAATCGTTACGTGCTGTCTGTCATCTCTCTGGTGGCGTACGTACTGACGAAGATCGCCGTGGGCGTGTTCGCCGGCGGCATCGTCTTTCGCACGCTTATGCCCGAGGCTCGGCTGGAGATCGGCGGACTCGTGCTCGATTCGTTCTGGATCGGGTCGATTCTGGCCATCCTGCTCACCGGGGCGTACACGGTGATTGGCGGATTGCGAGCGGTTGCCTACACCGAAGCCATGCAGACAGTCGTCTTGGTTGTCGGATCGGCGCTGGTGACCTTCTTCGGCCTGCGTGCGCTGGGCGGCTGGGGTGAGTTGCGCACCGTCTTGGGCTCGGATGCTTTCAACCTGTGGAAACCGCTGATTCCACCGGGCGTCGAGGGAACGTGGGAACCGGTGATGGAGGCTGGCCGCATGGCCTGGTATTTCAACGGCGATTTCCCTTGGCTCGGCATGTTGCTGTGCGCGCCGATCATCGGCCTCTGGTACTGGTGCACGGACCAATACATCGTGCAGCGGACATTAGGTGCACCGAACCAACGCGAGGCAAGGCGAGGCACCATCTTCGCCGCAGGACTCAAGCTGCTGCCGGTGTTCATCTTCATCATCCCAGGCATGATCGGTCTGGCCCTGGCGCAGAGCGGTCGTAGTGCGGCCATGGCCGACGCTCTGATTGGCGCCAACGGCGATGTTCTCGTGGGCCAATGTCAGGCGGCCTTTCCGCTGATGGTGCAGACGGTGCTTCCGGTGGGGGTTCGCGGTCTGGTGGTTGCTGGCTTGCTGGCCGCTCTGATGAGTTCGCTGGCCGGCGTCTTCAACGCCTCGTCGACTCTCTTCACCATGGACCTGTATAGCAAGTTCAAGCCACAGGCCACGCAGCAACATCTCGTCTGGACGGGCCGTATCGCCACCGTCGTCATGGTGCTGGTCGGGTTGCTCTGGGTGCCTGTGATCCAGGGTGGGCAGGGTCTGTACTATTACTTGCAGAGCGTTTCCGGATATCTCGCGCCACCGATCTTCGTGGTCTTCTTCTTCGGCGTCTTCATGAAGAGGCTGAACGCAAATGGGTGCTTGGCGGCGCTGCTCGCCGGGTTTTCTCTGGGACTCTTCCGCCTCGCAGTGGACACGCTGCCACAACTGAATCCCGAGTTCGCCTACACGCCCGGCTCGTTGTTCTGGATCATCCACAACACCTACTTCCAGTACTACAGCCTGTTCATCTTCCTCGTGTCCTCGGTGGTCATGATCATCGTGAGCTACGCGACCGAGGCGCCCGACGCGAAACAGATCGAAGGGCTCACGTACGGCACGGTGACCGCCGAACAACGCCAAGAAACCCGAGCGAGCTGGGACCGCGCGGATGTAACTGCAACGATCCTCGTCTTGGTCGGCATCGTCATGGCGTACCTGTACTTCAGCGGCTAGGCGCGCGCCCTCGCGCGCGCGTGCGGGCTAAAGGTGCGGGGGGAACCACGGGCCGTACCAGAAGGTAGTTGCGGTCCGGCCAGTGTGCGTTACAGTAGGTTCTGCGAATGAGACGCAGTCTCAATACAGGTTCTTTTTCGCGAATCGCCCACGCCCCCGAACATGGCCGAGAACTCTACGATGTTCACGCACAAGACACTGCCGCTGGCGCGTGCGATTTGCGCGCTTCTCTCCCTCGGACTCGCCGTTCCTGCCATCGCCCAGGACGCCTCCAAGCCGAAACAGGAAGCGAAACCTGAACAGGAAGCAGCCGCGGCGTCGGACGCGCAGGCTGCCACCACACGGATCGACGAGATGATCATGGTGGTGGGCAGCGCCGAGAACCTCGAGCTCATCGGCGGCTCCGCCGACCGGCTGGCCGGCGCGGATCTCCTACGTGCGCAGCAGGGCTTCGGCGACATCCATCGTATTCTCCGCAGCGTCCCGGGCCTGAACATCCAAGAGGAAGACGGCTACGGTCTGCGCCCCAACATCGGCATGCGCGGATCCGGCGGTGAGCGTTCGGCCAACATCACGTTGATGGAAGACGGGGTCCTGATCGCACCCGCACCATACGCTGCACCGTCGGCCTACTACTTCCCGACAGCTGCACGAATGGAAGCGGTCGAGGTGCGCAAAGGCAGCAGCCAGATCAAGTTTGGACCGCGCACCAATGGCGGCGCGTTGAACTTCGTCTCGACGCGGGTACCCGACGCGAACCTCAATCTCTTTGCCAACCTTGGTGCCGGCAACGACGCCACGGCACGCGGACGGATCTTGTTGGGCGGCAACGCTGGCCGCTGGGGCTGGCTGCTGGAGAGCTATCAAATCCGCACCGATGGCTTCAAGGAAGTCGACGGCGGCGGCGATGCCGGCTTCCGGCTGAGCGACTACGTGGGCAAGTTGCGCTATCGCAGCGTGGCGCGTGGCGCCACATTCCACGAACTGGAGTTCAAGGCCGGCTACACGGATCAGATCAGCGACGAGACCTACCTCGGTCTCACCGACGCCGATTTTGCGACCCGACCCAATCGACGGTACGCGGCCTCGCAACTCGATGAAATCGACCTCGAGCACAGCCAGGTCCAGCTGCGGCACTACGGCGTGCTGAGCGAGGCGCTCGACGTGACCACGGTGGTCTACCGCAACGACTTTCGTCGCGACTGGTACAAGCTGCAGAGCGTCGGTGGCGTGGGTTTGAGTTCGGTCCTCGACAATCCGGACGTGTACGCAAGGGAACTTGCCATTCTGCGCGGTGCCGACAGTGCTCCCGATGCACTCAAGCAGCGGCACAACAATCGCAGCTACTTCGGCGAAGGCATCCAGACGGTGTTCGGGCTGCATCTAGCCGGCCCCGCGAGCAGCCACGACATGGAGATGGGCGTTCGTTATCACGTCGATCAAGAAGACCGGTTCCAGGCCGAAGACGGCTACCAGATGATCGGCGGACAGAAGACGCTGACCAGCATCGGCGCACCCGGCAGCCAGACGAACCGCGTGAGCGATGCCCGGGCTTGGGCGCTGTTCGTTCAGGATCGGGCGACGTTCGGTAGGCTCGGCATCACGCCAGGACTGCGGTACGAGTCGATCGGGTTGACGCGCACCGACTATGCCAAGACCGACCCGGGCCGGCTGTCGCCAACGCGCGTTCGCGACTCCCGCGTCAACGTGGTTGTCCCCGGCGTAGGCTTCGACTACGAGCTCGGAGACAGCAGCATGTTGTTCGGCGGCGTTCACCGCGGCTTCGCCCCGCCCTCCCCGGGCGCAGCCGACGAGGTAACAGCCGAAACCAGCATCAACTACGAGCTGGGTGCCCGCTACCGCGGGCTAGGTGGCGCCTTCTCGGCAGCGGGCTTCTTCAATAACTACGACAACCTGCTGGGCAACGACACGCTCTCCGGCGGCGGCCAGGGCACGGGCGACCAATTCAACGGTGGCGAGGCCCGGGTGTGGGGCGCCGAGGTCTCGGGGACATGGGACATCGCGGTGCCGAGCGCAGCCCTGAACCTGGCTGCTTCCGTAGCCTATACCTGGACGCGTGGCGAGTTTCGATCGAACTTCGACAGCGACTACGAGCCCTGGGGTGAGGTGGAGATTGGCGACGAACTCCCGTACCTGCCGGAGCATCAGGTACACGTTTCGGCTGGAGTCCATGCCCGAACATGGGAGGCGTTCGCGACCTTGACCGCCGGCAGCGCCATGCGAACGTTGGCAGCGCAGGGGCCCATCGAGGCCGGCACGGGAACGGATGCGTTTACCGTCGTGGACGTGACCACCGGCTGGGACCTGGGCTCGGCAGTGCGGCTGAACGCCACGCTGCAGAACGTCTTCGATACCGCCTACGTGGCCGCGCGACGACCCGCCGGTGTGCGGCCGGGCCTCTCCCGGACGATCGCGGTCGGTGTCACGTTTCAGCGCTAGCAACCACGGCTAGCCATCTTTGACGCCGGCTACTTCTCGGTCAGCACCGGATAGAACTGCACGAAGACGTTGTCGACCTCGCCGTGCTCGGTGTGGCAGGCGTTGCAGGTATTGGCGCGAATTCGTCGCGCTACGCCAGCACGGTCGACGTTGAAGTAGCCCCAACCGCCAAGACGCTCGGTGTCCTTCACCGCCAGGTGAACGCCAACACTGTTGCCCGCGAACCAGCCGTCGGTAGCGATGGAAACACCACTGGCTGGCTCGCGCATCTCGAGTGCGAAGGTCGTGCCTTCGGGAAACTCGCCCTTCGTGCGGAAGTGCTCAAAGGCGCCCGGTTCGAGATACACGAGGGTGAAGGTACCCGGCGCGCCCTCGTGCCGGGCTCGCGCGGGCTCGCCGTAAGCGAGGCCGGTCGCACCCCCGACGAAGACCCACTGTCGGTACGAATCCGGTAGCCGCAGCTCTCCTTCCTGGGTATACGCTGGGAAGAACAGGCCGCCTGAGTGGCTGGAGGCCTCTTCCGCCTCTCCTGGCGTTGACGTCGTCTCCAGCCACGCAGCCTTGTCGTCGGCGTGCGCCCGTAGCGACTCCGCCTCGATTCCCGGCGCTCCGGTTGCCAGACGAAACCCAACGCGGGCGCCGCCCTCGATCGCATCGATGGCCGCGTGCTTCAGTGGGGCATACCCCAGGAATGAGCCGCCCAGGGCCAGTGCCACGAACCAGCCGACGCGGCGCTGTCGCGCCGGCTGGTTGCGCTTGACGTCCATCAGTCGGAGCGTAGGGCAGTCGCCGGATCGACCGCCACCGCGCGTCGTGCCGGTACGATGATGGCCACCAGAGCCGCGCTAGCTAGCGTTACGACGACCACGGCGAAGGTCAGCGGATCGCTCGAGTTGATCTCGAACAAGAGCCCCGACAGCACACGTCCGAAGCCCACAGCGCCCACGATCCCCAAAGCCAGCCCCAGCGTGACCTGCACCATGCCCTGGCGCACGACCATGGTCAGGATGCCGCGCGGCTGAGCGCCAAGCGCCAGCCGCAGCCCCATCTCTCGGGTGCGCTGGGAGATGGCGAACGCCATGACGCCGGCGATGCCGGTGAGTGTTACGACGAGCGCGAGCAAGGCGAAGACGCCCAACAGCGACGCGGTTAGCCTGGGCGAGGCCACGGCGTCCGCACGCAATGTTGCCAGCGGCTGAATGTCGCTGATCGCATTGGAGCCGAGCGAGTGGGCGGCGTCCTTCACGGCGCGCACTGCGGCTGAGGGATCCCCGACGGTGCGCGCGACCAGCCAGGTCGGCATGCCCGCCTGTCCAAACGGCTGGTACAGCTCCGGCATGACGGGCGTCTGGGGTCCATACAGACGGGTATCACCCACCACGCCGACAACGCTGATCCAGGTCTCGCCGTCGAACGATATTCGGGCACCAACGGGGCTCTCTTCAGACCAATACTGGCGCGCCAGGCTCTCGTTGATGATCGCCACCGGAGTCGAACCACCACGATCCGTGTGGTCGAAGGAGCGGCCCGCCAGGACCGGCACGCCGAGCGTAGCGAAGTAGCCGGGGGTGATGACGGTGCGGTCGAACTGCGGCGGTGACGCGGTCTCCTCCACAGCCCGCCCATCGATGATGAACTCGCGGAAATTGGGGTTGTTGCCGCGGTAGGGCGGATTGTCGGTCAGCGCCGCGTCCCTTACGACCGGGCTCTCGCCAACCACGCGCGAGAGTTCCTGCAGTACGTCGTGGATTTCGCCCATGCCGTTGTACGCGGTGAAATCGACCGAGATTCTGGCGGTGAGCACTTGCTCCGTATCAAACCCGGGATCTACAGCCTGTAGCGCCGACAGGCTGCGCAGCGACAAGCCAGCACCGACGAGCATGACGAACGACAAGGCAACCTGTAGCACTATCAGACTGCGCCGCAGCTTCAGTCCGCCTCCTGCTGTCGTGCGACCGCCGTGCTTCATCGTGCTGCCGAGATCGCGTGTGCCGGGAAGTGCGGGCAGCGTGCCAAACGCGAGTCCGGTGCCGAAGGACACGGCCACTGTGAAGGCGAGAACCCATCCGTCAATGCTGATCTGCGGAGCCCGCGGCGTGTAACGCGCGGCGAAGTCCACCAACATGTCGAGCCCGACGTAGGCGAAGACCAGGCCAAACGCGCCACCAAGCAGCGCCAGCACGGTGCTCTCGGTCAGCAACTGCCGAATAAGGCGGCCACGGCTGGCACCCAGAGCCGCGCGCACGGCGATCTCCTGGTCGCGGCGCATGACGCGCGCCAGACTCAGATTGGCGACATTGGCACAGGCGATCAGCAGCACCAGCCCGGCGGTGGCCAGCAACATGAGTAGCATCGGGCGGGCGTTCTTTGTCAGTTCGCCCTTGAGATCAACGACCCCAGCCTGGTAGTCGACCTCCGCGTAGTCGTCGGGGAAGTCGGATCGGAAACGCCCGGCGACGCTGGCAATCTCGGCGTCGGCGCTCGCAGGAGTACTCGCCTCGGCGAGCCGGCCGAATACGAGGAGATTGCGGAAGGCGCCGCGATTACCGGCCATATTGCGTTCCGCGTTGGCACGGAACGGGCAGGCCGAGGTGGGCATGTAGACGTCGACTGCGTTCGGGAACTGCGGAATCGGCGGCAGCACGCCGACCACGGTGTGGGGTCGGGTGTTCATCTCGAACACCTGCCCGACGATCTCAGGGTCGCCGCCGAACGCGCGTTGCCAGTAGTCGTGACTCAGCACCAGTACGGCGTCCGAGTCGAGTGCGTCCTCACCTTCCACGAACGTCCGCCCGTGCAAAGGCGAGACCCCGAGTGTGTCGAAGAAGTTGTCGGATACCACGCCGGTCTGCACGCGCTCGGGCTCGTCGCGGCCCAACAGAATGAAGAACATGGTGTGGTACTCGACAAGTTCGTCGAGTGCTTCGACCTGTTCGCGGTAGTCGTATAGCTCGGGAATCGAGGTCTGCGCGACACCGCGCGTGGTCTCTGGCTGCAATAGCACCAGCCGTGCGCCGTTCTGATAGGGGAGGGGGCGCATCAGTACGCCGTAGATGACGCTGAAGATGGCGGTGTTGGCGCCAATTCCCAGCGCCAGCGTGAGAATCGCGGCGGTGGCAAACCCCCAGTTCTTGGCGAGAGTACGGAGTGCGTAGCGCACGTCTTGCATCAACATGTCGAGCTGGTTTCCCTGTCGTTCATCACGGCACGCTTCCTTGTGTCCCTGGATTGCGCCGAAGTCGATCCGCGCGCGTCGTTCAGCCTCGTCCGAGTCGTAGCCCTGCCCAAGGTATTTTTTGGTCTCCATCTCGAGATGGAAGGCGACCTCGTCGTCGATCTCGAGATCGGCGCGCGGGCGGCCCTCGCCGCGCAGACGCGTCAGCCAATTTCTCCAACTTCCCGTGGACACGTCGCTACCTCTAGACGGTTTGCAGGATGTCGGTGACTGCTGTCGAAAGACGCTCCCAGTTCGCCTTCTCGGCGACCAGTTGCGTACGACCCTTGGCGGTCAGGCTGTAGAACTTCGCGCGTCGGTTGTTGTCCGACGTGCCCCACTCGGAACCGATGAGGCCCTGGCGCTGCAGACGGTGCAGGGCCGGATAGAGCGAGCCTTGGTTGACCTGCAGCACATCCTTGGACATCTGCTGGATGCGCTGCGAAATGCCCCAGCCGTGCTGGGCTTCGAGCTGCAGAGTCTTGAGAATGAGCATGTCCAGGGTTCCCTGGAGCAGATCGACATTGGCCTTTGTCATGCGGTTGCCTCGCGAACGTGATGGTGACAGCGGGGATTAGTTGGAGTTTACAGGGAAGTCGCGTCCTTCCCTAGATCATCTACAAGAGTGCGGGTGCTCTTGTAGTTTGTCAAGGGGAGCGGTGCGTCTTCTTGTAGATTGTCTGGAAGAAGCGCAGGCGTGGCGTCGCCGAGGAGTTGACGAGCGTCATGGATTTGAAATATCTTGATTTTCAAGATATTGATATTCAACTTGTTCTTCGTACCCATTGGGGCCACATGAGCCGTGCTAGCAACACTCCGCCGGAGCAGTTCCTCCCGTTGACACCGTTGTCGTTCGAGATCCTGCTGTCGCTCGCCGATGGGGACCGTCATGGCTACGGAATCATCAAGGAAGTTGAGGAACGCAGTGGTGAGCCGCTGCGTTCGAGCACGGGGACTCTCTACCTGGCCATACAGCGTCTGCAAAAGAACGGATTGCTCACGGTGTCCCAGAACAACGCCGCGAAGGCCTCCAGGGGTCGGACCTACGGGCTGACACGACTGGGGCGTGAAGTGGCTGTAGCCGAGGCCGTGCGACTCGCCGCGCGCGTCAGCGACGCCCGGCACAAGCTGCTACTCCCGGGTGCGGCAGCTCCACGGACCGTCACCGGTGGGCACGACTGAGATGTACCGAGCCATGTACAGGCTGCTGCTGCTCTCGTACCCGCCCGAGTTACGCCGCGAATACCAGGGCGAAATCCAGGAGGTGTTCCTGCTCCGGCTATCTGTCGCGCGGGCGCGCGGCCTGGGCGCCATTGCCCAACTCTGCTGGTCAGAGATGACGGACACAGTCATCTCAGGTTTTCGAGCTCGACGCGCCGGACAGCTCGCCCCCCAGAATCTCCGCCCACCTCAGCTCGAACCTCCCCGCAACAGGCTCTTCGCCGTCATGGATTCGATTCTTCAAGACCTCCGGTTCTCCGCGCGCACGCTGCGATCGGCGCCCGGTTTCGCATTCGCCGCGATCATCGTTTTGGCGGTAGGGATTGGTGCCACTGCCGCCATGTTCTCGGTAGTCGACGCGGTGCTCGTGAAGCCGCTGCCGTTCCGTGAACCGGATCGGCTCATGGCGCTTTACGAGAGCAACGCCGAGCGGGGCTGGGACCGTGCCCAGGTGGCTGCGGCCAACTACCTCGATTGGCGCGAACGCGCCGTGACCTTCACCGACATCGCCGCCCACAACGACTGGCTGGTGGAGCGCACGAGCATGCTCGACGGTGAACCCACCGTTGTGAACATCAACGAGGTCACCGGAAACTTCTTTCAGGTTCTTGGCGGCGACCTGATCTTAGGCACGGGATTCGCCGCCGGCGATGAATGGGCCAGCGAGGAGCGCAAGACCGTGCTCAGCCACGCCTACTGGCTCGCGCGGCACGGTGGCGACGAACAAATCATCGGCCGTGCGCTCACGCTCGACGACGAACCGTACGTCATCGTGGGGGTTGCAGGCCCGGCGCTCCGTTTCCCATTCCCCGCCGTCGACGCGTGGGTTCCCGTGGGCTGGGACCCTGCCAACCGGACTGCGGTCTTCTTCCGGCGCGCGCACGGGATGCGTGCGATCGGACGGCTACGAGACGACGCCAGCCGCCAGGCGGCGGAGGCCGAACTCACCACCATCGCCGCCCAGCTGGAAGCGGAGTACCCGGACACCAACCGCGCGATGGGCAACGGTGCGATTCCCCTGCACGACTGGGTGGTTGGTGACATCAACACTTCGCTGAGCATGCTGTTTCTCGCCGTCGGGCTTGTTCTGCTGATCGCGTGCGCCAACGTTGCCAGCATGCAGTTGGCGCGAGCAACAGACCGGCGCGCCGAGATGGCGCTCCGCGGCGCCTTGGGCGCGCGGCGCGGTCGCCTCATTCGGCAAGCACTGATCGAGAGTCTGGTGCTCGCTGCGACGGGGGGTGCCGCGGGACTCGGCCTCGCGGTCGTCGGCGTGCGGGCCCTTCTCACGCTCCTCCCCGCGGACTTTCCACGCGTCGAGGGCGTAGGACTCGACTGGCGCGTGTTGGGGTTCGCGTTGGCCGCTTCCCTGGCCACCGGCATCCTGTTCGGTCTGGCGCCCGCGCTGCGGGCCCCGCGCACCGAGTTCGGCGTCGATCTCGGTGGTGCGACGCGTGGGACCGTAGGTCGTGGGACGCGACGCACGGCGGGCCTGCTGGTGGCGGCGGAGATCGCGCTCGTGCTGCCCGTCGCGATCGCGGCTACGTTGATGCTGCGAACGCTTGACGAGATCGGTCACGTCGATCCAGGCTTCGAGGCCGCCGACACCACCGTGTTCGGTATTTCGTTGCCGCGAACGCGCTACGTGGATCTCGAGACACGCGCGGCTTTCTTCGACGAGCTTCTCACCTCGCTACGGCAACGGTCCGAGGTCGACGGCGCCGCCGTGAGCACACGGCTGCCGTTCGTGAATCAGCGCTGGAGCAGCGACTTCCGCGCCGAGAGGTGGGCACCGGACGAGTACGGCGTGGGCGTTCGCCACGACGAGATCTCGCGCGATCTGTTCAGTACCATGCGAGTCACGATCCGCGAAGGCCGCGACTTCGAGCGCGCCGAACTCGACGCCGAGCCCGTGGCGATCGTCAACCAGGCGCTAGCCGAACGGTACTTCCCGGACGGCGGCGCCGTGGGGGAACGGCTGTGCTTTGATCGAGTAGCCGAAGACTGCCGCTATTGGTACACGGTGGTGGGGGTTGCCGACAACGTACGTCGGGCGAACCTGACGGTGGAGGAAGAGCCCAGCATCTATGGCTCGCTGGTGCAGAACGGAAGCTCGAGTGGCTTCCTACTGGTGAGAAGCGAACTGCCGACGAACGACGTGGTGGACCTTGTCGGCGGCGTGGTGCGTGGTCTCGACGGCGCGTTGCCATTCCACACCGTCACGACGATGGACGAAGTCGTGCGCGACTCGGTGGGCCGCGAAAGGCTGATGCTCGGCTTACTCGGTGCGTTTGCACTCATTGCCACGATGTTGGCGGCCTTCGGTGTTTACAGTGTGGTTGCCTACTCGACGGCCGGCAGGACACGGGAAATCGGAGTCCGCATTTCGCTCGGCGCGCGGCGTACCGACATCATGCGCACGATCATGGGGCGGGGGATGGGGCCGGTCTTGCTGGGTCTGGCCGCCGGGCTCCTGGCCACCGTGGCCGGTGCTGGCGTTCTCCGCGGCTTCGTGTTCGGGGTGACGGTCCGCGACCCGCTGATCTACGCAACGGTCGCCGGACTGCTGGCGGCGATCGCGGCGGTCGCTTGTGTCGTACCCGG
>JAJCXS010000222.1 GCA_029263335.1 Acidobacteriota bacterium | reverse complement strand
TACTCGGCCGAGATCAAGAGCTACCTGCAGGTGGCGAACGTACTGGCACTGGCCGTCATCGTGCCGCTGTACGGCAAGCTCACCGACCGGTTCCCGCGCCGGCGCCTGATCAACGTGGTCACCTGGATCTTCATCGGCATGCTCGGTGTCCTGTGCCTCATGGGGCTGGCCGGCCTGCCGCTGGGAATCGCCTTCTTCATCTACGGCAGCATCTTCGCGGTGATGATCGTGGCGCAATTCTGGTCGTTCGCCAACGATATCTACCGGCGCGAGGAGGGCGAACGGCTGTTCCCGATTATCGCCTTCGGGGCCTCGCTGGGCGGCGCCCTGGGCGCTACGTTCGCCGGCCAGATCATCGAACCACTGGGTCTCTACATTCCCATGGCACTGGCGGCCGTGGTGTTGCTGGTGCAGCTGCAGATCACCAACTACGTGGACAACCGCGAGCGGCGCGCGCGCGAGGCCCATCTGCCCGACGTGCATTCGACGATGACGATCGCGGCCAGTGGCATGATGCCGGCGCCGAAGACGATTGAGGAACTGGAGGCATGGGCCGCCGTGGAGAAGGCGGCGTTCGAGGCCAAGGAGCGCGGCGAGCCCGTGGCGGAGCCCGAGCAGGGCAGTGGGCAGTCGGCCTTTGCGCTGGTGTGGAACACGCGCTATCTGATGCTCATTTGTCTGCTGGTGATGTTCCTCAACTGGGTGAACACCAACGGTGAGTACATTTTGGGTTCGGTGATTGCCAGGGCGGCAGCCGAGGCGGTCTCGAGTGGTTCGACGCAGCTGTCGGCGGGGCAGTTCATCGGCAGCTTCTACGCGAACTTCTATGCCGTCGTGAACGTTCTGGGTCTGCTGGTACAGCTGTTCCTGACCTCTCGGATCGTCAAGTTCGCTGGCGTTGGCCGGGCGGTGATGCTGCTGCCGATTATCTCCATGGGTGTGTACTCGATCATCGCGTTCCTGCCGGCGCTGGCGGCCGTTCGCTGGGCCAAGACGGCGGAGAACGCCACCGACTACTCGCTCAACAACACCGTGCGCAACATGCTCTTCTTGCCGACTACGCGCGAGCAGAAGTACAAGGGCAAGCAGGTGAGCGACTCATTCTTCCATCGAGCCGGCGATGTCCTCAGCTCGGCGACCGTGTTCGTGGGCACGTCGGTGCTCGCGCTTGGCACCACGGCGTTCGCGTTGTTCAACCTGGCGCTGGTTGCCGTGTGGCTGGGCGTCGCTCTTGCCATCGGCCGCGCCTACCGTGAGATTGTCGCGTCGGGTAAACCTCCGAAGACGCGCCGGAGGGCGGCGCAGCACCCGTTCGCAGCGGGCGATCGGATTTGACCGCTATCTGCTAGCCGGGTGGCACACGCGAGGCGCGCCAGACCCACAGCAACTGCAGCAGGTTGGCCGCGGAGAACGCGACATAGCCCACCACCAGTCCAGGGACCTGGCCATAGGCGACTCCGCCGATCAGAACGAAGGCGGCGCAGCCGAGGAACAACGCCATCGAGGCGGTGACCGCCCGCGTGTGGTGCCGGTGGACGAGGAGGCCCATGTAGTAGTTCTGCAAGGCGCCGAGGAACGGCAGCAAGGCTCCCCAGCGGAGCCCCTGCTTGGCCAGAGCGGCGACCTCCGGTTGCAGACCGAATAGCCGTAGCAGGATGAAGTCCGCCAACGGCGTGAAGGCCACCAGCGCGGTCAGGCCCGCGGAGGCCCCGGCGAGAAGCCATGTGAATCGCCACAGAGCTTTGTCGGCCCCGGGCCGATCGAGAAGGGCGACAACCACTTCCTTGTAGGCCGTGGCGCCGGCGCGCAGCACGAACAGCACGCCGATGACGATCGGCCATGCGGCCAGCGACTCCAGCGCTCGGGGCATGCGGCTGATGGCTGCGCTGCCCAGCGGCTGGGTGAGGAGACCGAGAAGCGAGGTCAGAGCCAGCGGCACATAGAACGCCACGAACTGGCGCGGCATCACCGCTCCGGTGACCGTCCGTTCCGGGTCGAAGTGGGATGCCACCACAGGCCGTTTGACGATGCCGATGAAGAGCGCTTCCGACATCACTCCGACAATGATCGCCAGCACCCCGGCGGCAACGCCCGGAAATGCCGCGGTGGTGCCGAACCCGAAATGAACACAAACCGCCAGGGCGGTGGCCGTGGAGGCCAGCCGCACACCGGTGCCGATTCCTACCAGGCGCGTGAGGCCGTGTCGGATCATCACCCCCTGGTTGAAGCGGCGATAGGCGATCGACCAGGTCCAGGGCACCGCGATGGCGACCGCGAGGCGCGCGGGGCCGAGGATCCCTTCCGGTGCGCCGATCAAGTCGCGGGCGACGAAACCCCACAGTGGAGTGAAGGCGATGGCAGCGTGCAGGCCGGTAAGCACCAGGCTCATGCGGTTCATGTAGTGCCGCAGCGACTGATACGAGGCCCAGTCCTTGGACAGCGCGGTCGACGCCGCCAGCAACATGATTACCGGCGACTCGATCAGCAGCATGAGCGGATAGACGACGCCGCCCAATGCCGCCAGCTGAATTTCCGGCGACGGCAGCCGGGCGAGGGCGCCGCTGACGATCGGCGCTTCGAGCGCCATGAACAGCCAACTCGCCGCCAGCGGCCACCAGGTTGCCGTTACGTCGCGGAGCGTGGTCGCTGGATGGGCGGAGGAGTGGTTCACAAGCGGGCTGCCGGTCGGAGGGAACACCACGCCCATGGTGCATCACCCTGCGGCGGCGCGTAGCGCTCCCGCCCGGGAGCGCTACCATCAGCGCCGATTCTCTAGCTGTCCCTGTCCTTGACCAAGATCGCGCGTGCGAGCCATTGGCGGTAGACCTTGTCGGCCTCCGCATGGTCGGCAAATTGCTCCCGATGGAAGCTGTCGCGCATTTGGCCTGCGCCCACGGCGACCGGTTCTTCGTTGATCCCGTCGAGGCCGACATCGGCGACGAACTTGGCGCCGAGGCTCAGGTTCATGTTTGCCAGCAGGTTCTCGAAAGCGCTGTCGTTGTCACCCTTGGCGAGCAGGGTCCGTACCTCGCTCGGATTGGCGCTGGCATAGGGGACCCGGTACACGCGAACCTCGAACACATCCAGGT
>JAJCXS010000221.1 GCA_029263335.1 Acidobacteriota bacterium | reverse complement strand
GCCGGTTCTGTTGCAGCCCCATCCGGATGCCCTGCGGCTGGTGCAGCGGGTCCGCGACGAGGCGCATCGCTTCGCGATCACCTACCACCGGGCGCTGCGCAGCAAGACCGTGCTGCGGTCGCAGCTCGACGATATTCCCGGTGTGGGGCCCCGGCGCCGCACGCAGTTGCTGGAACACTTCGGATCGCTCGCCGGCGTCAAGGCGGCAAGCCAGGACGAACTCAGCCGCGTCGTCGGCCCCCGGCTGGCGGCGACGATTCAGCAGGTTCTAGCGGCCACCGAGGGGGCGGGATAGCATCGCAGCCATGTCGACCACCGTAATCGTTGTGCAGATCATCGCCTTCGCCGTGGCCATCTCGTTCCACGAGGCGGCGCACGCCTGGAGCGCAAACAAGCTTGGCGATCCCACCGCGAAGTTGCTCGGACGGGTCACGATGAACCCGCTCAAGCACCTCGATCCGGTGATGACCGTGCTGTTTCCGGCGATGCTGATTCTGGCGGGCCTGCCGCCGTTCGGCGCGGCGAAGCCGGTGCCAGTGGACACGCGCAACCTGGCCGACCCGAAGCGCGATCACGCCTGGATCGCGGTGGCCGGGCCGATCAGCAACCTCATCCTGGCGGCGGGCAGCATTGTGCTGTTGCGGGTGCTCATGACGGATGTGTTCCGCGCGACGATACCGGAGGCGGTCTTCGCTCCGATCGGTCTACTGCTGCACGCGTCGCTCCTCATCAACCTGCTGCTGGCCACGTTCAACATGATCCCGCTGCCGCCTCTGGATGGCTCGTGGGTGCTGTCGGCGCTGCTGCCGGGCCCGGTGGCGGCCTTCTATCGCCAGCTGCAGCCCTACGGGTTCGTCATTCTCATCGCGCTGATGTATACGGGCGCGCTCCGCGTGGTCTTTCGGCCCGTCATCGCCTTCGGCCAGGCCTTGGCTGGATTCTGATGGACCCGGCGGCGGCAGATCCTTTCCACGTTCGTGTCGGTGAGTTCGAGGGGGCACTCGACCTGCTGCTGCATCTGGTGCGTCGTCACGAGGTGCCGATCGAGGAGGTGCCGCTGGCCGAGATCACTGCCGAATACGTGCAGACGCTCGAATTCCTGGCGACCATCGATCTCGAACCGGCGGCCGAGTTTCTCGAAGTCGCCGCTACGCTGCTGCGATTGAAAGCACGGTCGCTGCTGCCACGGCCGGAGGCGCCCGAGGATCCTGCTGCCGCGGCGGCGGAAGAATCCGCCCTGTTGCAGCAGTTGGTCGAGCACCAGGTCGTGAGGATGGCGGCCAAGCGCCTGCGCCATCGCGAGGCCCAGGCGGCGGCGGTGTGGTTTCGTGGCGAGCCCGAGCCTGGTGGCATAGAGGCTTCGGAGGAAGAGGTTGTCGAGGCCGACCTGTTCGCCTTGGTGACGGCGTTCAAGAGCGTGCTTGCCGGCATCGAGGAGCCGACGACATTCGAGGTCTCGCGCGAGGATTACCCGGTGGCGGCTAGTCGCGACGAGATTCGCGCCCGCGTAGCAGGGGGGCAGCCGGTGCCGTTTCTCGACCTGTTCGAGCCCGGCATTGCACGCGGCAAACTGATCTCGACGTTTCTGGCATTGTTGGAACTCATCCGGTCCGCCGAAGTGCGGGCCTTTCAGGACGGCCCTCTCGGCGCGATCTTGATCTTCCCGGCGGAAGACGCTCCGCCTGACGAGGCCTGATGACACAGCTCCCCGATGCGAAGCTCATGGCCGCCGTCGAGGCGGCGCTGTACGCCGCCGATGAACCGGTGGCCGCAGAGCGGCTGGCGGAGGTTCTCGCCAGCGCGCGAGTGACGGCGGTGGCTGATGTCGCACTGGTGCGGGCTGCCTGCCTGCAGCTCGAGGACCGCTATCGTGCTGCCGGTGGTGCCTTGCAGGTGCTCGAAATCGCAGGCGGTTACCGCCTCGGCACCCGTCCGGCACTCGACGATGTGATTCGGGTCCTTCGCCATGTCGAGCGGCCGTCGAAGCTGTCGATTCCCGTACTGGAGACACTGGCCATCGTCGCTTATCGCCAGCCAGCGACCACGGCCGAGATTCAGGCGATCCGCGGCCGTGACCCCGGCGCGGCATTGCGGAGGCTACGTGACATGGGGCTGGTTCGGGTGACCGGGCGACGGCGCGCCGTGGGACGGCCATTCACCTACGGGACCACCGACAAGTTTCTCGAGTTGTTCGGACTGCGCGACCTCGAAGAGCTTCCGGCGCCGGAAGAGTTTCAGGAGCTACTGGAGGCCTAGGTGCCCATGGATGGTCGACTGGGCCCTCAACGGCTGCAGAAGCTCATCGCCGCGGCGGGCCTGGCGTCGCGCCGAAAGGCGGAGGCGTGGATCCTTGCCGGCCGCGTGAGCGTGAATGGCGAGGTCATCAGTGAGCTGGCGCATCGGGCGGATCCCGTTCGCGACGACATCCTCGTCGACGGCGCGCCGCTGCCGGTCCCGCGCCGCCTCGCTCTGGCTCTGCACAAGCCGCCCGGAGTCGTTACCTCGGTGAGCGATCCGCACGCCGACCGCGTTGTGACCGATCTGCTCGGGGACGATGTGACCGAGCGCGTCTATCCGGCGGGCCGCCTCGACCGGGAAAGCG
Source organism: Acidobacteriota bacterium (assembly GCA_029263335.1). GTDB lineage: Bacteria > Acidobacteriota > UBA890 > UBA890 > WLXD01 > WLXD01. Next base: position 20,552 of record JAJCXS010000221.1, on the reverse strand, counting down.
AGGGGTTGGTGCTGATGACCAACGACGGGGCGCTGATGGAGGCGATGACCCGTCCGGGTGGCGCCGTCGAGAAGGTGTATGTCGTTACCGTGCGCGGCCGTCCCGCACCAGCGGATCTCGACGGGCTGCGCAAGGGCGCCGTGCTCGGTGGCCGTCGATTGCTCCCGTGCGAGATCGGCGCCGTGGCGGAGTCCGGGCGCAGCTCGCAGTATCGCGTCGTCTTGCACGAGGGGAAGAAGAACCAGATTCGCAGGATCTTCAGGAGCATTGGCCACCCTGTGAGCAGGCTGGTCCGTACCAGGATAGGTTCGGTGCGTCTGGGGAACCTGGAGCCGGGCCAATACCGCGAGCTATCGGCCGCGGAGCTGTCCGAGCTCCGCCTTCTCGCCGGTCTGACGGAAGCAGAGGAATGAACTTGCGCATCGCGATCGACGGTCCAAGCGGAGCGGGGAAGTCCACGTTGGCGCGGCAGCTCGCCCTGCATCTGGATCTGCCCTATATCGACACGGGGGCCATGTACCGTGCGATCGGGTATCTGGCCATGCATCGAGGTGTCGTTGCAGCGGACGAGGTAACGAAGCTGCTGGAGGGCCTGGAACTGGAGATCAAGTCCGACCCCAACGACTTTCGCGTTTCGATCGACGGTGTCGACGTGACGGAAAGGCTGAGAGATACAGAGGTCAGCATGCGCGCCTCTGAGGTCGCTCAGATTCCGGCCGTGCGCGCATGGCTGGTCGCTCGCCAGCGACAGGCGGCCGCGTCGGGCGCGGTTCTCGAAGGGCGTGACATCGGTTCCCAGGTGCTCCCGGACGCCGATGTGAAGCTCTTCGTCACCGCCGCCGAAGAAGTGCGCATGCAGCGCCGAGCGGCACAGCTCGGGGCAGCTCGCGACGCCGATCTGACGCGCGAGATTCGCGAGCGCGATCGGCGGGACAAGGAGCGAAAGGCCTCGCCCCTGCGTGTCCCCGAGGACGCGATCGTGATCGACACCGGCGCCGAGGACGAGGCTGCCAGCCTGGCGCGTATCCTCGATGCGGTGAATCGGGTGAAGAAACGACGTTGACAGCCCGTGGGGCCGGACCTACCATGGCCGTCTGCTCGCATGTGGCACCGGTGTGCCTGGCGGGTAAATTTGTTACGGAGGAATGAATTTCCATGACGGAAGAAGCCGCCCAGGCTGACGAAACCAATCTAACGGCCTCGGCCGATCTGCTCGCCCAACTCGATGCGATGGAGGGAGGAGAGATCGACCCCGAGGTAATGATGCAGCTCTACGCAGAGAGCTTGCGAGATCTTACTGAAGGCGATGTGGTCAACGGTCGCATCATCGAGGTGCGCGACACTGAAGTCGTCGTAGACATCGGCTTCAAGTCGGAGGGCATGGTCCCTCTCGATGAGTTCAAAGACCCCCTTGGCGAAATCAATATCGCCGAGGGTGACGACGTAGAAGTCCTGCTGGTCCGCATCGAGGACCGCCACGGCAACGTCATCGTCTCGCGCGACAAAGCCGAGCAGATGAAAGTCTGGGGTCGTATCGAGGAGGCCTTCGAGGCCGAAGACACGATTACCGGCATCGTCACCGACAGGGTCAAGGGCGGTCTTTCCGTCGACATCGGCGTCCGCGCCTTCCTGCCGGGCTCGCAGGTGGACTTGCGGCCAGTTCGCAATCTCGAAGCCATGCGCGGCGAAGAGATCGAAGTGCGCGTGATCAAGGTCAACCGCCGTCGCGCCAACGTGGTCGTGTCACGCAAGGCCGTGCTCGACTCCGCTCGCGCTGAAGAGAAGACGGTCACGCTGACCAAGTTGGTGCCCGGCAACATCCTGCGCGGTGTGGTCAAGAACATCACCGACTACGGTTGCTTCACCGACTTGGGTGGCATCGACGGCTTGTTGCACATCACCGACATGTCGTGGGGACGTATTGCCCACCCGACGGAGATGTTCGACATCAGCGACGAGATCGATGTTGTCATCCTCAACTTCGACCCCGAGCGCGAGCGTGTTTCGCTGGGCTACAAGCAGCTCAGCGAGGATCCGTGGATCGGCGTAACCGAGAAGTACCCGGTTGGCGCTCGCATGCAAGGCAAGGTCGTGAGCCTGACGGACTACGGTTCGTTCGTGGAACTCGAAGAAGGCGTCGAGGGCCTGGTGCACATCTCCGAGATGACTTGGAAGAAGCGCATCAAGCACCCCTCGAAGCTCGTGCAGATCGCCGATCCTGTTGACATCGTGATTCTCGATGTCGATGAGGACTCGCGTCGGATCTCGCTCGGTATGAAACAGACCGAGGCGAACCCGTGGCGCGTGATCGCCGACAAGTACCACGAGGGCCAAGTCATCACCGGGCGCGTGCGCAACCTCACCGATTTCGGCGCTTTCGTCGAGATCGAGGACGGTATCGACGGTCTGATCCACATCTCCGACATGTCCTGGACCAAGCGAGTGGAGCATCCCTCCGAGGTGCTGCAGAAGGGCCAGGAAGTCGAGGTTGCGGTTCTCAACGTAGACGTCGAGCGTCAGCGCCTGTCACTGGGCCTGAAGCAGCTGAGTCCGAATGTTTGGGATCAGTTCATCGAGAGCCACAAGGTCGGCGATCAGATCGACGGCGTGGTCACGAAACTGACCAACTTCGGTGCGTTCATCGAGCTTCAGGACGGTCTCGAAGGTCTGTTGCACGTATCCGAGATTTCGGAGCGGCATATCAAGGACCCGGCCGACGAACTAAAGGTCGGGGAACCGCTACAGGTTCGGATCCTCAAGGTCGAAACCGATTCGCGCAAGATTGCTCTCACGTTGAGGGATTCAGCGTCCGAGGTGGCGCAGGAGCCGGAGTACGTCGAGAGCTACGAGCCGAAGACCCAGTACCAGAAGGACGGTACGATGACGTTGGGCGACATCGTCGGCAACATCTTTGGGTCGGGCAAGTCGAGCAAGTCGGACGACGAGGACGAAGTCTAGGCAGCAGCTATACGCTGCAGGAGCGCTGGAAGGCGATGACCAAGGCGGATCTGGTCGAGGCGGTGGCGGCGGCTACGGAACTGAACCGACGAAGCTCGGAACAGGTCGTCACCGTATTTTTTGACAGTATCGTCGAGTCGCTTCGCCGCGGTGACAAGGTGGAACTGCGGGGCTTTGGTACCTTCCGGTTGCGACATCGCCGTGCGCGCACGGGTCGCAACCCGAAGACCGGGGAGAGCGTCGAGGTGCCGGCCAAGGCCGTGCCTTTCTTCAAGCCTGGAAAGGACCTCCGGCGGCTCGTCAACAGTTGACGGCGGACTGCGTGGTTGGCGGCGGATAGCCGCGAACCCGTTCGTGTCTGGTTTCGCAGCAGAACTCAGCAGGGAGAAGCTACGTGAACCCTTTGCTCAGCGAGCAAGAGAAGGCGGCCCGAGACCAAGCCCGCCAACGAGCCCTCGAGCTCGTTGCTCCGGTTGCCGGGTCGGTGGATGCGGCTGGCGAGTGTCCCGCCGAAGTGGTGGACACGCTGGTATCGGAACTGTCGGCTGCCGATGAGGTTGCGCCGGCTCTCCTGTTGGCACTGACCGTCGAGGAGACCGCCCGAGTCAGCGCGGCGGTTGGGGCGGCCGTTGGCAACGCGGGCGCTGCAATGCTGTTGCTCGCCGAGCACGGCGCTGAGGGAAATGGCCGGGCGGGGGTCGCCGATGCCGCTGGTGTCACGATGAGCGATGCCGACAGCGTTGGTATCAGCGACCCGACCGTGATGGCGACCCTGGCGGAGCGATTCGTCGTGATTGCCGACGACGGTCTCTGGCAGGCCCAGCCCGACAACGTCGAGCCAGTCGCTCTTGACGGGTTGCGGGGAGCTGCGATCGGCACGGTGGAGCTTTCCCAGGCTGTCCGGATTGCCGGTGCCGATGCCGTAGCCGGCGCCCGCGCTCTGATGCAGGTGCAACAAGCCGCTGTGGCTGTTGGAATCTGCGCGGCGTCGCAGGATCAGGCACTGGCGGCGATTGCGGGCGCGAAGGAGGCGGGAGACCGTCCGGATCGATCACAGTCCGTGCAGTGGGCGCTTGCCGACATTGCCACCGAGGGCGAGGCGGCGCGAGTTGCCGTGTGGCACGCGGCCTGTACCGAAGGCGCCGACCAGGGCGCCGCCATGGCGCAGGTGCTGGCGGCCGAAGCGGCCGTGGGCTCGGCGCGACGGGCCGGTCAGATCGGCGGTTTGGACGCGCTGACCGCAGGGAGCGTAACCACGCGCCTGCAACGTGATGCCAAGTTGACGGAACTTCTGGGCGGAGCCACAGCGACGCACCTTGGGGCCATCGCGGACGAGTTGCTGCCCGACGTCCCCAGAGCCTGACCGACAGTGCGCATGGACTGGGGGCTGACCGCCGATCAGGAAATGATCCGCGGTATGGTGCGCGAATTCGCTGAGGCGGAGATTCGGCCGAACGCGGGCACCTGGGACAAGGAAAAGGAGTTTCCCTCCGAGACGTTCGCGCAGCTCGGCGAACTGGGCCTGTTCGGCATGGTCGTGCCCGAGGAGTGGGGAGGGGCGGGCCTCGACGGCGTGGCCTACTGTCTGGCCCTCGAGGAGCTAGGGCGCACCGACGCCTCGACCTGCGTTGCCATCAGCGTGACCAACTCGGTGTACTGCGCTCCGGTCAACAAGTTCGGCACCGATGCCCAGCGCGAGCGCTGGCTGCGACCCTGCGCAAAGGGCGAGTGGTTGGGTGCCTTCGCTCTCTCGGAGCCCGAGGCGGGTTCGGACGCCGCCGGCCTGACGACGCGGGCGGAACGCCGAGGCGACGAATACGTACTCAACGGGTCCAAGGCCTGGATCACCAGCGGAGCTGTATGCGGCGCGATGCTGGTGTTCGCGGTCACCGACCCGACCTCGGACAAGCGGCGAATCAGCGCCTTCATCGTGCCGCGTGAACATCCTGGCGTTACCGTCCTCCACAAGGAAGACAAGATGGGGCTGCGCTCCTCGTGCACCAATCAGGTGAGCTTCGATGAGTGCGTCCTGAGTTGCGATCATCTTCTGGGCGGGGAGGGCGACGGGCTGAAGATCGCGCTCGATAGCCTCGACGGTGGCCGGGCGGGGATTTCGGCCCAGGCTGTTGGCATCGGGCAGGGAGCCTACGAGTTAGCGCGCGACTATGTGCAAGAGCGGGAGGCTTTTGGCGGACCGATTGGCCGCTTCGAGGGTCTGCGCCATGAACTGGCCCGCATGGCGATCGAGATTCATGCCGGTCGCCTGCTCTACCTGCGCGCCGCGACGCTGCGAGATCGCGGCGCACGGAACACGCGCCAGGCGGCCATCGCCAAACTGCACGCCAGCGAGGCGGCGAATCGAATCGCGTATCAGGCGGTTCAGCTGCACGGCGGCTACGGCTACGTAACGGACTACGCGGTGGAACGTTTCTATCGGGATGCCCGCGTGACCACGATCTACGAGGGTACCTCGGAGATCCAGCGGCTGATTATTGCTCGTGCGGTGCTGGCCACTGCGCAGGCGGGAACAGCGTAGTGCGTTCGGGCGGCATATGGGATACTCGCCGTGCCATGTTTGAGCAACACTTCGGAGTTGCGGCGGACTGATTTATGGGTGGGGGAGGCGCTCCGGCCAAGGCTGGCATTGTCTCCGATTGGTTACCGAGGAGAAGCTGTTGAGCAATCAAATAGTTGAGTTGACCAGCGAGAATTTCGACGCAGAGGTTCTGCAGAGCGACGTTCCCGTGTTGGTGGATTTCTGGGCGGTGTGGTGTGCGCCATGCCGCATGATCGCCCCTGTCGTCGATGAGCTGGCCGAGACCTACAGCGGCACCGTCAAGGTCGCCAAGCTCAATGTCGACGAAAACGGGGACATCGCCTTCCGCTACAACGTACGCGGCATTCCGGCGTTGTTGATTTTCGATGGCGGCGAAGTGCGCGACCAGATGGTCGGCGCGGGTTCGCGCGACAGCATCGTCAAGCTGATCGAGAAGGTCACCACAGCACCCGCGTGACGATGAAGCTCCTCCGTCAGGATCTGCAGCACGGACCGCGCCGGTGGGCCGGTTCGGTGGCGGCACCAGATCGGCACCCCAGCGAGGGCGTCGAGCTGGGCGGGCCCATTGCCTTCGGTCTGGAGGCGCGCGACGAAGGCAATCGGATCGTCATTGCCGGCTGGCTGCACTCGATTCCGCGGCTGTTGTGTTCGCGTTGCCTCGAATCGACACCGCACATTGTGCGACGCGAGTACCGGCTGATCTTCGAAGAACACGACGAGGTCCCCACTGACGGGGAAATCGAGCTTGACGATGCCGGCCTGGACACCGATGATTACCCGAGTGAAGGCTTGGATCTGCGGCCAATCTTGGCTGAGCAGGTACTGCTGGACCTCCCGATGAAGCCCCTGTGTGGTGATGATTGCCTGGGGTTGTGCGCGCAGTGCGGGAAGAACCTCAATCAAGAGCAATGCGATTGTGAGGCTCCCGTCGACCCGCGCCTTTCTGCGCTCGGAGAGATACGCGATCGGCTCTGAGCGCGCCAACACCGAGGATCATTCAAGTGGCACTGCCAAAAAGAAAACACTCACGAGCTCGACGGGATCGTCGGCGCACGCACGACGCTTTGACACGCCCACCGCAGTCCGTCTGTGCGGAATGCGGCCGGCACAAGGAACCGCATCGAGCCTGTGGTCACTGTGGCCACTACAAGGGCCGGCAGGTTACCGCCGGATCCGACGACGACTAGCAGCTAGGGCTGCGCGAACCTGCCGCTGAGGATTCCTCACGCCGGTCGGAGATCCCATGAAGATCGCCGTCGACGCCATGGGGGGCGATGACGCGCCCCAGAGCCCGGTCCATGGAGCGGTGCTCGCGGCGCGCGAACTCGAATCGGAAATCGTCCTGGTTGGGGACGAAACCAAGATCAGGGGAGTGCTCGCTGAGCACGGTAACCCCGAGCGAATCTCCGTCGTTCACGCCGGCGAAGTCATCGAGATGGACGAACCCGTGGCGACGGCGCTGCGTCGTAAGCGGAAGTCGTCGATTCATGTGGGTGCCCGTCTGCTGCGTGACGGCAAGGTCAACGGCTTTGTCTCCGCCGGTAATACCGGCGCCGTCATGGCGGTCACCAAGGTGATCGTCGGCACGCTCGACGGAGTAGATCGACCTGCCCTGGCCGTCGTGCTGCCCACCCTGGCAGGACGCGCGGTAGTGCTCGATGTCGGGGCAAATGTCGACCCCAAGAGCAGCCAATTGGTGCAGTTTGCACTCATCGGCGACCAGTTTGCCAAGGCGTTGCTCGACATCCGGAAGCCGCGTATCGGACTCCTTTCGATCGGCGAGGAAGAGGTCAAAGGTAATGAGCTCGTACGTGCCGCGCACCAGGTTCTGCGCCAGCAGACGATCAATTTCGTGGGGAATGTCGAGGCCAGGGACCTGTACCGCGGTCGCGCCGATGTGGTGGTCTGCGACGGTTTTGCCGGCAACATCTTGCTCAAGACCAGTGAAGCGGCAGTAGAAATGATGCAGCACCTGATGCGCGAAGAGTTCAAACGAACGCTTGCCGGAAGCCTCGGTGGCCTCCTGGCGAAGGGAGCGTTTCGCCGGCTGCGCCAGCGTGTCGACTATCAAGAGTTTGGGGGAGCGCTGTTGCTGGGCGTGCGCGGGCTGACCGTGATTGGCCATGGCCGATCGAGCGCCCGCGCGATATCCAATGCCGTTCGTCTCGTCGAGGGGTACGGCGCCAGCGATCTCAACCGCCGGGTCGAGGATGCGGTGGCCCACCTTGTGGGCCCCCAGCCAAGGCGGAACGGCGCACCAGCGGAGTCGACCTGATGAGTTCAGATACAGCATTCATGTTCCCCGGCCAGGGGTCGCAGTTCGTCGGCATGGGCCGCGAGGTGGCCGCTGACTATCCGGAGGCGAAGGCCGTCTTCGACGAGGTGGATGACGCGTTGGGTTTCCGCCTGTCGAACCTGTGCTTCAGTGGCGACGAGGACGAGCTGCGCCGCACGGAGAACACGCAGCCGGCGATTCTCACCGTCAGCATCGCCTTGCACCGCGTGCTCGCGGCCCGCGGCGCGAGTGCTCGCTGCATGGCCGGACATTCACTGGGCGAATACTCGGCCCTGGTGGCGGCCGGCAGCCTCGAGCTGGCTTCGGCAGCACGCCTGGTCAGGGCGCGAGGCAGCTTCATGCAGGAGGCGGTGCCCGAGGGCGAAGGCGCGATGGCGGCGATCTTGGGCATGGAGGACGACCAGGTGGCCGAGGTCTGCGGAGACGCGGCCGAGGGGCAGGTGGTCTCCGCCGCCAACTACAACTCGCCCGGGCAGGTGGTAATCGCCGGCGCAACGGCGGCGGTCGAACGTGCCGTCGTGCTGGCGAAAGAACGGGGCGCGAGACGGGCCATGATGTTGAACGTGTCGGCTCCCTTTCATTGCGCGCTGATGGAACCGGCGGCGGTGAAGCTCGAGGAGGCCCTGGCGGGCGTCGAGATCGCCGACCCGCGGGTCCCGGTGATCTGCAATGTCGACTCGGTTCCCCTCGCGAACGCTGATCAGGTGCGTTCGGCGTTGCGCCGGCAGGTCACGGCTCCGGTACGGTGGGTAGACAATGTCGCAGCGATGCTCGGGCTCGGAGCTGCAAGGTTGGTGGAGATCGGCCCCGGCAAGGTGCTGACCGGACTCGCCAAACGCGCGGCTCGGGGGACACCGGCGGTTTCGGTACAGGAATCAGCGGACGTAGCCGAGTTCACGGCTGCCGGCTAGCAGCTGCTACGGATCGAGGAGGTCCATTTGAGCAAACGCCTGGAAGGAAAGGTCAGCCTCGTCACCGGCGCCTCGCGCGGTATCGGTCGTGCGATTGCGGAGAAGCTCGCCGCGGACGGAAGCAACGTCGTGTTGGCGGCGCGCACCGCGGCGGCCTGCGAGCCCGTAGCCGAGGCGATAGCCGATGCACATGGCGTCGAGACCCTGTGCCTGGCCATCGACGTCGGTGATGCCGACTCCGTGAGTGCGGGAGTCAAGGCCGCCATCGAGCGGTTCGGGCACATCGATAATCTGATCAACAACGCCGGCATCACCCGCGACGGCCTGCTGATGCGCCTCAAGGATGATGACTGGGATACGGTGCTCAGGACCGACCTGTCGGGCGTCTTTTTGTGCTCTCGGGCCGTGCTAAGATCCATGCTCCGCCGTCGACAAGGCCGCATTGTTTCGATCAGTTCGGTCGTCGGTCTCATGGGCAACGGTGGCCAAACGAACTACGCGGCGGCCAAGGCAGGCGTACACGGGTTCACCAAGGCGCTCGCCCGCGAAGTGGCCTCCCGTTCGATCACGGTCAACGCGGTCGCACCGGGCTATGTTGAATCCGACATGACAGACGACCTCGGCGAGGAAACCAAACAACGGTTGCAGGAGCAGATTCCGCTGGGCCGAATGGGCAGCGGCGACGATATTGCCGGTGTAGTGAGTTTCTTACTGTCGGACGACGCTTCTTACATCACCGGACAGGTTGTAAGCGTCGACGGCGGCATGTACATGTAACCAACTAATACGCTTGCGCGAGGGCGCGCGGGCTTCGATGTAGAGGAGTAACGAGATGGACGTACAGGAAAAGGTCAAAGGCATCATCGTTGAGCAGCTCGGCGTGGACGCCGGCGAGGTCACTCCGGAAGCGTCGTTCATCGACGACCTCGGCGCCGACTCGCTCGACACGGTCGAGCTCGTGATGGCATTCGAGGAAGAGTTCGACATCGAGATCCCGGACGAGATCGCCGAGAAGATCACGGCCGTCAAGGACGCTTACGACCACATCTCAGCCAGCATCTGAGAACGGTACTAGCCGCCAACGGCGGAGGCTGTAACGCGATGAATCGACGCGTAGTCGTTACCGGAATCGGCATGATCACCCCGGTCGGGCTCGATACTGACTCGACCTGGGCGGCCCTGCTGCGCGGTGACAACGGCATCGGGCCGATAACCAAGTTCGATGCCACCGACTATGGCTCACGTATTGCCGGTGAGGTGCGCGGTTTCGATCCGCTCCAGTTCATCGAGAAGCGTGACCTCAAGAAGATGGACCTGCATGTGCAGTACGCCATCGCTGCGGCCGAGAACGCCTGGGCAATGGCTCAGGTCGAGGGCGCCTACGAGGCGGAGCGCTTCGGTACGCTGATCGGTTCGGGGATCGGCGGGCTGAATATCATGCAGAAGTTCCATGCCATTCAGATAGCGCGTGGAGCGGGAAGAGTCAGTCCGTTCTTCATCCCTGGCCTCATCGTCAATCTGGCGTCCGGTTGGGTGTCGATCCGTCACGGTCTCAAGGGTCCCAATTCGGCGGTCTGCACCGCGTGCTCCACGGGCAACCACGCGATCGGTGATGCGTTCAGGATCATCCAACGGGGTGAAGCCGACGCGATGATGTGCGGTGGCTCCGAGGGTGTGGTCTGCTCGCTGGCAATCGACGGTTTTGCTGCCATGCGGGCGTTGTCGACACGCAACGACGAGCCTGAGCTCGCCAGCCGTCCGTTCGACGCGGGTCGTGATGGATTTGTCCTCGGCGAAGGCGCTGGCCTGATGGTCTTGGAGGCCGAGGAGACCGCTCGTGAGCGGGGCGCGACGATTCTTGCCGAGGTGGCCGGCTACGGCATGTCGTCGGATGCGTTTCATCTGTCGGCGCCGCCCGAGGATGGTGACGGCGCGATTCGCGTGATGCAGGCGACGTTGAAGGACGCCGGGCTGGAGCCCGACCAGATCGACTACGTCAACGCCCACGGTACGTCCACACCGCTCGGTGACAAGTCTGAGGTCAACGCGCTGCGGGCGGTGTTCGGTGACCATCTGGGATCGATGCCGGTGTCGTCGACCAAGTCGATGATGGGACATCTTCTCGGTGCGGCCGGCGGAGTCGAGTCCTCCATCAGCGTTCTCGCGATGCGCGATGGCAAGATCCCGCCGACGATCAACTACGAGACTCCGGACCCCGACTGCGACATCGATGTCGTGCCCAACGAGGCTCGCGACGCACACCTCGACTACGTGCTCAGCAACTCGTTTGGCTTCGGCGGTACCAACGCAGCGCTTCTGTTCAAGCGCTACGCGGCATAGAAGATCGATCGCTCCGGGGATTGCCAGCCAATACCACGGGCACGTACCTCTCAACCGGCAGCAGACCAGAATAGATGGCCGAGGACGACCTGCTGAAGCATCGCCGCGACAAGCTCGCGGCTCTGGAAACCGCGGGTATCGACGCGTACCCGGCGCGGGTTTCCGTGGATGGAACGGTGCAGAGCGTGCGCGCACGCTTCGACGAAACCGAGGCTGACGAGCTCGAAGAGATAGCGCCCGGTGTCAGGCTGGCCGGGCGCGTGACGGCGCTGCGCGAGCATGGCAAGTCGGCCTTCTCGGATCTCGACGACGGAACCGGCCACATCCAATGCCATCTCCGGCAGAAGCTCCTCGGAGACGACAGTTTTGGCGCCTGGATCGAGTTGGACCTGGGCGACTTCGTCGGTGTCGAAGGGACCCTGTTCAGGACCCGCACGGGCGAGCTCACCGTACGCGTCGATCGATGGGAATTCGTTGCCAAGGCGCTGCGGCCGATGCCGGAGAAGTGGCACGGCCTCAAGGACACGGAGGTGAGATACCGGCAGCGCTATCTCGACCTGCTCGCGAATCCCGACGTGCGGGACATCTTCCGGCGCCGGGCCGAGATCATTCGCGCGCTGCGGGCTCATCTCGATGCCAATGATTTCCTCGAGGTCGAGACGCCAACGTTGCAGCCCCTATATGGCGGCGCTGCCGCGCGGCCATTTCGCACGCATCACAACACGTTGGATATGGATCTGTATCTACGGATCGCGCCTGAGCTGTATCTCAAGCGCTTGTTAGTCGGCGGGTTGCAGCGCGTCTACGACCTCAATCGGAACTTCCGTAACGAGGGCATCTCACGCCAGCATAATCCCGAGTTCACGATGCTGGAGTTCTACGCGGCCTACTGGGATTACGGTCGCATGATGGACTTCGCCGAGGAGCTGTTGTGCCTGGCGTTCGGTCACCCCGATGGCAGTTCTCCTTTGACCTATCAGGGCGAGGAGCTGTCGCTGGCGCGTCCGTGGGCGCGGGTGACCCTGCGCGACGCATTGATCGAGCGCGGCAACATGGATGCCGCGCTGGTCGACGACGAGAACGCGCTGCGGGCCTGGCTTGATGAACGTGACGTGGCCACCGGAGGCCTCGGTCTGGGCGGATTGCGCGAGGCGGCTCTCGACAAGGTCGTCAAGCCGCTGCTGACGTCCCCGGTCTTCGTAGTTGACTACCCGCTCGAGATCTCGCCGTTGTCCAAAGTGAAGCCGGGCGAGTCCGATGTCGTGGAGCGCTTCGAGTTGTACATGGGGGGGATGGAGATCGCCAACGGCTACTCGGAGCTCAATGATCCGCGCGAGCAGGGACGCCGCATGCGCGAGCAGGTAGCGAACCGGGGAGAGCACGACGACGAGGTGCCGCCGGAGGTCGATGAGGATTACATCGTCGCGTTGGAGCACGGCATGCCGCCGGCAGCTGGCATTGGCATCGGCCTGGATCGACTGGTCATGCTGGCGACGGATTCCTCGACGATCCGTGACGTGATTCTCTTTCCGTTGCTGCGCCAGCGCGACTAGCAGCCTGCCGGCACGAGCGCTGCTATGCATGGCGGACCAATGAGCAGGTCGCGCTTAGCGTAGACTGTTGTTCGTCTACAAGCACAGTGAGTCATCGAGAGACGGGTACGTAGTCACTAAAAGTCACTCGTGGTCAACGATGCCTTCCGCCGTCCGCCTTTGACTGCTATAGTGAATCGAAAGTCGTTTGAATGCACCTCGGTTCTGATGTCGGGCGCCAACGCTCACCCGGCATGGACGGGGTCTCTCCCGACAGCAGCATGCGAGACACCGGCACAGGTTGGCTGACGCGGCATTTCCGCCTCTTCGTGGCGTTTCGCTACATGAAGACCCGGCGTGAACAGGCCTTTACCTCGGTGGTCACGACGGTCTCCATCCTTGGTGTCATCGTCGGTGTTGCCGCCCTGGTCATCGCGCTCGCCCTGCTGACCGGCTTCCAGGACGACATTCAGTCGAAGATCGTCGGTGCCAACGCCCACATCTTCGTGCAGCCGTATGGGCCATTGCTCGATGACTATGAACTGATTGCGGAGACGGCCCGCGGCGTTCCCGGCGTCGTCGATGCGTCGCCCGCCTTGCTGGCAAGCGGATTGATCGTCGGCACGGCGCAGACATCGCGCTTCGTCAACCTGAAGGGCGTGAGTGCCGAAGGGGAAGCGCGCACCAGTCAGCTCCTGGACCGACTGACCCAGGGCAGTGCCGAGGGGCTCACCGAGCGCGGAACAGGCGCAGGCCATCCGGGGATCATCCTCGGCAGCGAGCTGGCCGAAGCGGTCTTTGCTCGTCCCGGCGACGTCGTGAAGATCATGGTCTGGGCGCAGGGCATGCTGACGCCGTGGGGTGCGGGAGGGACGAAGTCCGAGAATTTCGAGGTCGTGGCGATCTTCGATGCCGGCATGTACGAGTACGACACGACCTGGGCGCTGATCCCGCTGCCCACCGCGCAGCGGCTGACGGAATCAGGCGACGTCGCCAGCTGGGTGCAGGTGAAGGTGGAGGACGCCTTCAACACCGCGCCCGTGGTCGAGGAGCTCGGCGACCGACTGGGCGTCGACTACTTCCTGATGGACTGGCAGCGACAGAATCGAGCCTACTTCGCGGCGCTGGAACTGGAGAAGCTGGCGCTGTTCGTGACCATCAGCCTGATCGTCTCGGTGGCGGCATTGAACATCGTCGCGACGCTGGTGCTGATGATCAAGGACAAGCAGCGTGACATCGGCATCCTCATGTCTCTCGGCGCTACGCGCCGCGACATCATGGCAGTCTTCATGACCCAGGGGCTCGTGATCGGCCTGGTGGGGACCATCGTTGGAGTGGTGCTGGGCGTGACCATTGCCCTGTTACTCGATCACTACGAGGTGGTTCGGCTGCAGGCGCAGGTCTACTACCTGTCCTACGTGCCATTCCACGTTCGCGTCGGGGATTTCACGCGGGTGTGCGTGTTCGCGGTGTTGGTCTCGTTTGCAGCAACGTTCTATCCCGCCTGGAGGGCGTCGCGCCTCGACCCGGTCGTGTCGCTGCGCTACGAGTGAACATGGATACGCCGATTCTCAGCGCCACGGGGCTCGACAAGAGCTACCACTCTGGCAGCGTTGAACTCAACGTTCTGCGTGAGTGTTCGTTCGCGCTCCGTGCCCACGAGAGGGTCGCCATTGTCGGCCAGAGTGGCGTCGGCAAGAGCACACTCCTGCATCTGCTGGCCGGCCTCGATCGCGCCGATCGTGGAGCAATTCGTTTCGGCGACCGCGACGTTCACGCTATGAGCGAGACGGAACTCGCCTCGTTCCGCAACCGACACATCGGCATGGTGTTCCAGTTCTACCACCTGCTGCCTGAGTTCACGGCGCGGGAGAACGTCATGATGCCGCTGCTCATCGCGGGCGAGGCGGACAGCGCGCCGGATTGCGCGGATGAATTGCTGGCCGAGGTCGGCTTGGAGTCACGGGGGCATCATTTTCCGGCAGAACTGTCCGGTGGCGAACGGCAACGAGTGGCCATCGCCCGGGCGCTGGCGCGAGGTCCGGAAGTCGTGCTCGCAGACGAGCCGACCGGCAATCTGGACCACGAGAATGGCCGTCGCGTCATGGAGGTTTTCGAGCGCCTGCACGACAAGCATCAGACCGCAATGGTGCTGGTTACGCACAACCAGGAGTTGGTCGCCGGATTCGATCGCGTTCTGCGAATGGGCCCCGGAGGGGAGCTCGAGAACGCGGATAGGGAGGAGCCGTCATGACGCCGCGCGCTTCCCTGGTGAGCGGACGTTGGCGCCGGCGCCGGTCTGCAGTGGTGAGCTTGTGGACCTTGTTCGGCCGCGAAGGGCTTACGTATACTCAAAAAACGGGCGTTGCCGTCGGCATCGCTGGAGCACTCCGGGTTCGAGGGCCGTGGGGCCAGAGCACCGGCAAGCGGGGTGGGACGGATGTTTGAGCGGTACACCGAGCGAGCACGGCGAGTCATCTTCTTTGCTCGCTATGAGGCCAGTCAGCTAGGTTCCCGCACCATCGAGACCGAACACCTGCTGCTCGGGCTGATCCGAGAGAACAACGGCCTGACAGGCAAACTCCTGGACCGTTCGGAGATCGAGGCCGACGGAATTCGCAGCGAAATTCAGACGCGGACCGAGGTTCGCGAGAAGATCTCGACCTCGGTCGAGATCCCCTTGTCGGTGGAATCCAAGCGCGTGCTTGCCTACGCGGCGGAAGAAGCCGAGAAGATGCTTCACAAGTACATCGGCACGGAACATATTCTCCTCGGACTGCTGCGCGAGAAGAAGTCGCTGGCATCGCGCATTCTGGTCGAGAAGGGCATGCGGCTGTCGACGGCCCGAGAGGACCTCCTCTATCTGCTCAAGGAGAAGAACCTCTCCGAGAAGAAGAAGGAAACTCCGTTCCTGTCGGAGTTCGCCCGTGACCTGACCGAGATGGCGGCGCGCTCCGAGTTGGATCCGCTCGTCGGGCGCCAGGATGAGCTCGAGCGGGCGGTGCAGATCCTCTGCCGTCGGACCAAGAATAACGCCGTTCTGATTGGCGAGCCGGGGGTCGGAAAGACCGCGATCGTCGAGGGGCTGGCGCAGCGGATCGTTAGCGGCGAAGTGCCACGGTTCCTATTCGACAAGCGGATTCTCGAACTCGATATCTCGTCGGTGGTCGCCGGTACCAAGTATCGCGGTCAGTTCGAGGAGCGACTCAAGACGATCATGAAGGAGCTGGTGGAGAACGACGACATCATCATCTTCATCGACGAGCTGCACACGTTGGTTGGCGCCGGATCGGCCGAGGGCTCGCTCGACGCCGCCGGAATACTGAAGCCGGCGCTGTCGCGTGGCGAGATTCAGTGCATCGGGGCGACGACGCCGCGTGAGCATCGCAAGTACATCGAGAAGGACCGAGCGTTGGCGCGCCGCTTCCAGGGGATCAACGTCGCGCAGCCGGACGAGCAGCAGACGATCGAGATCATGAAGGGAATCGCCGATCGCTACGAGCGATACCACGGCGTGAAATACACCGACGAGGCGATCGTGGCGGCGGTGGTGCAGAGCAACCGGTACATCACGGACCGCTTCCTGCCGGATAAAGCGATCGACGTGCTCGATGAGAGCGGGGCCCGCGTCAAGTTGGCGCTGAGTGGCTCGCCGGAACGACTCGTCGAACTCGAGAGTCGCTCGCGCGAGCTGGCGGAGAAGCTCGAGGCCGCAATAGCCGAGGAGGAGTTCGAGCGCGCCGCGGAGTATCGCGATGCCATGAAGCGCGAGCGCGAGAGTTTCGAAAAGGTCCGCGGCGAGATGGACGAGGACGAGCTCGAAGCCGAGCCGCTGTTGGTTGGCGTCGAGGACGTCGAACAGGTCATCTCGACCTGGACCGGAGTGCCCATCGCGTCGCTGCAGCAGGAAGAAATGGACAAGCTCATCCACATGGAGGACGAGCTGCATCGAAGGATCGTGGCCCAGGACGCCGCCATCGAGGTGGTCTCGCGGGCAATCCGGCGCTCGCGGGCAGGCATGAAGTCGCCCAAGCGACCCTCCGGATCATTCCTGTTCCTGGGGCCGACCGGCGTCGGCAAGACCGAGGTGGCGCGGTCGTTGGCGCAGTTCCTCTTCGGCGACGAGCGTTCGTTGGTACGCTTCGACATGTCCGAGTACATGGAGCGGCACTCGGTTTCCAAACTGATCGGCTCGCCGCCCGGCTATGTGGGACACGAAGAGGGGGGGCAGCTCACCGACCAGGTGAAGCGGAACCCGTACAGCGTGGTGCTGCTCGATGAGATCGAGAAGGCGCATCCGGCGATCTTCAACATTCTGCTGCAGGTGTTCGAGGACGGCCAGCTCACGGACGGTCTCGGCAACACGGTCGACTTCAAGAACTGCATCCTGATCATGACCTCGAACATTGGCGCGAGGTTCATTCAGAAACGCGGTGGCTTGGGATTCAGGGCGCAGGACGACGTCGCGACGTTCGACGATATGCACGACCGGGTCATCGAGGAGGTGAAGCGCACCTTCAACCCGGAGTTCCTGAACCGTCTCGACGAGACCATCGTGTTCCATGCGCTCACCGATGAGCATCTCGAGCGCATCATCCGCCTGATGCTCGGCGAGGTGAATACCAATCTCGCGGACCGGGACATCGTGGTCAACCTCACCGACGAGGCGTACCAGTGGCTGATCGACACGACCTGTGCCGATCGCAGCTACGGCGCACGGCCGCTTCGGCGTGCGATCCAGAAGTACATCGAGGACGCGCTCGCCGAGGAACTCATTCGCGGCCGCGTACACAATGGGGTGCGCGTCGAAGTCTGTGCCGAGGGTGATGGGCTCCGCATGACGGTGCACGACGGCGACACGGTCGAAGAGCCAGCCGACGCTGTAGTTTAGGCTCCGCCGAGGTCCACGGGGGCTGACCGCTGACGGCCCGAATGCGGTATGATCTCGTCACTGTGTGCCCTCGATCCACCGCGTGGGCGCGATCGTATCCGCACCCCTGCGCACACCGCCTCATGACCTCCGCTTATAGCACTCGAAGCTCGATTCACGTCCCCGGGTTGACCGCGGTGTTGCTCGTGCTGGCGCTCCTGCTCACGGGCTTGCCCGCGAGTAGAGCGGGCGCGCAGGAGGCCGGCTCACCGGACGGCCGCAACATCGAGGCCATCAGGATCGTCGGCAACGATCGCTTCGATGAAGACACCATCCGTTTTTATCTTTCGAGCCGCCCCGGTCGCCCGTTCGATAGCGCGACCGCACAGCTCGACTACATGTCGCTGTTCAACACCGCGTGGTTCTCCAACCTGGTCATGCGCTGGGAGGAAGGAACCGAAGGTGGCATCGTGGTCGTGGTGGAGGTCGGAGAGCTGCCGCTGCTACGGCAGGTCAAGATCGCCGGTACCAACAAGGTCCGCGTCGACGACTTCCTCGAACGTCTCGGTCTGCTCGAGCAACAGATCGAAATCGACCAGCCGGTGAACGAGCAGCGACTGCACGAGAACATCGAGATCTTGACCCTGATGCTGCAGGGCGACGAGGGCCTGCAGTTCGTGCAAGTGGACCTCGAAGTGATCGAGTCCGATCTCGGTGGTGGCGTGGACGCGATCTACAACGTCGTCGAGGGCGATTCGGTCCGTATCGCCGTGGTGAACTTCGAAGGCAATACGGTCTTCAGCGACCAAGAACTGCGCTGGATGATGCGCCGCACCGGCGAGCACCACTTCATGTCGTTTCTGAACAAGAACGACCGCTACTCGATCGCCGGCTACGAGGCCGACATGCTCGACGTGCGCCGGGCGTATCGCAAACTGGGTTATCTGAACTTCCAGTATGGCGAGCCGGAAGTCGAGGTCTTCGTGGAAGATCGGTCGTTGTGGTACGACGATGTCCGGCGCCTGGCGCTGACGATTCCGATCCTCGAAGGCGTACAGCAGTTCGTCAACGAAGTTCGTGTCGAGGGCAATACCCACTTCACGGAGGAAGAACTGCTCAAGGCGGTCGGCCTGAAGCCCGGCGATGTGCTCGACGCCGAAGAGGTTCGCTTCGCCCAGGACGCGATCTCCAAGCTCTACACCGACGAGGGTTTCCTGCAGGTCGCCATCGTGCCGTTTCCCGAACTTGTCGATGAGTCCGGGACCAGCGCCAACATCGTCTATCGGATCGAGGAGAACGCGGTCTATCGCGTCAACCGCATCGAGTTTTCCGGCAACACGCACACGCGCGATTTCGTGCTGCGCCGCAATCTCAATCTGCACGAGCTGGCGCGTTGGGATCAGTCGCGCTTCGAGTCGAGCGTTTCGCGGTTGTGGAGGTTGGGTTACTTCCAGGATGTCGACCCCGAGATGTCGACGGCGGCACCGGGCGAGTCGCTCGATCCCGACATGGCACCCGACCCTCAGTTCGGAACGGTCGATGTCGGCGTGAAGGTCGAGGAAGTCGGTCGCAACCAGATTTCTTTCGGTGGTGGCCTGTCCGCGCTGGAAGGCGGCTTCATCCAGTTCGGCTACACCACGCGGAACTTGCTCGGCTACGGTCAGACGCTGTCTTTGAACGGCCAGATGGGCAAGCTGCGACAGAACATTCGCCTTTCGTTTGCCGATAGCTACTTCCTTGGAAGGCAGCTGCGATTTGGTGTCGACGTGTTCCGGGATGCGATCGATTTTCCGGACTTTCAGCGTTCCGGTACGGGGTTCTCGGTTCGCGCGGGCAAATCGCTGAACTTCGAGGAGACGTTGTCGGCGTGGTTCGAATACAACTACGAGGTCATCGATATCGGTGACGTGGGTGCGAGCTTCGGCGGACTGTCGAGCCCCATCTTCCAGTCGCTCTTCCTCACGCAGGGACAGCGCACGACCAGCAGCATCCGCCCGTTCGTGTTCTACAACAACATGGACAGCCCGTTCATGCCGTCGCGCGGGCATCGCACCAGCGTCTCGTTCGAGTACGCCGGCGGGCCCGTCGGGGGCACGTTGGACTTCTGGAAGACCTTCATTCGCAGCACGCACTGGATTCCGACCACGACCACCGGGTCGGGTTTCGTCCGACGACCCAAGCAGTTGATCGCCATCAACGTGCGCGCCGATTGGGCTCAGCCGCACAGTGGCCTGACCGAGATTCCCATCTTTGAGCGTTTCTTTCTCGGTGGCAGTAACTCGGTGCGTGGTACCCGACTGAACTCGATCGGTCCGATTGACGAGCGCGGCAACATTCTTGGCGGCACGAAGGCGCTCCAGTACAACCTCGAGTACATCTTTGTGCTCAACCCGTCGATGCGAGTGAAGCTATTCCATGACGCGGGGCAGGCCTGGGTGGAGAACCAGTCACCCAATCTCTCGGACATGCGTAAGTCGGCGGGGCTCGAGGTCGAGGTGTTCATGCCGGTGTTCAATGTCCCGTTCCGATTCTTCTGGGCCAACAACTTCGATCCCCTCGAGATCTTCGGGGAGAAGAAGTCGACTTTCGAGTTCGCGATTGGCTCGACGTTCTAGATCCGGAGACGCGTTCGGCCTCGCCGAGCTCGCCGCACTGACCGGCGGCACCCTGCACGGCCCAGACGCGGCGCGAGTGACAGCTGTGGCCGAACTCGGCCAGGCCGCGAACAGCGATGTCGTTTTTGTCGTCGACCAGAAACGGCTGTCGGCTCTGGCGACATGCGAGGCGGCAGTGGCGCTGGTGCCATCGGAACTCGCGGCCGCCGCTCATGCGGAATATGGAATGCCGACCATCGGTGTGGCCGACCCTTACATTGCCGTCGCGGCCGTGCTCGAGAGGTTCAACCCGCTGGTTGCGGGCGAACAGGGCGTGCATGCGGGCGCGTTCGTCGCCGAGTCGGCTGTGCTCGGGGAAGGCGTTGTGGTCGCGGCAGGAGCTGTCGTCGAGGCAGGGGCGCGGATCGGGGCGCGGAGCGAGATCGGTCCCTGCAGCTACGTAGGCCCCGAGGTTGTGGTGGGCGCCGACTGTC
>JAJCXS010000220.1 GCA_029263335.1 Acidobacteriota bacterium | reverse complement strand
AAATCGGTGCGGCGATAGTATCGACGCTGCGGTCCGCCACTGGCTGCGTCAGCGGGCCTCTCGAGCTTCTCGATCAGGCCATCGTCGACCATGCGCGCTAGCGCGGCGTAGAGCGTTCCCGGAAGAATGGCCTCGCGACCTCCGGTCATATCCGAAACGGCCTGCATGATCGCGTAGCCGTGAAGTTCGTTCTCCGCCAACGCCAGAAGCACACGATAGGTGGAGTGCTTGAGCGGGATCAGCGCGGTGGGGTCATTCTCGAGGGCCATAGTTCTTCTCGCGGGGACGAGCCGATGTTTGGTTGTGTTCGAAACAAACTATAGTTTGCTTCGAATGTTCCCGCAAACGAGAATGAGGTGAGAATTCACCGAAGTGTTCATGCGACTGACAGAGGTCCAGACAACGAAATGACGAGGCGGTGCGTGAAGGTGTCATCAGAGGAGGAGGTGCAGGGGCTCTACGAGGAGTCCGCGAACGCCTACTCCGAGATGATGGATCGTGAGATCGACCTCCCCGTATACGCCGACGTATTGGGCCGACTGGCCCGCGGCATCTCGGAACTTCAGGGACCGTTGGTCGACACTTCCTGTGGTTCAGGGCACATGCTGTCGAGATACCGCGAGCGCTATGACTCGGAACGACCACTTGTCGGTATTGACCTGTCCCCGCGCATGGTTGCCATCGCGCGCGCCAGGCTGAGTTCCCGCACCGAGGTTCTTCTCGGTGATATGCGCAACCTGGAAGACATCAAGGCCTCTTCCGCTGCGGCGGTGTTGAGCTATTTCGCCCTCCACCACGTTACTCCGGAGGATGCGCTGGAGGCGTTCCGCGAATGGCGCCGTGTGCTGAGGCCAGGCGGACAGCTGGTGCTCGCCACCTGGGAGGGCGAAGGCACCATCGACTATGGCGCCGAGTCGGACGTGGTGGCCCAGAGATACACCAAGGACGAGGTCGTTCGCTGGGTTCACGACGCGGGGTTTTCCGTGAGTCGGTGCGTCATCGAGCCCGTCGAAGGCCTCCCCATGGACGCAATCTACCTGGAAGGCAGGAAACGGGTTCAGTAGCGCAGACCTTCCACCTGGGGGTGGATTCGGTAGACGGTTGGCAGGTGCTCGAAGGTGTCGGGATCGGACTCGAGAGTCAGGAAGTGGCCCGTTGTAGCCTGTCCCGTGCTTGGCGGGCGGGTGGTGCCCAGGAATTCGCCCTCGGGGGACAGGATCCAGTACTCCGTAGGGCTGAACTTGAGGCCCTGACTGCCGGAGGCGTCGGGGCGACCGAGCCACACGAAACCTCGGTCGTCGACGTCGATCGAAAGCCACAGCGCCCTTCGGGAAGCGAACCTCGGATTGTCGCGTCGGGCGCGAGCGCGTTCGATCGCCTGGCTACCCAGGGAGATCGTGCCGGGAGGAGGTGACAGCGCCGTTTCGTATGCCTGATCGAGCGCGGCCTGAGCGGCGAGGCGGTCACCGTCGGTGATCTCCTGGTCGAATCCCTGGAGGCGAAGTCTGCGCTCGATCGAGCCGGCGAGGTCGTAGACCACAACTTCGCCGTCGATCCCGTTGGTCATGTAGATGCCGTGCTCGCGGGAGTACGCAACGTCTGGATAGCCAGCAAAACGCAGGGTCAAGCGCATGGGCTCGGGAACGCCGTTGAGCGTCACGGTCGCGGTGGCGTCGCGGTCGACCCAGGTCCCGGTGATCTCCGCCAGAGAGTTGCCCTGGTCATCCTGAGTTCGGACCACGCCCCGTAGGCGGGTGGCCGGCCCGGTGGTGTTCTCGATCAGGAACGCGACCGTCGAGACACCACCAGCGGCCAGCCATACCTTGGGTCCGGAGAAGTGCCAGTTTGTCTCGTCGGTGTTGATGACTACGGGAAACGGGTGGTTCTTGCTGTGCTGACCGGTCGCCGTGAACTCGTGCAGCTTTCTGCGCGCGCCGTCGAGCACCGTCACGACCTGGCCATCGACGTGGACGCTGTAGACGTTGCCGAACTCGCCCGGCCCCTGACCGGCACGTCCAATGGTGCGGACGTAGGACGCAGTCTCGTTGTAGACCACCACATGCCCCTGCCCCTGGTCGGCGATGAGGACGGTCCCGTCTTCGCCTCGCGCGATCCAGGTCGGCTCGACCAAGAGAGAGTCGGGTACCGCATCATCGCCCCGGATCTCGAGGACGTTCTCGTAACGAAACAGCTCGCCCTCATACCGAGGTCGCCCGAATGTCGTGGAGATGGTGACGCCATCTTCCACGGCAACCGTAAACGCGTGGTCGGCGCGTTCCTCGCCGGCGGGCCGGCAGTTCGCGAGCAGCAGACAACCCAGCAGCAAGCCGACCAGCGCGGCCCGGGCCGCGTTCGCCCGCATCGACGTGGCTACACCTGGCGCAGGACCCCTAGCGATCGGAGCGCGGACCCTTAGTCTGATACGGCGCGGGGCGACGTGTCGGAAGGGGGGCACAGCCCATCACGCTGTTGTCGCGCTTGCCCTTGATCTTGAAGGTGATCCCGGCGTCAGGATTGAAGCCGTCGGCGTTGAGCTTTGCTCGTGCCTTCCCCGAGAACATCAAGGTGAAGCCGTCCGCCGAACCCGTCAGGGTCGCTGCTTGAAACGTGCCCTTCTTGGCGTTGAGCTTGAGCTTGGCCCAACGAAGAGGATCGGACATGGTGGCCATCACCAGCGAACCGTCGGCATGAAACTCCCAGCAATCGAGGAAGCCGCCGCCACCTTCCACTTTGACGGTGATGTTGTACACGCTTTCCAACTGGGCGGCTGCGGGTAGCCCGAGAGAGGACGCGAGCACGAGAACACAGGCATAGCCGACGATGCTCCGAGTGCGCATAGGATCTCCTTCCTGTTGGCGTGGCCTCAGGCGCATTATGCCAGACGTACAACCCCGGCCCCGGGTTGACGCGAGGGCTGGACCGCGGTGCTCTGCCGCCGAGCGTTAGATGCGGGGTCGCACCGCCGCGAATTCGGGGAATTCGTCCCAGTCGGCTTCCGGCGGGTTGGGCTCGCGGAGGAGGCGGATGTTCTCCACCAGGGCGGCGGCGTTGCCCACTGTCAGGTTCATGTTCTCCCCCATCCCGGCAGTGAGGGTCGCCACGTTGAGGACCTCGCGGCTCGAACGAAGGATCTTCTCCTCAGCGTCGAGCTGCTCGACCAGGACCGTGAGCGTCCGCAGCGCACCTTCGGCGTTGTTGTTGACCACCATCACCTCGATCAACAGCGATCCGTCCTCACGCTGAATCCAGGACAGAGGCGTCGCATCGTAGTTGTTGCGTTGCGCCATGACTCCGCGCACAAGGGCGTCCGCCGAAGGGGGGCTGCAGGCGGGGGCGACGAGAGCCAGCACCAGGATGGCTAGGGCGAGGCGCTTCATAGCGTGTCTCCGGGAGTATCGGTGTCGTCAGATTCGGTTCCCAAGTGTAGTGCGCGATAGACGTCACGGCGACGCATGCCGGTCGCCTCCACGAGATGTTTGAGAGCTGTCTTGGGTGAAATCCCTTGGGCCAGCAGTACAGCATGTCGATCGCGCAGGGTGGCGTCGTCGAGCGCACGAACGTCGCCGCCGGTGGCCCCTTCGATCACCAGCGTCACCTCGCCCCGCAGCGGTTCCTCGATCGACGCGGCGAGCGCGCCCAGTGTGCCGCGCCGAAACTCTTCGTGCGCCTTGGTCAACTCCCTGGCGATACAGACCCGGCGCTGGTCGCCAAACGCCGCGGCGGCAGCGCGCAGGGTGGTCCCGACCCTCCGGGGCGACTCGAGCAAGATCAGCGTAGCGCTGCTGGCGGCGGCTTCCCCCAGGAAGCGGGCGAGTTCGCCGGCCTTGCGCGGCGGATAGCCCAGGAAGGTGAAGCGTTCGGTGGGAAGGCCGGAGGCCACCAGCGCGGCAAGCACGGCGCTGGGTCCCGGAATGGGAACGACCTCGAACCCGTCCGCGATTGCCGCCTCCACCAGACGGGAGCCCGGGTCCGATATGGCCGGCGTGCCAGCATCGCTGACCAGCGCCAGTTGGCTGCCACGAGCGAGAGCCAGGATGGCGTCCACGGTCGCTTTCGCTTCATTGTGGGCGTGGTAGGCGCGCAACGGCACCTTGATCCCCAGGTGCGAGAGCAGCTTGCGGGTGTGCCGCGTGTCCTCGGCGAGCACGGCGTCGACCGCACCAAGAACCTCGATGGCGCGACGGCTGATGTCGCCCAGATTCCCGATCGGCGTGGCGACTACGTAGAGGCGACCGACGGAGCCGGCTGCCTCGTCCGTGCCGGATTCACGCCCGGCCTGTCCCGTGCTGGGTTTCCGCTCTGCGGTCACTTTGCTAGATTGGATCGGTTAGGCGGCATCCGCCGCAGCTAGACAGCCGGGCAGCGCTGGCGGCCGGGCTCGAGACTGACGTGGCGGATGATACCCGGCGGGAGGCTCGCTGGCGCTCGGGATGGTCTCGTCGCCGGAACTGATAGCAAAATACAGGAAGATACGGTAAATACCAGTGCCGATTGATCGCATTGCTGTTCGCGGGGCGAGACAGCACAACCTCAGGAACCTGGACCTCGACCTGCCGAGGTACGCCTTCGTCGTCATTACCGGGCCTTCGGGTTCCGGCAAGTCGTCGCTCGCGTTCGACACCCTGTACGCCGAAGGGCAACGCCGCTACGTCGAGTCATTGTCGGCGTATGCGCGCCAATTCCTCGAGCAGATGGAGCGGCCGGAAGTCGATCTTGTCGAGGGTCTGTCGCCGTCCATCGCGATCGATCAGAAGACCACCAGCCGCAACCCGCGCTCGACCGTCGGGACGGTCACTGAGATCTACGACTTTCTACGTCTACTTTATGCACGGGTCGGCGTGCCGCACTGCCCCCGCTGCGACCGTCCGGTGGCGTCGCAAACCAGTCTCCAGATCGTCGACCGCCTGATGAAGCTGCCGCGCGGTTCGAAGCTGCAAATCCTCGGGCCGGTCATTCGCGGGCGCAAAGGAGAGCATAAGACCGAGTTGGCACGACTTTCGCGAAGTGGCTACGTGCGCGTACGCGTCGATGGCCGCGTGCACGAGCTGTCCGAGCAACTGGAGCTGGCGCGCAACAAGTTGCACGACATCGAAGTCGTGGTGGACCGTGTGGTTCTTCGTGACGAGGTCGAGAAAAGACTGCTCGGCGCGGTACATGCGGCGCTGCAACTCGGCGACGGCACCGTGATCGTGAACATCGTAGGAGAGGGCGACCGGCTGTTCTCCAATCGGCTGTCGTGTGCCCACTGCGGTATCAGCGTGCCCGACCTGGAGCCGCGATCGTTCTCTTTCAACAGCCCGCGCGGCGCCTGTGCGGACTGTGCGGGGCTCGGGACCGACCGGCGCGTCGACCCGGAGCGTATCGTTCCGGACCCGTCGCTTCCCTATCTCGACGGCGCCATCGCCCCCTGGCGGGGCGCGGCCTATCCGGTGGCTTTTCTCAAGGCCCTGGCACGGCGCGAGGGAGTGAAGCCGAAGGTCAAGTGGCAAGAGTTGCCGGAGGAGTTTCGTCATCTCGTGCTGCACGGGCCAGCTGACGGCGAGCCGCTGAAGTTCCGCCTGGCCGGCGACTACATCGACAAGAGCCTGAAGCGCGGCTTCCTGGGCGCCGTCGCCTGGCTGGAGCGGGCGCTGCGATCGGCCGACTCGCCCCGTGTTCTCAAACGGCTCGAGCCCTTCCTGCACGACGGTCCGTGCCCGGTCTGCCTGGGGGCACGGCTGCGCCCCGAGAGTCTCTCGGTGCGACTCGACGACCGCTCGATCGCGGAGCTCGCGAGGCTGACCATCGACGATGCCGTGCCTGCCATCGAAGGCCTGACGGTGCCGGAGCGACTGCTCCCGGTGGCCGCGCCTATTCTGAAGGAAGTGCGGGAACGGCTTGGCTTTCTTCGCCAGGTGGGGCTCGGCTACCTGAGCCTCGACCGCTCCGCGCGCAGCCTCGCTGGCGGCGAGAGTCAGCGCATCCGGTTGGCCACCCAGATCGGAACGCGTCTGCGCGGCGTGCTCTATGTACTCGACGAGCCCAGCATCGGCCTGCACGCGCGCGACAATCGCCGACTGATCGACGCACTGCGGGCGATCCGCGATCTCGGCAACACGGTGATCGTAGTGGAGCACGACGAGGAGACCATCAGGTCGGCCGACTGGATCGTGGATCTCGGCCCGGGCGCGGGCGAACAGGGCGGGCACCTGGTGGCCGAAGGGCCACCCGATGACATCGAGAAGCATCCGCAGTCGCCGACCGGTGCGTACCTTTCCGGCAGGAAGGCTATCGAGGTTCCGGCGCGACGCCGCGGTGGCGCCGGCGACGACGAGGGCCCGACGCATCTGACCATCCGAGGCGCACGCCATCGCAACCTCCGCAACATCGATGTCGAAATCCCGCTCGGCCGCCTGGTGGTGGTGAGCGGAGTCTCGGGCTCCGGCAAATCGACGCTGATCGAACAGACCCTTTACCGGGCCCTGGCCAAGGAAATGAACGGCGCCGCGGCGACGCCGGGACTGCACAACCGCATCGACGGCATCGAGGCGGTCGACAAGGTCATCGACATCACCCAGGAGCCAATCGGTCGGACGCCACGTTCGAACCCGGCCACCTACTCGGGGGTCTTCACCACCATCCGCCAGTTGTTCGCGGCACTGCCGGATAGCAAGGTGCGCGGCTATGGACCCAGCCGGTACTCGTTCAACGTCAGCGGCGGGCGTTGTGAAGGCTGTAAAGGGGCCGGTCTCAAGAAGATCGAGATGCACTTCCTGCCCGACGTCTACACCACTTGCGACGAATGCGGCGGCCGACGGTATAACCCGGAGACGCTCGAGGTTAAGTTCCGCGGCCACAGCATCGCCGACGTGCTGGAGATGACCATCGACCATGCCGTTGACGAGTTCGCGCCGGTACCCGCCATCGCGCCCAAACTCTCGACGCTGCAGCAGGTCGGTCTTGGTTACCTGCGCCTCGGCCAGCCCGCGACCACGCTCTCGGGGGGCGAGGCGCAGCGGCTCAAGCTCGCGCGGGAGCTGTCCAAGCGGGCAACCGGTCGCACGCTCTATCTGCTCGACGAGCCGACGACGGGCCTGCACTTCGAAGATGTCGCGCGTCTGTTGAAGGTGCTCGACGCCTTGGTGGAACAGGGCAATACGGTTGTTGTCATCGAGCACAACCTCGAGATCATCAAATACGCCGACTGGGTCATCGACCTGGGCCCCGGTGGCGGCGCTGCCGGTGGCCTGATGGTTGCCTCAGGGACGCCGGAGGAAGTGGCGCAGGCGGAAGGCTCGTCTACCGGAGAGTTCCTGCGTCCCCTCCTGGATCGAGCATCGGCGGTGACTTCGTGAGTGCGACACGTCTTGCGATGTTCTCGCCGGTACCGCCCGCGCGCACCGGGATAGCGACGTACGTCGACAACCTGTTGCCGTTGCTGCCGGAAGATTGGGAACTCGAGATCTTCACCGGCGAAACATCGGACGGGGCGCTGCACGGGCGACCGGTCCATCCGCTTCAGGAGTGGGAAGCACGTCACGCGGTTGCGCCCTTCGACCTGAACATCTACCAGGTGGGCAACAACTCACAGCACCTTTCGACCCTGCCGATGGTGACGAGCCATCCCGGGTTGCTGGTGCTGCACGATGCGGTGCTGCATCCGGCGCGGGTAGCGGCGTTTCTGGCTGAGGACGACATCGCCGGCTACCACGCAGCGTTGCGGGGCAGCGCCCCGGAATTCGCCGACTCGGTGGCGTCCGTCGTCGCTGCGGGCCTAGGTGGTCCGTCGCTGTACTGGAACTTCCCGCTCTGCGAGGACCTCATCCGAGCCAGCACGCATACGGTGGTCCACGGGGCCATGCTGGCGCGTTGGCTGGCCGCGCAGGTTCCCGGGGCCGATATCGGCAACGTTCCACTCTGGCTGCCGGTGCCACAATGCAGCCCTGCACGGTCCCAACAGTGGCGTGCCGAGCTCGGCGCCAGTCCTGATGTCCCGCTGCTCGGCACCTTCGGCCATCTGGGGGCCGAGCACCGCGTGGATCTCATTCTCGAGACTCTGGCGGACCTGGCCGAAGAGACCGCCTTTCGCCTGGTAATCGTCGGCGCCGTCGACCCCGAGTTGCAGCTCGATGCCGCGGTGAAGAACGGCCCGCTGGCCGAGCGAACGACATTCACGGGCCGCGTCGACGACGAGGACTTCGGGGCACTGCTGCGTGCCGTCGATCTCGGCTTGAATCTGCGCTATCCGAGTGCCCGTGCGGCGTCCGGCCCGCTGATGCAGCTGATGAGCGTGGGCACACCCGCAGTCATCCACGATCTTGTTCACCAGCGTGACATTCCCTCGCCCGCCGTGCTGCGCGTGCCGACAGGATCGAGAGAAGAAGAGAGGGCCAGGCTGCGCGCGCTTCTCTCGGAATGGCTCGGCAGTGAAGAGGTGCGGCTCCGCGCCGCCGCCGCCGCGTCTCTCTGGGGTGCGAACAACGTCAGCCCCGAGGCCCTGAGAGAGGGCTACGAGGCTGCGGTCGAGTGCGCCTTGGCCGGACAGCGAGTCGGGTAGGGTTATCGGTATTGCGATATCCTTGCGCCCGTCCGACGGGCTGCGGCGTACGGGGTTGCGCCCAGAGGTACGGGCGTTTCGGCCGCATGTTCCGGCCTCGCCGTACCGTCTCAACACACGGCCATAGAACGCAAGATCGCCTGCGCGGGGAACGCCATGAAGGTCACGATGATCGGCACCGGCTATGTGGGGTTGGTGACCGGTACCTGCTTCGCTGATTTTGGCCTCGATGTCGTCTGTGCGGACATCGACGCAGCCAAGATCGCCTTGCTCGAGCAAGGCGAGGTACCGTTCTACGAGCCCGGCCTGGCCGAGAAGATTACACAGAACGTAGAGGCCGGACGCCTGGCCTTCACCACTGACGTGGGTGCGGCGATTCGCGACGCCGACGCCGTGTTCATCGCGGTGGGAACGCCCGCGCGCGATGACGGTGGCACCGACCTGTCGTTCATCGACGCGGTGGCGCACGAGATCGGCAAGAATCTCAATGGCTACAAAGTAATCGCCACCAAGAGCACGGTGCCGCCACAGACTGGCGCCAGGATCCAGAAGATCCTCCTCGAGGAGGCCGGTGCCGAAGCCGCGTTTGATGTCGTCAGCAATCCCGAGTTCCTGCGTGAAGGCTCGGCTGTGGCCGATTTCATGCGCCCTGACCGCATCGTGATCGGCGCTGAATCGGAGCGTGCGGTCGAAGTGATGAAGGCCCTGTATCGGCCTCTCTATCTCATCGAGACGCCGTTCATCATCACCTCGGTGGCTAGCGCCGAGATGATCAAGTACGCGTCCAACGCGTTCCTCGCGGTGAAGATCACGTTCATCAACGAGGTGGCCAACATCTGCGAGCGCATCGGCGCCGACGTTCATGTGGTGTCGAAGTCGATGGGGCTGGACGGGCGCATCTCGCCCAAGTTCCTCCATCCCGGCCCCGGGTTCGGTGGCTCCTGTTTCCCCAAAGACGTTGCGTCGCTAGTGTCGACGGCCGAGCTGAACGGCTACGACTTCCTCGTCGGGCAGGCGGCGCTCGACGCCAACGCGCGTCAGCGACAGATCATGGTCGACAAGATCCGCGCGGCGGCCGACGGTCTGGAGGGTAAGCGGGTCGCTGTGCTCGGCCTCGCGTTCAAGCCCAACACCGACGACGTTCGTGACAGCCCGGCCGTCGACATTATCGAGGGACTCCTCCGGGGCGGCGCTGTCGTGCGGGCCTTCGATCCGGCGGCCATGGAAACTGCGCGCGTCGTTCTCGGCGATCGCATCGAGTATGCCGAAGACACTTACGATGCCGTCGCGGACGCGGACGTCTTGGTAATCGCAACCGAGTGGAACCAGTTCCGCAACCTCGACCTGGCGCGACTGCGGGACCTGATGACCCGTGCCGTGATGGTCGATTTGCGCAACGTTTACAGCCCGCACCGCATGCACGAACAGGGGTTCCACTACACTTCGGTTGGTCGCTAACCCCTCTCCGGGGCGCCTTCCTTTGGGTGAGTTGGAAATGGATCAGAACGAGATCGCCCAGCGATTGAAAGACTTGCGCGAGCGCATCCGTGAGGAGCTCGCCCAGGAGGCGCCGCCGCGCCTGTCCGACGGCCTCGCCGAGTCGGGCCGTCCGGAGTTGGCGGAGTTCGTGATCCCTCCGGCGCCAAGTGAACCGGAGATCACCACCACGGCGCATCTGAAGGCCGCCAACGACCTGGCGGTGATTACCGGCCCTATCGAAGTTCGCTCGCACGTGCCCGTGCTCGGGCCAGTGCTCACCTTGTTGCGGCGACTCGCGCGGCCCTTCGTACAGCCGTTTCTTGACCCCTATCTCGCCCGCCAGGAGAGGTTCAACGCCGAGGTCGTGCGTCACCTGAACGAACAGGGTGTTCGCACCGAGGCGCGGCTGGCGGCGCTCTACGATGCGCTCTACGAGAGAGTTGCCGCGCCGCGTCAGATCGAGAGTCGCCTCGACACCGCACTGGCCGAATACGACGAGACGCTGCGCCAGCGTCATGTGGTCCTGTTCGATGCGCTCGAAGAGGAACTGTGGGCGGTGCGCGCGCACATCACCGAGTCGTGGCAGCAGATGGCCGGCTCGCTGCACGACTTCGATGTTCGTTTCGTGCAACGCGCGCAGGCCGTCGATGGCCGCTTCGATGAAAAGGACGCCGTCGTTACCGGTCTGGCCGAGCGGCTCGATCGTGTCGGCGATCTGCCAGGCAAGGCGGAGATGTTCGAGACGCGGACGGTACTGGCAGAGGCGCTGGCTGCTCTCGACGGCGACGCTGGTCGCATAGAGGATGATGCCGGGACGGCGAGCACAGACCCCTTCGACATGCCGCTCTGGCGTCGCCTCCGGGAGTGGATGGGCGATCAGGACTACCGCGCGCACCAGGCTGCCTTTCGCGGTAAGCCCGACGAGATCAGCGACCGAATGCGGGCCCACGTGGAACGCTTCGAGGGAATGCCGGGGCCGGTGGCGGACCTGGGCTGCGGGCGCGGCGAGTTCCTTCAACTGCTACGTGACGCCGGTGTTGACGCCATTGGCGTGGAGATCAACGAAGCCGACGTGAGCGAATGCACGGCCAACGGCTTCGACGCGGTTCATGCGGACCTGTTCGACTGGCTTGAGGCGCGGGACCAGGAGTCGCTAGGCGGCATCTTTCTGGCTCAGGTGATCGAGCACCTGCCGCCGCCTCGCTGGCAAGATCTGGTGCGGCTGGCGGTGAGCCGATTGGCCCCTGGTGGCCGCCTGTTGATCGAGACCATCAACCCGGAGAGCCTGTTCGCGATCTTGCGGGCCTACGTGATCGATCCCACACATGTGCGCCCGGTGCATCCGAGCCTGCTCGCTTTCTTCGCCAACCGCGCGGGCTTTGAACAGGTGGACGTTCACTATCAGGCGGAGGTTCCCGACTCCGTGCGGCCGACGGCGATCGACGAGTCGCTGAGCGGCGATGACGACGGCCTGCGCCGCGTCCTCGAAGAGTTGAACCAGCGACTGAGTCGAGTCGACGAGCTTTGCTGCCGGCCGCAGGAATACGCGCTCGTAGCCACCCGTCGAGCACCGTGAGCCGCATCGTCGTTACCGCACCGCAAGTTCCCTTCCTGCGGGGCGGGGCCGAGCTGCATGCCGAGCTCACTGTGAAGGCGCTGCGCGAGGCCGGCCATGAGGTCGACCTGGTCACGCTGCCCTACACGTGGACCGGCGAGACCGATTCACTCGACCAGGCCCTGTCGTGGCGTCTTGCATGTTTCGAGAAGACGGCGCCCGGACAGGTTGATCTGGTCATCGCTACCAAGTACCCGTCGTACCTGGCTCGCCACCCGAACAAGATTGCCTGGGTGTTCCATCAACAACGCGAGGTCTACGACCTGCACCCGACGCCCTTCGGCAACTTCAGCATGGCCGAAGACGATGTGGCCCTGCGCGAAGCGCTCGTCGAGCTCGACATCGAGGCACTCGGTGAGTGTCGGGCGCTGTTCACCAACAGCGGCAACACCGCGGGGCGAATGCAGCGATACTGCGGTATCGAGGCAACGCCGTTGTACGCGCCGCCACCGTTGCACGCTCGACTTCGGCCCGGCCCTTATGGCGACTATCTCTTCTTCGTCGGTCGTCTCGACCCGATCAAACGGCTCGACCTGACGATTCGCGCGCTGGCCGAGACCCGCTCGGCGGTAACGCTGAAGGTGGCCGGCCGCGGACCGCATGGCGATGATCTGAAGAAGCTGGCCGAGGAGGTTGGCGTTGCCGACCGCGTCGATTTTCTCGGTTTTGTGTCTGACGACGACGTTCTCGATCTGATGGCGGGCTGCCTTGCCATGGTCTTGACGCCGCACGACGAAGACTATGGCTTCACCACGCTGGAGGCTTTCTTCGCGGGCAAGCCGGTCGTTACGACCACCGACGCTGGCGGCGTCCTCGAGTTCGTGGAAGATGGCGCCACCGGCTTCGTGGTGCAGCCCGATCCGGTGGAGATCGCCGCGCGCATTGACGACCTGTACGGAGACCGCGCTGCGTGCGAGCGTTTTGGCACCGAAGGCCGCACACGCGTACGCGAGCGGGTCACCTGGGACAGGGCGATAGAGGCCCTCACCGCCACACTCGAGTAGGCAGCCATGCGCATCGCTGTTTCACTGCCGAGCCTGTCCGCCGCCGCCATCGAACGACACCAGATCGAGGCCGCCATTCGTGAGCTGGCGACTTTGGCGGAAGTCGAAGTGTTCGGCGAGTCGACACGGCTTCGGGAGGGCGACCTGCCGGCGCCCGGGCACCACTACCTGAGGCTGCCCGAGCGCCACGCCGCCGCGCCCTTCAACGCTGCACTCCATCCCATCGGGCGCGACTTCCGCCCCTACGAGCCCAGCGTGCTGCTATCGCGACGCCTACCGTCGGTGGTGTGGCTACTCGACACCACGGCCCATCACGTTCTGGTTGGCGCCTTGGCGGGGTACGCCCGCTGGGATCGTTACGGCGAGATTCTCGGGCAGCAGCGGCAAGACGGGCCTGCCGTCGCCGCAACCGTTGCGGCGGGCTGGGGTACGCGCGCGCTGTTTCGCGTGAAGGATCCGCTGCCGATTCTGTGCGCCGAGCACAACAGCCTGATCGCCGCGACCGACGACATCGCGAGGCAGCTTGGCCCGGAGGTTCCGGTCGTGCCGCTGCCCGCCTCGCCGGGCGAACTCCGGCCGACACCCCATATGTTCGAAACGGCGCGCCGCATAGCGATCGTGGCACCGAACGTGTCTTGGCCGGCGCCGGAGTTGAGGGCGCTGGCGGCGGTGTTGGCCGAGCGACCCGATATCGAGGCCAGCTACCACGTCATCAAGGTGCTCGAGCCGGGCATTCGCCATGCGGCCGCTCAGGCTGGTCTGGGTGACCGTGTCGAGTGGGTCGTGGAGGACGGCGTCGACCGTCGCCGCGAACTGGCGGATACCGCGGACGTGGTCGTCGCCACAACAGGCGACCCGACGCTCAACGATCGTGGACTCGTTTATCGGGCGATGGCATCCGGCCAGGTGGCGGTGGTAATGCGGGCGCCCGCATGGGACTCGTTGCCAAACGGCGCCGCCGTCGTGGTGGAGCCTGGCCGGGAACGCGAGGCGGGGCTGCGCGAGACGTTGCTGGCTCTGGTCGATGATGATGCGTTGGCCAGGGGAATCGGCGCGGCCGCAAAGGGCTACTGCGCTGGCGGCACCGCTCGAGATACGGCGGCGCTACTCCTGGATCACCTGCGAGCTAGCGAGGCGCAGCGGGCGCCGCGACTGCGGCGCACCGGGGCAGCCGCACTCGATCACGCTCGCGCATTGATGGTTGACTGCTGCATGCCTCATAACGTCAGCCAGGCGGCACGAGAATTGATCGACCAACGCATCGAGGCGATCCTCCCCGACTCTGCGGGTCCGCCGGCCTGGCGCGGATGATGCTCGGTGCCGTGACGCTCTCGGTCGTTACCGTTGGCCTCGCGGTGACGATCGGAGTGGGGGCCTGGCGAGTCTTGGGAGGTCGCCCGGGAAGTCCGATCGAGGACGCGTTCCTGAGTCTCGGTTTTGGCTGGGTGCTGCTCAGCTGGTGGGGCATCGTGGTAGCCGAAGCGGGCCTGTTCACGCCCGTCGTCTTCTTGGGCACCGCCGCGCTGCTCGCCGCGGCCCTGTTGGTCGCTGGTGGCGCGGGCCGTTCGGGTAGGCCGTGGCCGGCGCCAGGCGTGACGGTCGCCGCTGACGCGCAAGTCGTTCGAGAACGCCGGATCGAGGCTGCGGTAGTGTTGCTCGCCGTGGCTGCGGTCACGGTGATCTGCGTCGCGCTCTTCTTCCCGCCGTTCGACGTTCGCCTGGAGGCCCGCGACCCCGGAACGTACCTGCATGCCGGCCAGAAGCTCGCCCAGGACGGCGCCATCGACTGGTATGACGAGGCAGTCACACGGCTGCCCGCCGCGGCGCAGCGATACTTCTTCCCCCCGCCGGGACGCACGGCTGCCAACGACAGCTACCGATACATGGGCTTCTACCTCGAGAGCCTGGCGACGGGTCGTGTCGTTCCGCAGGCGACGCCCCTGTATCCGGTGTGGGTGGCAGTCGGCTACTGGGTGGCCGACACGCCGGGCGCGCTGGCGACTGGCGGCGTGCTCGCCTGGTTGGCGGCCTGTGGTCTGAGCCTGCTCGGCGCCGCGTTTTGCGGCCGGCTCGGCCTGCTGGCCGGTCCCCTCATGGCGGCAGGCGTTGTCACCGGTTGGTTCGCGCGCTACAGCGCTGCCGAGACCGCTGCCCAGCTTCTCATCGTGCTGGGTTGTCTGGCGCTCGTTCGTTATCGGCAGCATGGTGGGCGTTTCCATGGCCTGCTCGCGGCCGTGAGTTTCGGGCTTTGCCCTCTGACCAAAGCCGAGCTGCTGGTCGTCGTCGCTCCCCTCGGCCTCTTGTTTCTCGCCGATGTTGCCCTGGGTCACCTGCGTCGCCGCGACTTGGCCGTGTTCTGGATGCCCCTGGGACTTCTCATCGTCCACACGCTTGTCCATGCCATCGGTTGGCTGTGGCCGTACTACTTCGATGTTCTTCGGCAGTTCTATCTGACGCCGCCCGTCTTCTTCGGTGCTGCCGCACTGGCGGCAATCTTGGCCGGCGCGGTGGCATTCGTCGTGCACCGTCTGGCACGGCAGCGTCGCGATCTGGTGCGCGGTTTTCTTGCCGCGGAGACGCGGCCGGGACAAATCATGCGCTGGTCAGCGGCGAGCGCGGTCGTGGCCTTGACGGCCGCCGGGTACTGGCTGCGCCCATGGTTGTTCGCCAGTTTCCGCGCCTCGGACTCCTGGAACATGGCCAATCACGTGGAGCTCGGGCTGGGGATCTCGCCGATGCTGGTGTTCCTTTCAGCGCTGGGTGCGGCGGTTCTCATCGTCGGTCGCCGTCAGGAGGACGGAATCCTGCCGGCCGCCACGGTGCTGCTGTTGCTGAGCGCGATGATCATGTGGGAGCGCAACATCATTCCTTCGCCGATGTGGGCGTTCCGCCGCTGGCTGCCAGCCGTTCTGCCGGCGAGCTACTTGTTCGGCCTGGTTGCCGTGGCCTGGATCTCAGCCCGGGTATCGCGAAGGCGGGTTGTCGCCGGCATGGTGTCCGCGATGCTGCTCGCCCCAGTCGTCGCCCATCACGCGACGGCGGCTAC
>JAJCXS010000219.1 GCA_029263335.1 Acidobacteriota bacterium | reverse complement strand
GCGAGTACGCAAGAAGACGCCGAACCCGAAGTCCATGACGCCGGCTAGCAACAGCACTCCGCCCACCAGCGGCTGCCAGCCCGTCGCCAGGAGCACGATGCCGCCCAGCACGAGCATGCCGCCGCTGGCCAGGACGAACAGCGCCACGAGTTGTTTCTGGTTCCTGGCCCGTTCCTCATCGCTCACGTTCATTCTCCCGGCGTTGGCTTGCCGAGGTCGGCCCGAACGACGCTTGAGTTCGCCGCGGGCCGCGAGGCGGCGGCTAGGCCGCCACCTCCTGCCTCGGAGCTAGTTCAGCACGAAGGTGACCTTCATCAGAACGCGGTACTCGGCGATCTGACCGTCGTTCACGATCACTTCCTGCTCGGCAATCCAGGCGCCCTTGACGTTGGAGAGGGTCTCGCTGGCGCGGGCTATCCCGACACGGACGGCGTCGTCGAAGCTCTCGGTGGACGAAGCCTTGATCTCGGTTACGCGTGCGACGGACATCGTTGCCTCCTGGCTCTGGGGTGACTTGGACCGAAGATCTCTTCACCGCAGTGTACGCCACTGCGCCGAGGCAACGACCGTGACTCACGCGGTGTTTTGCCGAGCACCCTTCGCCCGAACAGCCCTGCGCTCGACTACGGAGACTCCGCGCCCCGCGTCAGATGCAGCTTCAATCCGTGATGGGTCGCACGAAACCCGAAGCTCTCGTAGAACCGCAGTGCGTCGGGCCGTTGCGCATCGGTGGTGAGCTGCACCAGGTGACAGCCGCGTTCCTCGGCTCGGGCAATCGCCCACTCGAACAACGCGCGACCCACTCCACTGGACCGCCAGGATTCCGCCACGCGGACGCCCTCGATCTGGGCGCGCCAGCCGCCCTGGTACGTCAGGTAGGGAATGAACGTGAGCTGCAACACTCCCACCACGGCGTCTGCGGCGCAGGCGACGACGAGGTTCTGATTCGGGTCTGCCGCGATGGCTTCGAAGGCTCGACGGTATGACTTCGGCAGTGGCTCCTCCGAACGTTCCCGTTGAGCGCCAAGCGGGTCGGCCGCGAGGAGGCCGACGATGGCGGCCACGTCTCCTTCGTTCGCGGCTCGAAACTCGAGATCCGACAGTTGCACTGGTTCCTTCATTGCTGACCGTCCTTCGCGCGCCCGCCGGGCGCGGCAATCCGGTAGAGAACGTGCCGGCGAAGCGGATGTCCTGCCGGCAGTGACGGGTGGCCGAAATCACTGTTCGGCTCGCGTGTCATGCCGATCTTCTCCATGACTCGTCGGGAGCCAAGGTTGTGGGGAACCGTAAACGACACGATCTCTTCGAGCCCGAGCACATCGAAACCGTAGGCAAGAGCGGCGAGCGCTCCCTCGGTGGCGTATCCCCGGCCCCAGTGTCGGGCCCCCAGACGCCATCCGATCTCCACACACGGCGTGAACGACGCCTCGAATCGTGGCACCGACAACCCCACGAACCCGGCGAAGACTCCATCATTCAACTCGGCGGCCCAAAATCCGAACCCGTGCTGGTCGAAGTGCCCTTCGAGGCGGTCGATCATGGCGTCGCTTTCCTGGCGCGACAGAGGCCCGGGAAGAAACTCGTTCACACGGTGGTCCGCGTTGAGCTCCGCGAACGGCTCTCGGTCTCGGTCGCGCCAACGCCGGAGTCGCAGCCGCTCGGTCCGTAGTTCAGGCGTGGAATCCGGCACTCGTTCGTTGTTCGGCATCGGCGCGAGCCCCCTGGAAGCACTTGTCTGGCGCTACTGCGCCGATACGTTGACGCGGTCGCGCCGGAGCGTCAATCTCGACCGGCCGGGAATTGCCCACCCGGACCTGGTCGCTTAGGGTCTCGCCCATGCAGGTGCCTGTCTCGGAACGTCTAGTGCGCGTCGCCGCCATCGCCTTTGGCCTGTGGACTGTGACCACGCACGCCGTTGTCGCCTTTGGCGGCAGCCTGCATTTGCTGCTCGGGTTGGTGCCGCTGGTCCTGGGCGCCACCGTGGTTGCCTGTAGGCAGCTCCCGGCAGCGCCGGCACGCGTGAGCGCCTCGACCGTGGTCGCCGCCGACCCGTGGGCGCGCACTCTCGCGTCCGCGCTGGCCGCCGTGACGGTGGGCCTGTACCTGCTCGGCGGCAGTCCCAATCTGTTCTGGTGGTGCATCATAGCGTGCCTGTTGTGCGGTGTGGCCGTGGCACTTCGTGGGCCCGCTAGAACGCTGCCGGTGTCGCCGCGGCCGGCCCTCACCAATCTGCTGCGCGAGCATTGGCTGTGGGGATTATCCGCGGCCTCTGCCTCGTTTGCCTTGCTGCTGCACCGACCCGAGAACGACGACGGCATGTACGTAGCCACCGCGGCGCGCGCTGTCGACGATCCAGGCGCGCCGCTGCTTGCGACGAACCCCACCCTCGGCATTGCCGACCTGCCTCAGAGCCTGCCGGCCTACAAGGTGCACACCCTGGAGCTGTTCGCCGCCGCCATCTCCTGGTTCTCCAGCGTGCCCGTGATCGGGGTCTTCCATCTTGTCATCGGGCCGATCGTGGCCGCGCTGATGCCTCTCGCGTACGCATCGCTGTATCGGCGCCTTTTGCCGAACCACGTGCTGCGCGCGACCGCGATCACACTCGGGATCATGGTGCTGTTCCCACGCACTCCCTACGGGGGCGATCAGTTCGCTCACCCCTGGATCGGCAACACCGTGTTCCTGGCCCTGCTGGTGCCGTTACTCGGCGTCGCTGCCTGGGACCTTGCCCAGGCGCCGACGACGCGACGATTCTTCGCCCTGACGCTCACCCAGATTGCCGCGATTGGGACAACCTCCACGGCGCTTTGGGCGGCGCCGGTAACCGTTACCTACTTCGGTGTCGCGGCCCTGGCAGCTCCCGCGCCCACGGCACGCCGCTTGCGCGCCGGGATGCTCGGTTTGGCCTCCTGTGGCTATGCCGTGGCGGCTGGACTGATGATTCGCAGCGCCCTGGTCGAGTTCGTCTCGCCGATCGGTCCCAGTCTACCGACGCCCTTTCTCGATCTTGGTGTGGCCATCAGCGAAGCACTCGGGTCGCCAATGACCACCGCGACAATTTGGGCAGGCGTCCTCGCAGGATGGGCCTGGCAGCGCCATCGACCGGCCCGCGATGTCGCCCTCGTGATCCCTGCGCTGTTCGCGGTGACTCTGATGAATCCGTACATCAGCGCCTTCGTCGGGGCCAACATCACGAGCACCTACGTGTACGAACGGGTGTTCTGGGTACTGCCCGTCCCCGTTCTACTGACCTTGCTGATCCACGCACTCGTGGAGTCGGCGCGAGGCTGGCGGCGGCCCGCCAAAGTAGCCCTGGTGGCCGCCGGAATCCTCGGCGTGGCAAGCGCCAGCGTCTGGCAGGGTTTCACACGGCATGGTTGGAACAACCTGGCGATTCTCCGGTTCCCGCCCGGCCTCAAGGTCCCCCACCCGAGCTACGACGTGGCCGCGTACCTGCACCGCACCCTCGGCCCCGGCAAGACGGTGCTCGGCGGCCGTTGGGTTTCGCTGTGGTTGCCTACCTTCCACGATCCGCCGTTCCCGCTGGCAACCCGGAACCACTACCTCGACTCGCTGAGATTCATCGGCGAGGACCGGCAGGTGGTGCAGCGGCTACTGCTGGGGGCCTTCTTGGGAGGCGAAATCGAAGCGTGGAAACCGTTTCCGGAGCCCATACCCGACCTGATGGCGTTCATGGAGGAGGGGCTGCTCGACCTGCGGGCCGACGCGGTGTTCCTCTCTCCCCGCATGGCGGACCGCGAGGACGTGCGTGAGCTGCTGCGCCGCACCGGATATCGATACAGCGAGAGCGTCGAAGGCTACCCGATCTGGCTAGTGTTGCCGGCCGAGCGGGACCCGCAGGACCCAGGCCCAGGCTGAAGGTGGCGCGGCGCGGAGAGCCGCCGGGATCTCGACCGTAAGCACCTCGCCCGCGATCTGCCAGGGAAGGCTCATTTCGCTGCCGAGCATCTGCAGGCTCGCCCCCTCGGGCGGAACCACCCCGTCCAGTTGCACGCGATCCGGCGGTCCCCCGCCGTCTGTCGGCAACAGAAAGGCGTAAAGCACTTCATCGCCACGGGTGAAGAACACGTCGCCCTGTTGGAAGGGCTCGGCCATGCGCGTAGCGTAAATCGCCTCTCCGTTGATATCGAGCCACTCCCCCATGATCCGCATGCGCTCCAGCGCCTCCGGCGGCAGCGTCCCGTCGGGACGAGGCCCGACACCCAGGGCCATGTTGCCGCCCTTGGCGACAGTCTCCACCAGGGTGCGGATAAGTTCCGCCGGAGGGCGATAGTGATCATCGAAATCGAAGGACATTTGCCAGCCCACGGGAAGATGCAGTTCCCACGGGGCGCGCGGCGGCACCCGGGGCACGTTCCATTCAGCGCCCTTGAAGTTCTCGTGACGGCCTCCCACGGCGCGATCGGTCACCAGCAGGTTCGGCTGGTACGACCTGGCCATGCGCACCAGCTTATTGATACCTATGTCGTATCGGGGTGCCTTCACCCAGCCGCCATCGAGTTCCAGAATGTCGATGGGCCCGTAGTCGCGCATGAGTTCCTCCACCTGCCGGTAGTTGAACTCGACGAACCGGTCCCAGCGTTCGCTCTCCTCGGCAACGTCGTAGTTGGGCATACGATTCGGCTTGGGCCGGTCCGGCACCCAAAAGTCTGGATGGTGCCAGTCGGGCTTGGAGAAATGCAGACCGGTCGCCAGACCCTCGGCACGAAACGCTTCGAGTACGCCGCGCAGTACATCGGCCCGCGGATCGTCCGCGAACGCACAGCCGGGGCCGGTCACGCGAAAGTCGGTCTCCTTCGTGTCGTACATGCAGAAGCCATCGTGGTGCTTGGCGGTGAAGACCACGTAGCGCATACCCGCTTCCCGCGCGGCGCGTGCCCACGCCGCCGGATCGAACTGTGTGGGATTGAAGCTCGCTTCGAGATCGAAGTACTCCCGGCGAAACTGCTCCAGATCGCGTCCGGTGCGCTCCCAGGGTTCGAACCCGTCGACGCGACCGAAGCCGTCGGAGGCCTCGATCGGCCACGACTCGACCGCGCCCCAGACGCTGTAGATGCCCCAGTGGATCAGCAAACCGAACTTCTGCTCGCCGAACCACTCGAGCCGCTCAGCGACCATCTCGTTTTCCGCTACACGCTCCCCGGCACGTGGGAAGAGCACCACGGCTATCGCCCACAGGAGCACCGCCATCGAGGCGGAGCCGATCCGATTCACGTGCTGCGCGCGCTCTGAACGCTGCCGCTGCACGCCGAGCACCGCAAAGGGCAGGATGGCCAGCAGGATCAGGGCGGTGCCAGGTATCGGACGGAGGATATGGAACGGCTTGCCCGCCCACTCCTGTTCTTGGATCCAGAACGTCTCGCTTACCGTGCCGCGGTTCAGCGCCATGTAGAAGTCGGCGTCGCTCTCCAGACCGTCCACCACGAACACGCCCGCGCCGAGCAGTACAACGACGGCCGCCGCGATGGCGACCATGGCCCAGACCGCTGGCGATCGAAAGACCGTGCGCGCGGCGACTGCCACGACGCCGTTTCGTTCGGGCTCTGCCTCGCGGCGCAGAGCCGAGAGCAGCCAGACAACCCCCAGTCCGGCGCCGATGGCGTCGATGAGCACGTCGTTGTAGTCGAAGTAGATGCCCCAGGTGGGGTGTAGCACGAGAAACTGATAGCCCTCGTCGATGGCGCCGAGAATCGCCGCGATTGCTACCGTGTCCAGCGCGCAACGCGTTACCGCGTAGAGCGGAATCGCCAAGATCGCGTACTGCAGGAAGTGCACGATCTCGCTGCTCACCGCGATACAGAGGTAGTAGGCCACGCCGGTGAGCAGGGCAACGAACCCCCACCACCGCCACATTCGTGCCCCCCCGCCGCGCAGCACCAGCCCGACGATGACCGCGGCCATCACGGCGCCTCCCGCCAGGACAGAGAAGTGGTAGACACGCAGCCCCACGGCGTCGCGGTAGGTGGTGAAGACGAGTTGCACCAGGTCGTGCGTGGGGACCGTGACCACCAGGTAGGCAAAGATGCCGGCCCACGTGGCCAGCGGACGGCGGCCCATCGCATCGAGGATCGCGGCGAGGCTCACCCCTCTCTCAGTCCCCATCCCTTCTCCCTCCTGCTTGCCCGTAGCGCTACTGTGGCCGCAAGAGGGTACACGGACCGACGTTGACGCGAACGCGGGCCCAGCCAGGCTCGGTGGCAGTCGCTATGCGCACGGCCACGCGAGCGGTCACGTCGCCGCGACGGTAGTTCACCCGATCGCCCGCGGTGCCGATGATCTCCCAGCCGGCCGCGCCCAGCAGACCGTCATAGTCGTCAAAGACCTCCTCGCGCGGGCCCTCCACCACGAGATCGAACGTGCAGGTGTCGCGCGCCCGGTCAGTGCGACTCTCGTCGAGCCGTGAATAGTGCGGCCGTGGCAAGCCCGGCAGGAGTTCAGCGGAGCGTTCCCACCGCCAGGCGGCGAGAGCCGCAGCCACAACGCTGACGGCTAGCAGGGCCGCGCCGACCCGCATTGCGACCGGCGTCGCCGGTGTGTTGTTTGCCACCGTATCGCTCATGTCCTACCTTGCCGCTCTATGAAGGCACTGCACTGGTTCACTGCTACGCGAGGACGCGAGCTTGTCGGCGTCGCCGCGGTGTTTCTTCTGTTGGCCCTG
>JAJCXS010000218.1 GCA_029263335.1 Acidobacteriota bacterium | reverse complement strand
GTTCCCAAAGCCCGTTCGTCGGGAGCTTCGGAAAGCCGTTCAGGATGGGTCGTTCGTCTCGCATGAACAAAAGGTAACAGGCTAGCTACCTTGTGTCAAGTATATAGTCCCCGTTCCAACGTCCGTGCCCACGCGTCCTGGCCGCATCGTCATCAACGCCGTGCCGGCGAGGTTGCTCTACGCCGGGATCTCCGCTCCGCCCGGCACACCGAGCGCGGCTGTCGAGACGCTCGTCTCGGTACCGAGATCTTATGCCGTTGGAGAGGCGGAATCGTCGAGTTCCGTCCTGAACGGGCTAGTCTCCCTGCGACTTAGCGCTCATATCTGATACAACGACCGGCGGGAACCTCGTCGACAATGTTCAACGGCAGGCCAGCAAAGGTACTTCGCCCGACGTAGTAACAACGAAAGGACGTTCCGACGCCCTGCTGCTTGAGCACGCGGGGAATACGCACCTCTACGATTCTCGTCATGGAAGACTCCCTGAAATCGTTCGGCCGTTACGTAGTGATAGGGCGCCTCGGTGGGGGCGCGATGGCGGACCTCTATCTAGCCGAGGACCCGTCGCTCGGTCGACGAGTCGCCATCAAGATCTTGAGGGACCTCTCAGGCTCAGGTCGGGAGTTTGAGGCTCGCTTCCTGCGGGAGGGCCGAGCGACCGCGCATCTCGACCACCCAGCGATCGTGAAGGTCTTCGATTTTGGGGTCCAAGATGGCCGACCGTTCATTATTCAGGAGTTTCTGGACGGCAAGACGCTGGCCGAACTTCTGCAGGATGGCCTTCCGATAACAACTCCGGCGGTTCTGGCGATCCTGGAGCTTCTAGCTTCGGGTCTTGAACACGCGCACGCGTCGGGCGTGATCCATCGAGACATCAAACCGCACAACGTGATCTTGACCCGAAAAGGAGAAATCAAGGTCCTGGATTTCGGTATCGCTCGGATGGCGAACGAACAGGGAGGAGAGCTGACCTCAGAGGGAATGATGATCGGCACGCCGATGTACATGTCCCCGGAGCAGATTGAGGGGACCGTTGTTACCGCGGCTGCCGACATTTGGTCGTTCGGTATTCTCGCCTTCGAGTTGGTCGCCGGGACTCCCGCCTACAGCGCGGAATCGAGCACGGCGATCATGTACAAGGTGATGAGCGGGCCCCCGTCGATGGACGCCTTGGGGTCCGATTGCCCGCCCTCGCTCAGAGAACTCATTGAGCGATGCTTGCTCAAAGAGCCGAGCGCTCGCTGGCCGAGCATGAGCGCTGTGCGTGAGAGAATCCGCTTGGCGGCACAGGAGATCGGCGTCCAAGATCTGGGAGAACCTCGCCGGCTTGTCGAAGCGTTCGGGACGATACCGGATCGTCCCGACGACGAGCTTTCCGCGCGCTGGAGCGCGCGAGGTGCGACCACGGATGTGGGGCCCGCCGACGCTCAGTCGGCGCTGAGCGGTACGGTCGTTCTGCCGCACGATGGATTGGATACGTACGTTCCGTCGCGGGCCGAGCCGCATCGTGGCACGCCAGCCGATACCGAAGATCTGCCACGTCAGCTCGACCGTTTCACGCTCTTGCGGTTTATCGCGAGCGGCAGGACCGGTCCACTCTACAAGGCCTATGATCCGTACGCGGACAAGCTCGTGGGGCTCAAAGTAGTCGACGATTCCGACAGCGGTGCGCAGCGTCGACTGCTGCGTGGAGCTGGCATTTGGCTCCAACTGACGCACGTGAATCTGGTAGGCGTCAAGGAGGTTGTGCGCCAGAAGGCCGACTGTCCGGCGTTGGTGGTGACGGAACTCATTGAGGGCATCGATCTCCGGCGGCTCTTGGAGCAGCGGAATCTGACCCTCGAAGAGAAGGTGAGGATCGTTCTCCACTTGTGCGAGGCCCTTGAGTATCTGCACGAATCGGACGTGGTCCATCGCGAGGTCAAGCCGGCTAATCTGCTCGTTCGGCGAAAGCCACTGAAAGCGACGCTGCTGGACTCTGGCGTCGCGCGGAGGCC
This sequence comes from Acidobacteriota bacterium, assembly GCA_029263335.1. Classification (GTDB taxonomy): domain Bacteria; phylum Acidobacteriota; class UBA890; order UBA890; family WLXD01; genus WLXD01. The sequence goes on along the minus strand of JAJCXS010000218.1, from coordinate 966 downwards.
CGAAACGGACGAGACTCAGCTGACCCAAACTGGGTTGATCGTCGGCGACCTCGCCTACATGGCTCCGGAGCAAGCGCTGGGCGAGGTCGATCAGCGGTCCGACGTCTATTCCGCCGGGATGCTGCTGTGCGAGCTGATAGCTGACGAGAAGCCAAGAGCGGGAGATCGAGAGCAGATCGCGAAAGCCGTCGAAGAAGCCAACGCGCCCGGCTGGCTCAAACGGTTGGCACTAAAGGCGATTCGCCAGATCAGAGAAGAGCGGTTCAGCAGCGCTGCCGAGTTGGCCGACTGTCTGCGGTACTACGTCGAGCGGCAGTCAGAACCAGCAATCTCGAAGACCGTGGTCACCCTTCACGGGATTCGTACCCGAGCAGCGTGGCAGCGCATATTCTCCGAAGTGGCGCCGCAGCGCGGCCTGCATGCTCTTCTCGATCACTGGAACTTCGGCTGGTTTTCGATTCTTCAATTCTTGAGCCCCCTATCGCGGACCGCCAAGGTGAATTGGTTCCGGGACACCTACAACGAGGACTTCGGGCACAAGGTGGGGCCGCCGTTGTCCGGAGACCAACCTTCGATCGCCGCGCATAGTTTCGGTACCTATGTGCTCGGCAATGCGCTGCTTCGATATCCCTATTTGCGCTTCGGTAAGGTCCTGCTGTGCGGGTCCATTCTGCCTCGCGACTTTCCTTGGGACGATTTGATCCGGCGAGGTCAAGTGCAGGAGGTCCGTAACGAATACGGGGCACGTGATATCTGGACACGCCTTGCCCCATGGTTCGTCTCGGGAACCGGAGCGTCCGGGATCGATGGTTTCGAGGCTAGCCATGAACGACTCGTCCAGGAGCGGTTCGACTTCTCACACAGCGAGTACTTCGAGCGCGGGCACATGCAAGCGAAGTGGCTACCTTTCCTCGCGCACCACCGAGATCTGATCCCGGAGGACCCGGATGTTGATGTGCGATCACC
>JAJCXS010000217.1 GCA_029263335.1 Acidobacteriota bacterium | reverse complement strand
CTCGCCATCCTCGACGGCGCCATCGTCGCCATCGGGGCGCGAGAGGAGATCGCCGCAGGCTGGAACGCCGCCGAGACGATCGCCGCCGGACCCCGCGACATGGTGATTCCAGGTTTGATCAACGGGCACGGCCACGCCGCCATGACGTTGATGCGAGGTGTCGCCGACGACCTTGCCCTGATGGACTGGCTGGAGAACTACATCTTCCCGGCCGAGGCCGAGGTAGTCGATCCGGCGTTCGTACGCGCGGGGACCGCCCTCGCCGCGCTGGAGATGATCCGCAGCGGCACGACGACCTTCACCGACATGTACTACTTCGCCGACGACGTCGCCGAGGTGGTCGACCAGGCCGGACTGCGAGCCATCATCGGCGAGAGCCTCATCGAGTTCCCGGTGCCCGGCTCACCAACGCCGGCCGACAGCCTTGCCTACAGCCGCAACTTCATCGAACGCTGGCACGGGCACCCGCGCATCACGCCCTCGGTCGCGCCGCACGCGGCGTACACCTTGACGCCTGAGAACCTGCTGGCGGCCGCTGCGCTCACACGCGAGTACGAGGTGCCGCTGCTGATCCACCTAGCCGAGACACAGGACGAGGTGCAGCAGATCGAAGAGAGCTACGGCGCCACACCCACCGCGCATCTGGCCAACATCGGCTTCCTCGGGCCCGATGTCATCGCCGCGCACGCGGTCTGGCTGACCGACGCGGACATCGCCCTCCTCGCGGCGCACGATGTCGGCGTAGTACACAACCCGGAGAGCAACCTGAAGCTCGCCTCCGGGGTCATGCGGGTCGACGCCCTGCTGACAGCCGGAGTCGCGACCGGGCTAGGCACCGACGGGGCAGCCAGCAACAACGACCTCGACATGTTCGGCGCCATGCTGACGGCGCCGTTGCAGCAAAAGAACGTGCGCATCGACCCGACGGCCACTCCGGCCCCGACGATCCTGGCGATGGCAACCATCGGCGGGGCCCGTGCCTTGGGGCAGGCTGACAACATCGGCTCCCTGGAGACGGGCAAGCGCGCTGACGTAGTCATCGTCGACGGTGACGCCCCCAACCTGGTGCCGCGTTTCGATGTCTACTCTCACCTCGTCTACGCGGCCCGCGGCGGCAACGTCCGAGCCACGGTCGTCGAAGGCAACGTGCTGTATCTCGACGGCGAATTCCGCACCCTGAACGTCGCCGAGACGCTCGCCGCGGCCCGCGACCAGGCCCGGCGTGTCCGCGCCGCCGTGGGGTTGCCGAACGAGTGAATCGCGATGTGCCGCGCAAGCGTGGCAGCGAAATCGTCAAGATCTCGCGGAGAGACAATCTAACCCCCTTTGTGCCCTTGACTGCTGGGGACTTTGGAATAGGATGACGACGTCGGGTTGGGGTAATCCGACCGCACTAATCAGAGGATTCGTCCCCAGAGCCTCGAATCATCCGTGTTGTAAGACACCGGGTTCGCGGTCGAGCCGTCGGGGTCGGCGGCATCGTCATTGGGGGGTCACTTGGGAGGCGGCGTCACGGCTGCCTCCGCTCATGTTGGGAGGCTAGAGTGAAGCCGACACGTTCGGTCCTGCTTTCCGTCTTGTTGGTCCTGCTGGCTGTAGTCTTCGCGCCGATCGCGGAAGCGCAGACGCAGGCGACCGGCGGCACCGTCCAAGGCATCGTTACGGACCCGGATGGCAACTCGCTACCTGGTGTTTCCGTCACCGTCACGAACAACGAGACCGGCCGCGTCCGCACGACGGTCACCTCAGCCACCGGCAGCTACCGCGTGCCGTTGCTCTCGCCAGCGATCTACACCGTCAAGGTGGAGTTGACGGGGTTCCAGGCAATGGAACGCAACGACGTGCGCGTCTCGATCGGTTCGGGGATTGACGTCAACCTCCAGATGGGACTCGCCTCGGTTCAGGAAGTCCTGATCGTCACCGGCCAGGCACCTCTGATTGAAACGTCGAAGACGCAGGTCTCGACGACAATCGACGAGGTGGCCATCGACTCGCTGCCGATCCTCGGCCGCAACTTCACCGACTTCGCCCTACTGACTCCTGGCGCCCAAATCGAGGGCTCCCGTAGCACGGTCGCCCTATCGGGCCAGCGCGGCGTCAGCACCGCGGTGAACATCGACGGTTCATCGGATAACTCGGCGTTCTTCGGCTACCAGCGTGGCGGCACCGATTCGCCCTTCACCGTCTCGCAAGAGTCGGTCAAGGAGTTCCAGGTCATCACTTCGGGCATCATGCCGGAGTTCGGTCGTTCCGGTGGTGGGCTGCTCAACGTGGTCACCAAGTCGGGCACCAATCGGTGGCGCGGCGGAGCGCATTTCTTCTTCCGCGATGAGTCCTTGACCTCCGAAGATCCGTTCGGCAACGAGCAGTCGGAGTTCTCCGTCAAACAGTTCGGCGGCAACCTCGGCGGCCCGATCGTTCGCAACGAGCACTTTATCTTTGCGTCCGTCGACGCTCAGACCTTCACCACGCCCTACTTTGTTCGCTACACGGTCACGGATGCCGAGCAGGCGGCGCTCGACGCGTTCGTGGCCCAGCACCGCCCCGAGTGGGACATCAGCCAGAGCACGTTCAACCGCACGAACGACGTGGTCGTGCCGTTCGTCAAGGCTGACTTTGGTATCAGCGACAACACCCAACTGACGGTACGGGTCAACTACTCCGACCACGAGACCGTCGGCGGTGGTACCGACACGAGCCTGCAGGGAAACACGATCTCCACGCAGTCCAGCCTCGGTGACCAGACGGAAACGACCATTTCTGTCATTGGCCAACTGACGTCCGTGCTTGGCGACCGTGCCTTCAACGAACTGCGGGTGCAGTACGGCACGGACAATCTTGACCGGCTCTCGAACGACCTGACGGGTCCGGATACGGATATCCGTAATCCCTCGATCCAGATGGGCCGCCGGTTCTTCATGCCAATTTTCGTCGACGAGAAGAAGCTCCAGATCCAGGACAACTTCTCGTACCTGTTCGACGATCACGACATCAAGGCGGGCATCGACTTCGAGACCGACAAGACGGGCGAGTTCTTCGCCGGCTTCCCGGCTGGTGAGTTCCGCTTCAGCGGCCTCGACAACTTCTTTGCCGGGGACACGGACTTCCTACTGCAGAGCTTTGGCGTCGCGACCGAGAACTTCGAGAACAACTTTGATGTTCGGCAGACGATCCTGGCTCTGTACGCACAGGACTCCTGGCGCGTCAACGACAAGCTGACGGTCAACTATGGCCTGCGCTGGGAGGGCACCTTCAACCCCGACCCCCAGGGCAACCCGAACCTGCCGCTGACGCAGCAGATTCCGGACGATCTAAGCGGTTGGCAGCCGCGCGCCGGCTTTGCCTACGCGCCCAGCTCGAAGACCGTGTTCCGCGGCTCGGCGGGCCTGTTCACATCACGCACGCCGACCCTGCTCTTCTTCAACCCGTTCACCTCGGTCGGACTGCCGGGCGTCGGGATCTTCTTTATCCCGAGCTTCGGCCCCAACGGCCAGGTCGATGGTCTATGGCCGAACGCCCTGCCATCGCTGCCTGCCGGCATCTCGGCCGAGCAGGAGATCTTCTGGTTCGATCCGGAGTTCAAGAGCGCCCGCACGCTGCGGGTCAACGCCGGTCTCGAGCACGAGGTCGCAACCGATCTGACAGCGGGCGTCGAGTACATCTTCGCCCGTGGCTCGAACCTGCAGACGCTGCACGACACCAACTTGGTGGCGGGTGAGCGCGACGAATTCGGCCGCATGATCTACAGCGGTCGTATTGTCGATGGTCAGCAGTGGAAGATCGATCGCTCGAACGGTGAGTCGCGGTATCACGCGGCGATCTTCTCGCTGAAGAAGCGCTTCTCCAACGGTTGGGGCGGATTGGCCCACTACACCTACGCGTCCGACAAGGACAACGACAGCAACGAGCGGTCGGCCAGTGGTGAGCAGGCTTCCAATATCTTCGACCTGAACGAGGATTGGGGCTTCTCCGATCGCAGCGTCAAGAGTCGTGTGGTGGTCAGCGCCTACGGTGACCTACCAGCCGACTTCAAGCTCGCCGGAACGTTCACCTGGCGCACGGGCACGCCCTACAGCGCGCTGCTGCAGAATGACGTCAACAACGATGGTGAGAGCGGCAACGACCGCGCCGTGATCAACGGCAGGTTGTCGGGACGCAACATCTTCCGCCAGCCGGACTTCAAAACGCTGGACCTTCGCGCCAGCTGGCAAGCCCGCACCAAAGCCGGAAGCTTCCAGGTCCTGCTCGACGTCTTCAACGTGTTCAACTGGGAAAACAAGATCACGGACAGGACGGACTTCGACGACAGCGATTTTGGTGACCTGACCACCTTCATCGGCAATGTCCGCCAACTTCAACTCGGCCTCCGGTACATCTACTAGGTCCGTAGCCGTATGACTGCCGGGGCCCCTCCCCCCACGGGGTGGGGCCCCGTTTCTTTTCTGCTCTACGACCGCGGCTAGCGTCGCGAAGATTGTCGAGTTCATGCTCCCTTCGGTGTGCACCCTGCTCCTGGCCGCGGCCCTCGTTTTGCAGGGGCAGGCCACGCAGATCAGCGCCACCGAGGCCACCGGGGCAATCGCGACAGCACTGCAGGCTGGCGACCGCGACGCCCTCGCGCTGGCCGAAGCTGCCGCGGCCCGCTTCCCCGACGAGGCCACCGTCATCATGTGGCTGGGCCACGCGTACCGACAAGGGCGGCAGCTGACCGCGGCGAGTGCGGCCTATCGACGTGCGGCCGCCCTCGACCCGGACCATCCCGAGATACTGATGGGCCAAGCCTCGCTGCGCGAAGCAGTGGGCGACTTGCTGGGCGCTACCGGCATCTACGACCGCGTCGTCGATATAGCCCCCCACTTCGCCGCCGGCTGGCGAGCCGCCGGCATGGCACAGATGCAGCTTGGCGACCATGGTCGGGCCGCGGACCATTTCGCCCATTATGTCGATCTGGTTCCCGACGATCAGGATGTGCGTTATCTCTACGGCGTGGCTCTGTACTTTGGGGGGCGCCACGACGAGGCCATCGCGACGTTGGAAGAATCCATCGAACGCTACCCCGATCTGGTGTCGGCCCACTATGCGTTAGGCGTCGTCCTCGCCGACCGACCAGAGTCGCATGCGCGCGCGCTGGAGATGCTGCAACTCTCGGTCGCCGGTGGCTTCGAGCCGATCGAGGCCAACTACCTGATCGGTCGCATCTACGCCGATCAGGGCGAACTCGAGCTCGCTATCGACGCGTTCGAGAGCACCATCGGCCTCGACAGCAATCATCTCGACGCCCACTATCGCCTGGCCAGCGCGCTGGCCCGCCTTGGAAGACGCGAGGAAGCCGCGCCGATCATGAGTCGTTTCGGTGAACTGCAACAACAGTTCAATGCGGAAGAGGCCCTCGACAAACAGTTGAAGACTGCCAGCAACCAACTCGCGGCCGGTATCGCATCTCGCGATGGTGTAGCGGTTGAACGAGCGATCCAGGACATGTTGAACCTCGCACCCGAGGATCCCGACGTACTCGTCGCGGCAGCCAAGGTGTGGATCTCGACCGGGCGCCAGGCGGCCGCCTTCGACGCCTGCGAGGCTGCCAGCCAGATGGCCCCCGAACACTGGGAGGCGAACTATCTGTACGGGTTGCTGCTGGCCAGCGGGGGCCGCCCACGCGAAGCCCTCGAGTCGCTGCACCGATCTTTGGCAAGTAACCCGCTCTTCGTGCAAACCCACGTCGTCACCGGCAATGTGCTCATGCTGCTGGGTGACGGAGAGGCAGCCGTGAACTCCTATCTTGCGGCGATCGACCTGGAGGACGACAATCCTGGGCACTGGCTCAACCTTGCGGCAGCGTACGAAGAATTAGGACAGACTGACCTGCAGCGACAAGCCAGCACCGAATACGAACGCCTTCTATCTGCCCGGAACCCAACCCGCGAGCAATAAGCCATGCCGTCCATCAAGCAATTCGCTCGAAATCTCGCACTAGCGGCAACCCTCGCGCTCCTGATGCCCGCAGCGCTGCAGGCCCAGGAAGGTGCCGGCGCGGGCCAGGATCAGGTTGGACCAGCGTTCCAGGCCGCATTCTCGGCCAGTGGCTGGAACCCGACGCCCGAGGAACTCGCCGAAACTCTCGACTCCTGGCTGAACGAGTTCGTCGTTTATCTCATCACGGAGGAAGAACGCGATATCTTCGAGCGGCTGCCCACGCCCGAACAGAAGCTGGCGTTTACCGAACGCTTCTGGGATATCCGCGACCCCACACCGGGTACCCGGCTCAACGAGTATCGCCGCGAACACATGGTGCGATGGGCCACCGCGAACCGGCGCTTCAGCGCCGGCAAGCCAGGCTGGGCCACGGATCGCGGCCGCGTGCTCATCATCATGGGACCGCCGAACAACCTGCAGCGCAACCCCATGGGGCGCGACGGGTCCGAGCGCGCCTCCGAGGTGTGGACGTACAACATGGCCGACAACATCAACCTGTTGCCCGTCCTCGACCTGAACTTCGTCGATTTCAAGGGAACCAACGACTACGAACTGGTGTCCGACCTGGATGCGGCCGCGCAGGTGGTCTCGAAACAGTTCGGCTACGTCAACAACCCGCTCGATGTGTACGCGCTGCGACGTCACGCCTCGTCGGTCTACGACGAACGGTTCATGCAGTACCGTCTGACGGACCCGACCTTGGTGGCGCAGGATTTCCTGGATTTCCAGAGCAATCTGCGCGAGATCCTGCGCATCCCGGAGATCCACAAGGAGCGGCTCGCCAGCCTGGTTCGCGGCGAGGCCTCCGCGACCGTCGACTTCCAGCAATTCCCCTTCGCGCGCAGCTTCGAGTTCTACCAGGCGGTCGGCGGCGCCACCGCAGTTCAGGCGACCGTGGCCATCGAGTACGACCAGCTGCAGGCGAGCCAGTTCGGTCTCAACAGCCACTTCTCCGCCGACGTCCTGGTCACCCTCGAGCAGGACGGCAATGTCATCGCGCAACGGGAAAAGCGGCTGAGCTTCGCGCTCACCTTCGACGAGTTTCAGGAACTTCGCGGCACCCAGATTCTGCAGACCTTCCAGCTGCTGGTGCCGCCTGGCACGTACGATTTGTCGGTGGTCGCCCGCGATAACG
>JAJCXS010000216.1 GCA_029263335.1 Acidobacteriota bacterium | reverse complement strand
GGTGCCCTGAGAGGCCGCCATCGCGACTGAAACCGTAGGCGGAGCCTCTGAAGGCAACTGCCTCCAAACCTGTATGCCGCTCAGTTCCTTCATTCAGGCCGCATCCTGACTGACGGCCGATTGATCAGACCTTCCTTAACTTGATTCTGGGCGGATCAGACCTCCCGAGCCGAGGTGAAGCGCCCGCTGCGTATGGGTATTGGGGTTCGTGGCCTGCGCGCGACGAAGCCCTCGGCATGTACCTGACAATCGTGTGCAGCGAGGATATGGCCCAGGGGGGCCAGCGGTTCGACGATTGCGAGTCGGCGCCTGGCCGGGACTCACTACTCCCAGGTCTCGTAGTCGCGGTCGAAGTGGTTCTGCACGCAGCGGACCGTGAGCGCGTACTCCTTGTTGACGCGACTGCGCCAGATTCCGGCGCGCTCCGGCCGCAGGTCGCGGTGCCAGGCGGTGCCGAGGGCGCTTTCATTGGCCTGCCAGACCGCCATGGCGCCGCCCCGTGACTTGTACACGCCCGCAGGGTCGCGGTATCCGGGCAGATCGTACTCGAACGCGGTGTCCCCGCCGGCCGCCAGTCGATCGCCCTGGTCGGTGCCACGGGCGTTGATGGCCCCAAGATCGCCGAAGTCCATGCCGAGCGCCAGCTCCAACTGCTGCCACTCGGCATCGGTGCCGAGGTGCCAGCCGGGCGGGCACGCGGCCAGTGCGTCCTCCCAGCGGTAGAGGCGGCCGTCGGCCGCGCAGTTGTCGGCGTCGTCCTCGTAGCAGAAGGACCCCGGATAGGCAAAGTTCAGGTTCTTGGCGAACCACACCAACCCGGCGATCTCGACCGTCGGATAGGTCTGTTCGTCACGAGGGTCGGTGAAGGCGTCCTGGTGGGGGCTCCCTACGGCTACCGGTACGGCGGACAGGGCGGTGACAACGACAGCGATCAGTCTTGACATGAATCAGTTCCTCGGGGAGTTTCCAACCGCCCGCGTCGCACGCCACGATCTGCCATACCCAGTGGCCTTCGAGGAATACGCAATCTGCCGTCCGTCGACCGTCCCTTGCGGATGATAGCAAGCCTTTCCCTTGTGCGACAAGGGGAAAAATTGAGACGAATTCGGCGGGTCGGAGATGCCGGTCGCGCAACTCGAGCGAGCAGTCGACGAGGTCGCCGCCGACCTGGGCAGTCCGCTCCCGACCTCGCCCTGACGCGTTATGAGGAAGCCGCCGCAAGGGCGAGTAGGCGGCCCGGGCATCCCCGTCCGCCGTCGTTGGCGGGCCGACAGCGGCTTGCCCGTGCGTCTCAGTTCCTTGCCTCGGAGTCCCGAGACACGTCCAGGCTAGGTCTTGACCCAGCCATGCGACCGCTGCCCGCCATCGCCTGCCAGGGTCACCGGCACATGGAGCAACGGAGTCTGCGGATCGAACAAGTGGCCGTCATCGTAACGAGCCTCGATCCAGCAAAGACCAACCCCGGATACAAGGAGAGGAGAACCACATGACCAAGAGCAGAGTGAAGCTGGCAGGATCGATCGCGATGCTGGCGCTGCTGATTCCGATGGCAGCCGAGGCGGCCGAAGAACGCATGGTGCTTCAGGTCTACGGTGAAGGGAGAGCCAAGACGCGCATGATTTGGTCCCCGGAAGGGCGAATCGAGGCGACGTGCTTCGCGGTCGATTTGATCGACGTTACTAGCGGCGAGGTCGTCGGCAGAGCCCGAGATTGTCTCTCCGACATTCAGGTCGTTGATGGCGACGGGCCGAGCCTGGCTCTGATCGGAACGACGTTCTTCATGTTCGACAACGGTGACAGGATCGTTGCCCGCGGCAAGACCACGGTCCAGCCGAAGACCACGAGCAACACCAACGAGATCACCCACATCACGGGTGCGATACCGTCGGCCGATGACGCCAACAACGTCGGGTTTGGCGTTTTGGAGCGCCTCGGTCGGGGAGCTTATTCCGGCGTAGGCGGGGCCGCCCGGCTATCGGGTGCCGTGAACCTGTCGAAGTTGGACTCGGAAGGGAAGATCTCCTTCGACTGCATCTTCGTGCTGACTCTCGACGCGTAGAACGGCAAGGCACTGCGGCGCGCAGGTCCGCGAGGCGGGCCAGCGCGCCGTCGCCCTTGACCGGGAAGTTCCTCTGACCACGCGGCCGGTCGCCGTTGCGTACTTCACGAGGCGTGGGTAAGGGAACTCGCCACCAGCATCCACAGGGTGCACGGTCTCATGGCCGAGTCTCTTGGCGAGCCGGAACCCGAGCTGTTCGGTCTCATTGCGCGTGAGTTCATGCGTGCCGGCCAAGTGGTCCGCGTAGCGCGTCGCAACGCGCCGGTCGTTGAAGCCAGCCTCTACCGCGATCTTCGTGGGGCGGAATCTCATGAGGGCGGCAATCACCTGCTCGATCTCGCTCTGCCGCGTGGGCGCGAGCACATCGTCGGACCCCTGCACGGCGGGTCCTTACGACATCCGCAGGCCATTGCTGGGGACGGGGCCACCTAAGCCAGGCTGGCCAGGCGTGGTCGTTACTCGCTCCGTAGCGAGCCCATCGGATCGGCGCGACTTGCCCGCAGGGCCGGGGTCCAGCAAGCGAGAACCGCGACGGCGGTCAGCAGTAGGGCCAGGCCGACGAACGTCGCGGCGTCCGTGGCGGTTACCCCGTGTAGCAGGTTCTCGATCATGCGCGTGAGAAGGACCGCGCCGAATGCGCCCGCGCCAATGCCCAGGCCGGCAAGCCAGAGCCCTTGCCCCAGAACCATCCGGAAGATGCGCGGCCGATTCGCACCTACGGCCATGCGGATGCCGATCTCCCGCGTTCGGCGGTTGGCCGCGTACGAGATCACTCCGTATAGCCCCACCACTGCGATCAGAAGCCCGACGCCGGCAAAGGCACCGATCAACGCCAGAGCGAATCGCACTCCCACCAGCTGTTCATCAACGTAGCTGCTGAGTAGACGCACGTCATCGAGCGGCAGCGAGGGATCCAGCTGGGTAAGGGCCTCCCGGATACTGGCGACGAGCGCGAGGGGGTCGCCCGTTGCGCGGACCACGTAGGTCATGGGGCTGTAGGCAAAGGCGGCCCCAAAGCGGTAGATCGCCTCGGGATCGGGCTCGGCGATCGAGATCGAGCGCACATCGCCGACCACACCGATGACCTCGGCAGGCTGAACACCGCTCCACCATCCCACTGTGATCACGCGGCCGAGAGGATCCTCGCCGGGCCAGACCTTCTTCGCGAAGCTCTCGCTGACAACGGCAACGCGTCCATGGTCGTCCCATCGGAAGGTGCGGCCGGCGAGAACGGGGATACCCATGGTTTCGAAGTAGCCTGGGTGGGTGAGCTGGCTGTTGCCAACATTCTGCTCCTGTTCACCAGGAGTCTCCTCGCGCGTGTAGGTGCTGGTACTTGCCACGCCGCTCAGAGGCGTGGGCCAGATCGTCGCTACCGCAGCCACACCGGGGAGGGTCTCGATACTCTCCTGAAACTGGCGGTAGTACTGGGTAAGTGCCGGCTTCGGCTGCGACCTTTCGACCTGCGCCGCGGTGGCCGCGTCTCGCGGCGGGGGCGCGACGAAGGTCAGCACGTTGTGCGTTTCGAGGCCTGGATTCTCCGCCGCCAGGGCCAGGAAACTCCGCGTGAGCAGACCGCCACCGATGAGCAGAATGAGCGCCAGGGCGACGCCGGCAACCACCAGAACGCCCCCCATCCCTATCCGGCTGAAGCCGCTGCTCGAGCGCTCGCGTTCCACGAGACGTCCTGCAAGCCGTCCCCGGGTGCTGGTCAATGCGGGTAACAGGCCGAATACGAGTGTTGTAGCAGCAGACACGACAATGGTGAAACTGAGCACCCGCAGGTCCATGCCGATGAGATCGCGCAACGGGAGCTCAGCGGGGCTGAGCGCGAGGATGATTCGCAGCCCGGCCCAGGCGATCGCTGCGCCCACCAGAGCGCCGGCCGCGGCGAAGATCGCGGCCTCCGTGAACATCATGCGAACGATCCGCGATCGGCTAGCGCCGCACGCTGCGCGCACGGACAGTTCGACCTGGCGCGCGTGGCCGCGAACGAGCATCAGACTGGAGACATTGGCGCACGCGATCAAGAGAAGAAACCCTACCGCCCCGAGCAGTGCCGTGAGCGTGCCGCGGGTCTCGTGGACCACCTCCTGCTGTAGCGGAACGGCGATGATCTGTGCGCCTTGCTCGCCCCGACGCGGCTGGTCCTGACGCTGATGTTCGGCGATCGCGTCGAGCTGTGCCTGGGCCTGCTCGAGCGAGATGCCGGGCGCCAGGCGCGCGACCGTGTCGAGCCAGTGAGCGGTAACGTCCCAGTTGCCCGAATTGCCAAAGTAGCGTCCTGCAATCGGGTTCCATACCGGCACACTGACCGGGTACTGCAGGTGCGACGGAAGATGGAGCCTGAAGTCGGCTGGCAGCACGCCGACGATTGTTTGGGGCTCGCCGTTGAGCGAGATCGCGCGGCCGACCACGTTGGCGTCACCGGCAAACTGTTCCTGCCAGAACGCGTGGCTGATCAGTGCCGAAGTCCAGTCGTCGTCGGCTGAGAAGTGCCGTCCCAGGGCGAGCTCCACGCCCAACAGGGGCAGCAGGTCGCGGGTTACGCTCATGGTTCCGATGCGTCGGACCTCGCCCAGGCCCGAGAGCACCTTTGGGTTGAGCGCGCCGACGGCCTCGATGGCTTCAAACGCGTCCGTCATCTCGCGGTAGTTCATGAAGTCGCGCGGATTCTGTGAACCGCGATCGACGTCCTGGCCCGGGTAGCTGTTGAACACCATTACGAGGCGGTCGGCATCGGGGAAGGGCAACGGGCGCACGAGTACCGCGTCGACGACGCTGAATACGGCGGTGCTCGCCCCAATGGCAAGGGCCAGGGCGCCGATGACCATCATGGAAAGGGCGGGACGGCGAGCCACAGAGCGCACCGCGAAGCGCAGGTCGGATAGCAAGGAGTCCATGGAATGCTCGGCAACGGGGAAGGGTGCGATAGCGGACTTGGCGGCGTGTTCCGCCGGAGATCTGCTCAGGAGATCGGCGACTGCCGCCATCCAGACTCGGACGACGGCGAGGACGCCGCCGTCAACGTGCGCGGCATTCACCAGATCGGCAAACATCGCGGCGCTCTCGTCGCCATAGCGTGCGACGAAGCGCGACGGCAGGAGCCTGTTCAGTGCCGAATAGGCGCGGCAGGCCAGCTGGACCGAGACAGGCTCGGTCCTCACTGCCTTCTTGTTAGGGTGCATCGGTGATCGTCAGGGCGTGCGCCACCATAGCCTCGAGGCGGCGAGTTTCCTGGCGCAGGGTCTCCTCGCCGACATTCGTGAGTCGGTAGCACCGACGTCGGGCATCGTCGACCGGCGACAGGCTCTCAGCCCGGTCGGCGAGAAGGCCCGCCTCGAGAAGCTCGCGCATCGTGCCGTAGAGCGTGGTTGGCCAGAGCTTCACCTGCCCGCCGCTCAGACTGAGGGCGCGATCACGAATCGCCGTGCCGTGCGACGCGCCGTCGGCGATCGCTAGCAGGATGAAGTAAGCGGCGGCCTTGAGTTGCGCGTCGGCGGAAGCAGGAGCGCGATCGTGTGACGGAGGTTTCGGCAAGCTCGGAACTCGCGTTGGGGACGCGTCAAATGAATACAGAATTGTATTTATACATACTTGTACTCATCGAACGCAAGGCCCGCTGATCTCTTCTCCACGATTCGAGCTGCCGGCGAACGCGACGCCAGACGGCCGCCTCCGCTGAGTCGCGAAGAGAGAACGCTCAGACAAGAAGAAACCCGAGAACGCCCTCCTGAAATAGAAAAAACTCGGAAAAAGGACGACGCGGAGGTTTCTAGACTAGGGAAGGGCTGAGAACATCTGGCTCGAACAGTGGAATCAGCAAGCTCGCGGCTGAGGGCAGCCACCGCTCCTGCGGACCTGGAGTCCGACGGCGCGATCAAGGCCGGGAAACCGGCAGGCGCCTCAACAAGTAAGGCTGGCCAACAAGGCCGCACCGATAGCAGCGTGCAGGTCGCCGACCGTCCTGCGGTGACCGCCTTTCGCTCGCCCCTCTACATCGCCTGGGAGGTCACGCATCGCTGCAATGCCCGGTGTTTGCACTGCTATTCGGGGTCAGGGCCAGCGGCCACTCGTGCCGACGAGCTGACGACCGAAGAGGCTATCGACGTTATCGACCAGCTGAGCGATGCCGGCCTGCTGATGCTGGCCTTTTCGGGCGGCGAGCCCTTGATGAGGCCCGATTGGCGGATTCTCGTTGCTCATGCCGTCGAACGAGGCCTCGGCGTGAATGTCGGGACGAACGGGTCGATGATTACGGAGCGAAGCGCGGACGACCTGCAGCGCATCGGTGTGCAGAGCGTGACGGTTAGCCTCGACAGTCACAGACCCGAGACTCACGACTACTTTCGCCAACTGCCAGGGCTCTTCCCGCGCACGGTCGAAGCCATCCGTCTACTGGTCGAGCGCGATGTCCGCGTGGTCGTAGGCTTCACGCCCACTCGGATTAACTGGCAAGACGGCCCCGGGGTTATTGCTCTGGCACATCGTTTGGGCGCTGCCGCGGTGAATCTATCCGAATACGTGCCAGCCGGTCGCGGGTCGACGGAACTCGCGCTGGGCCCCGACGAGCTCCACGAAGTTCTGCAGAACTGGATTGGCTATCGGGAGGAGTATCAAGGTCGAATCACCGTCATCTGGCACGACTGCCGCGTCGGCATGCTGGTCTCGGAGGAGGAGAAGCGCAACTATGTGGGCTGTGGCGCCGGACGGTTGGTTGCCCGGATCTGCCCCGACGGGACAGTCACGCCCTGTGTGTTTCTGCCCACACCGATCGGCTCGTTTCGCGAGGAGTCGTTCGTGACTCTGTGGAGCCATTCGCCGCTGCTGGAACAGTTCCGCGATCGCGGACGCCACTATAGCGGCAACTGCGGCGAGTGCGAGCACCTGCACTCCTGCGGCGGCTGTCGTGCTGTGGCCTACGCCTATAGCGGCGGCGACCCTCTAGCCGGCGACCCCCACTGCTGGATAGAGAACGACTCGGCCGATCGGCTGACAGGGCTGATTGAAGGGGAGTCGCTGCCCACCTGAAGGGAGGCCCAGGAGATGAGTCTCGATCTTGCGGGAGAGATGGTCCTGAGACAGGCGACCTGGTGCGTCGTACGTGAGCAGGAGGAGCAGGTTCTCATCTACAACACTCGGACGGATGAGCTTCACCTGGTGCCGCCGACGGGTTTCTTCGTGTATCAGCAGTTCGACGGCACGCGGACACTCGTCGAGGTCGAGGCTCTGCTCAGACAGTTCCTCGGTCGCGAGATGAAGGAGTCACCTGGGCGTCTCGGAGTCTTCGTGGAGCAGCTGCTGGAGCGCGGTGTTCTGGAGGTGGACCGTGCCCAGACAGGCTGACGGGCCCACGAGCTTTCGCCCGACGACACCCTTTCATATGGTGTGGATCGCGACCGATGCCTGTAACGCGCGATGCCTGCACTGCTCGTCCAACTCGGCCAGTCGCGGCCCCGACGAACTGACGTACGAGGAAGTAACAGATCTGATCGATCAGTTTGCCGATGCCGGCGTGGTCGATCTGGGGATCTCTGGTGGCGAGCCGATGCTGCGCGAAGACCTGTTCGCGATCATCGCCCACGCGCGGAGCCGGGGCCTCTCGGTGGGGCTCGGATCAAACGGGACAACGCTGGACCGCCAGAAAGCGAGACGTCTCACGGCGCTCGGCCTTGGCCGCTATCAGCTCAGTCTCGATGGACTGGCCGAGGGCCACGACACGCTCCGCTGCTGGCCAGGGCTATTCGAGCGCGTCGTCGAGACACTCCGACTGGCCCTCGAGGTTGGGCTGCGAACCCACGTCTGTTGCACCATTAATCGCCTCAACGCGGATGAATTGGAGGCGTTCACGGAATTCGTCGCCCGACTTGGAGTGCAGAGAATTAATTTCTCGCGCTACGTACCGACCGGCCGGGGGACCGACGATCTGGATCTGAACGCAGCTGAGTGGCGCCGAGTGATCGACTTGTGCACCCGCCTGCGTGACCGCTATCGCGAACGAATCGAGATTGTCACGCATCTAGCGCAGCAGATCCTGGTGGACGACGAAGTGTCCTGTATGGCGGGATTCATCGGCTGTCAGGCGGGAGTCGGCCAGGGCTGCGTAACCGCCAACGGCACGGTCCTCCCCTGCGTGCTACTTCCGGTGCCTGTGGGTAATGTGCGTGAGCGACCCTTCGGCGATGTGTGGCGCACATCGTCAATTATTCGTGGTCTGCAGCGGCGGCAATCCCTGCAAGGAGTGTGTGGGAGCTGTCGCTACCGGAGTCGGTGTGGCGGTTGTCGCGCCGTGGCATTCGCCAAGACCGGCGACTTCCTGGCGGCGGACCCTCGATGCTGGCTCGAATCCGAGGGCGTAGTTGCGCCAGAAAGGGAGGTCATCATGGAGACCTTCTAGCACCCGGTTCTCACAGCGGATTAGGGCTCAAGAAGTTGCTGGCACGAAGAGGGAGGTCGTCATGGAGATCAAGGGAATGGTCGAGCGGTTTTTCGAGTACTCAGCTGCGCTGCACGAGGGCGACGAGTCAGTTGTCGAGAAACTGCTGGACCTCTTCGATGAGGATGCGAGCTGGGAGTTTCTCGGCCGCTATCCGCTAGTGGGGAAGTTCAGAGGCCGAATGGCGCTCCACGTTCTATTCAAGAACCAGGCGCAGGCAGCGGCAATGACGATTCCGCTCGAGGCTCGGAAAGAGGCTCGGATCAGCAAGATCTCGCCAGTCGTCGTTCAGGACACGGTCGCCGACGGGGGCAAGGCGGTAGTCAACTGGGACCAGTGGGTTCATCTAGACGGACACGAAGCGTTCCCGCTGACCGGCTGTACAACGTTCTATTTCAAGCACGGCAAGATCGGCAGGGTCACCGGCATCGTACTGCCAAGACGCGACGTGAGTGACAAGGCGCTGCCAGCCGAGATGTCATTGGCCGACCTGACGGTCGATGATATCGGACGTCTTGCCCTGGCGGCCTGGCCCGTCGTCTAGGTGGCGTGTGGGTAGCACTCGTCGGCATCGTGCTGCCGTCGCGACGGAACGCTTGTTGTCGAACTGGGACGGCAAGAACGTGGCGCTGCGTTGTGTCCTGTGCGGAGGCAGTGTCGGCTATGCCCCTGCGCCAACCTGTCGCGCATGTGGCCACGTCTACCCGACTCAAGGAGGAGTCGTGGACGCGCTTCCCGATCGGCTGCTGACTCGCTGTGGTCCGCGCGTCGAGGAATGGCGTCGCAAGCTGGCGCTGCATGAACGCTGGTGGAGGTTGGAGCGCGAGAACTCGAAGCCGGAGGGAGCCCACTGGCAGGCGGCGCCGGCTTTGCTCGACAACTACCTGAGATTCCGGCTGGTTGGCGAGGACCAGGAGAGCGTGCTTGACATCGGGTGTGGCGATGGCAGCCGCGCAGCGCATGTCAGGCGCCAGTTGTATGTGGGAATCGACCCCCTGATTCTGCAGGCTCCGTACGCGTTCCCTTTCTTCCGGGGGCTGGCCGAGTTTCTGCCCTTCGCCGACGGGAGCTTTGTCCGCGCGTCGGCGGTGGAGGTGCTCGACCATGTTCTGGACCCGCAACGAGCGCTACGGGAGATGGTTCGAGTACTTGCTCCCGCCGGCGCCCTCTTCCTGTTCGTAGGGCTGAGCGACACCGAACACGCCACGGCCGCGACCATGGAACGACAACAGCTCTACTCGACGACGGAGGCCGACGTGCACTTGCACCGGTTCACTGAGGACTTCCTGCAAGCCGCGTTGATGGACGAGTTCCGGCTCGTGGAGACCGTGAGGCTCACAGGCTACATCGCCGTGTGGGGTTGGGATCGTCTGTAGCGCCCGCGCCGATGCGGGTGGGCGCCTGAGTCACCAGAATGTCGACAAGTGCGAACGTGAACAGAACGCCTTCGGGTTGGTTTGGACTCGGACTGGGGTGCATTGGTCATCTTGCAGGCAGGGGGTGTCCCCGTTGTGTTTGTTTCGCCGGAGTGAAAACCACCAGTCGTTCGCAATCCGACTCCCAGCTACAGGAGGTCGCTGCGTTCACGCCGGGCCTCCTTCGGCAGCAAAAGTGCGAGGAGGCAGAGATGGGTATACGAGAGAAGATCAAGCGACTGCAACAACAGGGGCTTACCGAACCGGAAGCCCGCCAGAAGGTCCGCGAAGACGAAATCGAGGATCGCGAACTCGAGAAGATCAAGGTCCGGCGCCAGCCTCCCGATGCGCGCACCAGGGCAGAGCTGCGGAAGGATCTCGAGTCGGCTGACCAGGAGGCGCGGCGCAAGCGCGCGGGCGGCTCGCCCCGGACGGCTCGCGAAAAGAAGCAGCGCGAGAACTTCATCGACCTGCACGGCCAAGACGACTAACTCAGGCTCTCGCGGCGCGGACAACGCACCGGCTGCGAAAGCGACAATTATCGAGGTGTCTCGTGAGCCAGTGGGAGGATTGTGTCCAGGCGATTGCCCGATCCGACATCGAATTCCCGGTGCTGAAGGTCGTCGAGTTGGCGCAGGCCACACTCGAGTCCGGCAGGGGCCGCTCCGCTCTCTTCGCCAGCTTCAACAATCCATACGGGATGAAGTATCGCAGCGAGATGTCCGTGCTCGCGACATCAGCGACCTACACGGACCATGCCGGAGAAACGGATGAGTACTGCGATTTTGCCAACTTTGATGACATGGCGAAGGCCTACTGGGTCTTCATAGACAGGCCTGTCTACCAGGGCTGGCGAGGCCATGCCGCCACACCGGAGGCGTTCCTGCGATTCATTGCCTACGCGGGTTACATCGGCGGTCCATACGACGGAACTCCTGCCAGTCGAACGCAGAAGGAGACCTATATCTCCCGCGTTACGAACCTGTTCGAAGAAGCCAATGAGTTGCTGGCCAAGCATTGGCAGGGCGGTGAGCCGCGATCCGATCGCGCCGCGAGCCGGGCCGCCTTCCACATCGGTCGGGCGCACGTGTACGCGGAGCGAGGCGAGAACGGCGTGGCGCCGTTGCAGGAAGCGGCGAAGCACCTAGACGAGGCGGACGATCCCGATCTGAGCGCGTACGCGGCCCAAGTGCGAGCGCTCACAACCCCCTGGCAGAACGATGCGATTCTGGTCGAGGATCTCGAACTCGCGCTGGAGTCGGTGCCTACGGGCAATGACGATTACTCCAACCCGGCGATCTCCGGGTATCTTGTCGGCCGGGTCTACGGCCACTGTGAACTGGGAGCTGGCACGACCGGCCAGGCAAGCCTCGTCAACGACGTCGATCTGGCGGCAGAGCGCGCCATATTGCTCGCAGGCGAACATCGATGCGCCTGGGAGGAGGGCGCGATCCGCCACGAGTTCGGGCAAGTAACGAAGCGAATCGAACGCTTCGGTATAGAGAAACTAAACCTGCTGAAGCCTGCGATTGACGTGCTCATGCGCAACTATTGGACTCAGCTTCAGTAGCATCGAGACGGTTTCTCCGGTTCGACGACCGGAGCACAGTTCCTCATGATCGAATGGGAGTAGGCGCCGCGTGACACGACTTGGGACGGTCTGCTGCTGGGTCGGCTGGTGCGGTTGGGTTCTGCTCGCCTGCGCCACCAGGTCGGCGGCGGCTCAAGACGCGCCCCCGGGTTCCTGACGCCCCGAGGCAGATCGTTCCGGGAAAGGTCGCCGCGGACATCATTTCTGCTACCGACGCGGGCCATGTTCTTCGACGCTCGCAGCCGGTCGCCTCGCTTACTACCGTTGGACCCGGGCCCAGCCCACGGGCTCGATTTCGTCGACGCAGCGCAGGACCGCCACGGTACCGGGAAGCGTCAGCGCTGCCGTCGCAGTGGGAGGTCGTCAACCACGCTGTCTTCGTACGCTACGTTCCGGGACTCGACGGGATTGATCTCCGCGTGTCGCCAATCGATACTCCTGCGGCGTGACTCCGAGGAAGGCCCGGACGGCTCGCCCCATGTGGCTTTGGTCGGCAAAACCGCAGCGGCTTGCGATGGTCACCAGTCGTTCGTCCGTCTCGGTTAGCAGCCGCGCCGCCTCAGCGCAGCGCACCCGTCGCGCCCACGTACCGACCGTGGTGCCGGTTTGGCGACGGAATTCGCGAGCGACGTGCGACGGATGGAGTCCCAGTTCAGCTGCGATGGCGCCCAGCGACGGGGAAGCGTCGAGCGACGCGCGCACATAGTCCTTGGCCCGATCTATCCATGTCGAGCTCAGCCTGGCTGGGGGCCTCCCCAGATAGGCAAGAGCAAACTCTGCAGCCAAGCCCTCCAGTTCCAGAGCGTTGTGGGCGCCCGGATACTCCAGCATGTAACGGATTTGTGCCCCGAAGGCGAGCGCGCTGGAAGTCGGGCCGGCCCCCGCGGCGCAGCTGTTCAGGGTACAGATCCACGGCATCGACCGGCAGCTCGACGTGAAAAACGCGGGCGCCATCAGGGCCGTACACACCGCGGTGTGCCTCGCCTGCCTCGTAGAAGGCTAGGTCACCGGCAGCGTGCGACTCGTCTCGACCTGCGTACCTCTGCTCGAAACCGCCAGAAACGGTCACGCACAAGTACGCATGGGCGTGATCGTGGCGCGGAAAGCGCATGTTCTGCGGGTAGACAACATCCAGCAGGCGCCCGCCACCCATAGGAACAGCGCGAACGAAGGCGCGCGGCTGCCGGGGCATGGATTGCAGATTGCGGAGGGCCTCGCGGAGCATCCGGTGATACTAGTGGCCGAGAGTTTCAGAATCACGGCGCAAGTCTGGTTCTAGACGGGA
>JAJCXS010000215.1 GCA_029263335.1 Acidobacteriota bacterium | reverse complement strand
CGCCAGCGTGCCAACGGCTTCTTGTAGAAACGGTTGTCTCGGTCTTCCTCGAATTCGTCGATCTGGAGGTTCTTGACGCGCCCATCAGCGCCGAGCCGCATCGACACCCGCACCGACGCGAGCTCGTCCTCGAAAGACAGCAGGTCGGTCAGGATTCGGTACTGCCGCGTCGCCTGAATCGCCACCCCTGCCTGGTGGATTCGCCGAAGTCCAGACTGGCATTCGCCGAAGTCACGCGACATGGCCTCGATCACCGTCGCGCATTGGGCCAGGACACGGAGCCTGTCGGGCGTGTTGTCGACGCTCCGTTGAGTATGCGCCGACTTGATCAGATCGAGCAGGTAGACCAGCTCCTGGTAGAGCGACTCGGTCTTGCTGCGAAGTTCGGCGTCGTCCTCGAGTTCGCGCAGAATCTCCTGGCGGAAGCGGACGGTCTCCAGATCACCCGGCGGCTCGCCGAGAACGCGGGCGAGGAAATCGATATGGGCCTTGTACTCGCGATCGCCGATACGCAGGCGCGAGCAACCCTCGATGTACTCGGCCAGGAAGATCTCACTGGCGTACAGCGCCGGGTTCCAGGTGGAATCTGCCAGCGGCGTGGCGCCGAGATTCCTGTGGATCCGGGCGGTCTCGTTGCTCCCCAGAAACGCCATCCCGAGTAGTTCCTCCAGGAACACCGGGTCGGCTACCGGGCCCTTGCGGGCGTGTAGCAGGTCGGGCAGCGGAATCGACGACATACGGCCTCGCGGCTTGCGATGCGCTCCGGCAGAGTCGCGCCGGAGACCAGGAGTCGGCAGAAAGATCCTCAATCACGCTATCAAGGCGAGGGGGTCGTCGTCGAGTTCGCCTGCAAATGACTCCTACCTAGTAGGAAATTCGCGCTGCCCCCCCGTAAACTCGGCGCGGTGGCCGTTTTGAAGGTAGACGGCTGCGGCCGCGCTCCGACGTAACACTGCCCGACGAAACACTGCCCCCTCCAGAGGACTGCCTGGCTCATGCGCTGGCTCATCGACTTCTCGGTTCGCCGCCCGGTCGCTGTCGCGATGGTGTATTGCGCCCTCGCCCTGCTGGCATGGGCTGCCTGGACGAACCTGCCGGTAGACGTGGTGCCCGAGGGAGATTTCCCCAGGCTCAACGTCACCACTTCCTGGTTCGGCGCGTCGCCCGAGTCGATCCAGAGCCTGGTGACGAGCCCTATCGAGACGGTAGCGGTTACGATTCCTGGCGTCCAGAAGGTCACGTCGCGATCACAGCTGGGAAGCTCGAACGTCGTGATCGAGTTCCTCGAGGACGCGGATCTCGACCTGGCGCGCTTCGAACTCGCCGACCGGCTCAGTCTCCTGCAGGACGATCTGCCACCCAGCGTCCAGCCGCCTAACATCAGCACCACCCTGCCGGCGCAGTTTCGGGAGTTGGCCGGCGGACAGTTCTTCCATTTCACCGTGCGCGCTTCTCGCCCGATCAACGAACTCCGCGTGATCGCCAAAGAGGAGATTCTCGACTCACTGATCGCGGTGCAGGGTGTCGCCGACGTCACCGTTTCGGGCGGCCAGGACCCCCATCTTCGCGTCACCCTCGATCCCGACAAACTGGAACTCTACGGGCTCAGTGCAGCGCAGATCGTCAACGCGGTAAGGGAAATCGAGGGTGAATGGCCAGTCGGACAGGTAGACCTAGGCGGTACCGCCTTCACGCTCCGCGTGGACCACGACCTTGCCGATCTGCAGCCGCTACGCAAACTGCCGCTGCAAAAGTTCGGCGCGCGCCTAGTACTGCTCGAAGACGTAGCCGAGGTTCGCTTCGACTACGCAGAGGTTCGCGAGTTCGATCGCGTCGACGGCGAACCCCGGGTTTCGGTGCGCGTCGGACGCAAACCGGGAACCGACGTGCTCGGCGTGGCGCACGCCGTGCGCGCCAGGCTCGCTACGATTCAGGCCCTGCTGCCATCCGACATCACGTTCGAAGTGGTAACCGACGAGGCCGCCGACCTCGAAGAGGAACTCGCCCTGGTGTCCCGCAGGTTGATCGTTGTCCTCATTCTCGTGGCGGTTCTGCTGATCGTGCTGCTGCGTGATCTTCGTAGCGCACCGCTGCTGTTCACCTCGATCGGTGCCGCGCTGGCAATCACCATCATCGCGCTGTACCACCTCCGAATTCCCGTGAACGTGCTAACGCTCACCGGCCTGGCGTTGGCCTTTGGCATGCTGGTGGACAACGCGGTGGTGGTGCTCGAGAACATCATGCGCCACCGCGAGAACGGTGAAGACGCGACGACGGCCGCGCGTCGCGGCACCTCCGAGGTCATTGTGCCGGTGCTGGCGGCGACACTCACGACGGTGGGGGTGTTCTTCCCCTTCGTCTATTTCCAGGGCCGCATGCGCGACTACTTCACACCGATGGCGTTCGCCATCACCTTCGCCCTCACCGCCTCCCTGTTCGTCGCCCTGACGCTGACGCCGGCGGTGGCCGGGCAGGGATGGGTGGCCTCCAAGGTTCGCGCTGGCTCGGCTCGACTCCCGTGGTTCCGAAGCGGCCTGCGCGTGGGCCTGAAGCACCCCTATATCGTCGTGCTGCTGGCCGTCGGTGCCCTCTACGGCAGCTATCG
>JAJCXS010000214.1 GCA_029263335.1 Acidobacteriota bacterium | reverse complement strand
GGCGCGACCATCTGCATGGTCACGCACGATCCGCGCTGGGCCGAGCACGCCGAACGCACCATTCACCTGTTCGACGGCATGGTCGTCGACGAGCAGGTCGCGGTGGTCTGAGCCCGCCAGTCACCAACCCTCTTGGGGCGCGGGTCATATGGCCCGCGCCCTTTCGTTTCCTAGCAGGCCGCCCCCCGACGACAATGAGTTCCAACGACAACGGTCATCCCCGCGTCCTCGTGGCCGACGACCAGCGCGACGTCCTGGAAGCCCTTCGGCTCTTGCTCAAGGGCGAAGGCTTCGAGGTGGAGACCGCCAGCTCGCCGGCGGCGATCCTATCGGCGCTCGACCGGCGCGACTTCGACGTCGTGCTCATGGACCTGAACTACACACGCGACACGACTTCAGGGCGCGAGGGGCTCGATCTCCTGCCACGTCTTCGGCAAATCGATAGCACCTTGCCAGTGATCGTGATGACGGCCTGGAGCACGATCGATGGCGCCGTCGAGGCCATGCGCGAAGGGGCGCGCGACTACATCGAAAAGCCCTGGCAGAACGCCCGCCTCATCGCCACGCTTCGCACTCAATTCGAACTCGGCCAGGCGCTGCGACGCAGCCAGCGCCTCGAACTCGAGAACAGCATGCTGCGCCGCGATGGCCTGCCCAATCTGATCGCGGAATCGCGCGTGATGCAGCCGGTCCTCGAACTCATCGAACGAGTGTCGCCTTCCGATGCCAACGTTCTCATCACCGGCGAGCACGGCACCGGCAAGGAAGTTGTCGCGCGCTGGATCCATGGTGCCTCCGATCGCACCACGTCGGCCCTTGTGACCGTCGATGTGGGCGCGATTTCCGACGGCGTCTTCGAGAGCGAGCTGTTCGGTCACGTCAAGGGCTCTTTCACCGACGCCCGTAGCGACCGCGTGGGCTATTTCGAGCTGGCCAATGAGGGCACCCTCTTTCTCGACGAGATCGCCAACATCCCGACCAAGCAGCAGGCCAAGTTCCTCCGCGTTCTGGAGACCGGGGAACTGCAGCGCGTCGGTTCATCCCGCACACAGCACGTCGACGTGCGCGTGCTCTCGGCGACCAATGTCGATCTGCAGTCTGTCGTTGATGGCGGCGAGTTTCGCGAGGACCTCCTCTATCGCTTGAATACCGTCGAAATCCGACTGCCACCGCTGCGCGACCGGCGCGAGGATATACCGCTTCTCGGCGCGCATTTTCTTCAGTCGCACGCACAAAAGTATCGCCGTGAACTCGAGGGTTTCGACCGTTCCGCCATGCAGGCAATGCTCGCCCACCCGTGGCCTGGCAACGTTCGAGAGCTCCAACACGTCGTAGAGCGCGCCGTGCTCATGGCCCCCGGTGACAAGGTCCGCGTGGAGGACCTCGGCCTCCAGACCCGTCGCAGTACCAGCTCCAGCCTCGAGGAGATGTCCCTCGAGGACGCCGAGCGGACCCTGATACAGTCGGCACTCGCCCGCCATGATGGCAACGTAAGCCGCGCTGCGGAAAGTCTCGGACTCAGCCGCAGCGCCCTGTATCGACGACTGAATCGCTACGGCATATGACCGAAATGCGGCCCAACGGACGGCAGCGAGCGCCTGCCAGCCGACTGGGTTTTGACCGGCGTGTCTTGCTCCTGGCACTGGCAACGGGATTGCCCGCGTCGGCCGTTGCCCTGTGGCTGCTGTGGAGCGGTGACGTGCCCGCTCGCCTTCAGTGGTCACTCAGCGTGACGGTGCTGGGTTCGTGGATCGGGTTCTCCATCATGCTGCGCCAGCACGTCGTTCGGCCGCTGCAGACATTGTCGAACCTCCTGTCGGCCCTGCGCGAAGGCGACTTCTCCATTCGCGGCCGCGAGACCCGCATCGATGAGGCCCTGGGCCTGGCGATGATCGAGATCAACCAGATCGGGGAGATCCTCCGGCAGCAGCGGCGCGGTGCAGTGGAGGCGACGGCTCTGCTCGAGAAGGTCATGGAGGAAATCGACGTTGCCGTCTTCGCGTTCGACGCCGAGGGTCAGGTGCAGCTGGTGAATCGCGGCGGCCAGCGACTCCTGCACCGCGATGCCGACGAAATCCTGGATCAGGCGGCAACGGAACTCGGCCTGGCACAATGCCTGGAGGGGCCACCGTCACAGATTCTCGAGCTCGGCGCCACCAACACCGCCGGCAGCTGGGAGATGCGCCGCGGCACCTTCCGCCAGGATGGTCGCCCTCACCACCTGATCGTTCTGTCGGATCTGACTCGCACTCTGCGCCAACAGGAGCGCGAGGCGTGGCAACGCCTGATCCAGGTTCTTCGCCACGAGATCAACAACTCCCTCGCCCCGATCAATTCGCTCGCCGACAGCCTGCGCATGCTCGTGCGGCGCGAGCCCCTACCAGGAGACTGGCAGGACGACCTCAACTCCGGGCTGAAGGTGATCGCCGACCGTTCCGGGGGCCTGAGCCGCTTCATGTCCTCCTACGCGCGGCTCACGCAGCTGCCGCCGCCGACCGTCGCCCCGGTTCAGGTTGGCGAATGGGTGCGCCGTGTCGTTGCACTCGAACACCGGCTACCGGTCGTAATCGAGGACGGGCCGCCCATCAGCTTGATGGCAGACGGCGATCAACTCGATCAGCTCCTCATCAATCTCGTCGCCAACGCCGTCGAAGCCGCCCAGGAATCCGACGGCGATGTCGTGGTGAAATGGTCGGCCCTGCCATTCGGCGGACAGGAATTCATGCTCGAGGTCCTGGACAGTGGTCCGGGCCTCCCCGACACCCAGAATCTGTTCGTTCCCTTCTTCACAACCAAGCCCGAAGGCTCGGGGATCGGTCTCGTCCTCAGTCGCCAGATCGCTGAGAATCACGGCGGGTCGCTGAAGCTCGAGAACCGTCTGTCGGCCCGCGGCTGTTGTGCTCGCCTCCGGCTGCCGCTCAACGCCTGAGCGGCAGATCGATCTCCGGCAGGCGTCGCCCCTTCGGCACCTCCGACTCGAGCGTGCCACCACTCCACAGCCCACAACCCATTGGCAGCCCGTGATACCGGGCAATTACAAAGCCCCGATTCGGTAGGGTTCGCCTCGGATCGTCGGCGGCGAAAGCGATCACCTCCCGATCGAGAAAACGTCTCGTCTCCTCGGTATCCAGCTCGACGACGTTGCGGCACGCTTCGACCCCGAACTCGATTGCCGCGATCGCAGTGGGCTTCCACACATCGCGGCCTATGCGCAGACAGGGAATCCCCACTCCGTCGACGGGGGTAAGCCGGCCAGGATCGACATCCGCCGCCGCAACCCAGATGCTCGAGCGCCCACGCTGCCAGAAGGAACAACCCTCCAGCGTGTCCGGCGGTATCGCGAACTGTTGATGCCACCATTCACGATACGGGTCACCGTCGACCGGCAGGTAGTGATCACCCATGCGCGCCTGCCTTCCGTACCCGGGCGATCGTGAACCCACCCGTATCGTTGTGGTGTGGCCAGTAGCGCGCCAGGTTGGCACAGTCGGCACGGAGACTTTTGCCCGCCCAATGTGACACTCCCGCGTCGTGGCGCAGGCCGGCGATCGAGAACGGTTCGATCGTCGCGTCCTCTCCCAGGGCGTGGTCGAGCACCAACTCGTTCTCCTCGGGCGCGAAGGTGCAGGTCGAGTACACCAGAACACCTCCGGGTCGCAGCAGTTTCCAGGCTCTTCCGAGCAACGTCGCCTGCAAACCTCCACGACCCTCCACCTGGTTGCGGCGCGCGCGCCGCGCCGTGGGGCGCGAGTCGCGCAGGTTGCCTTCGCAAGAGCAGGGCACGTCCAGAAGCATGCGATCAAAGGGCCCGGCGTCGTCAGGGAACCGGGTCCCGTTGATGGGCGTGACCACGACGTTGCGAATGCCGAGTCGTTCACAGTTCGACCGCAGGGCGCGAAGGCGCTGTGGCCGAAGGTCGTTGGCGACGACCGTACCGCGGTTGGCCATGCCCACCGCGATGCACGCCGTCTTGCCGCCCGGAGCCGCGCAAAGATCGAGAACCGTTTCGCCCGACTCAGCCCCTAGCACCGCGGACGGCGCGAGAGAAACCTCCTCCTGCACATGCATCAGACCCAGGTAATGCTCGATCGTACGCCCCGGCTTGTCGAGCCCCCGGACTCTCCACGCACCGCCACGCCACGCCAGCGGTTCGACCTCGTAACCGCGGCTGGCGAGCAACTCCCCCACGGTGGCGCGCCGGTCGAGGCCTGTCGCGATGGCGAGCCTCTCGACATGCGCGCGGCGCAGCGGGTTTTCCCATACTACGAGCGGCAGGGGACGATGGCTGGTCTCAACCAATGCCTCCCAGTCGTCGACCAGATCCTTGTAGCGCAGGAGCGCTTGTGTGGTGTCTTGCATGGGATCCGCAGCATACTCCCCACAGCCGCCCGGCTCTCGCAGGTGCAATCGGACCCCGCCGCGGGTTAGATTGGCGTGCAGCGATCTTCCCTTGACCCTGAGCCACCGTGCGACCTTTGCCCTTCCTCAGCCTCCGAACAGCGGTTATCGCCACCGCCGTGGTACTACCCTCCATCGGTCAGGCCGCTGCCCCACCGGGCGCGGCGCTGGGTGGCGCGCACGCGCTGCTCGTCAGGGAGGCCCTGCAGATCGTAGGCATTGTCGGCGAGCAGGTCTGGTCTGGTTGGGGTACCACCCCCAAGACGACGTTGATTGTCGGCGAGGACAATGAGTTTCTGGTGGCCCTGGGCGTCGACATTTCTCCGGCCGATGATTTTGTCGCCACCGGCGAGACGATCGCTGGTTTCCCGGTCTACGCGCGTCCGCGCACGCTCCCTCGGACCCTGCGCGCTGCCTTTCCGGTCGACGGGGTTCCGATGGCGGTCGTCGGTGCGTGGGATTCAACCGAAGAGCCGCCCAACGAATGGGCGATCTCGCTGGTAGAGCAGTGGTTCCATTTGCTGCAGCTGCAGCGGGGTGAACAGACCAAGGCCACGGGCCTGGGCATCGGCACCTCGGAAGTCCCGTCATGGCGAATCGAGTACCCCTTCCCGTTCGAGGACGAGGATGTCGGCAACGCCATGGTGCTGCTCGGCGTCGCCCTGTACGACTTCGGCACGACAGCCGTGAACCTGCCGCGCACCTCGCAGAGGTCGTTTCAGGGCCAGACTACACGCGCGGCGCTGGAAAACCTCCGCACGGTTCTGACGCTCAAGTACGGAGAGGCCGCGTACGATTTCTTCCGTCTGCGCACGTGGCGCGACGGCGTAGCCCGCTACAGCGGCGTGCTGATCGCACGGCTGGTGGCGGCCGCCGAAGAGCGCAAGGTGTATTCGTCGATCGAGGGATTCTCGTCGCTCGACGAGCACCGGAGCTACTTCCGCGTGTGGCGCGATGGATTTGCCAACCAGATCTGGCTCATCCGCACCGCTCAGCTGGACGGCGATCGCCACCTCACTTCGTTCGACGCACTCGGCCACGGCATGGCCGTGATGCTTGATGTCATCGCACCGGAATGGAAGGACAGCTATTTCGAGCAGGAAGTCTGGCTTGACGACCTGATCGCGGACGGCCTGGAGGGTCTGGCGGAAACGCCACGCGCCTCGGCGCGCCAGTAGATGTTCCCCGCGGCGGATCCCGGACGACCTGCTAGATCACGCGACGCCCGGAACGGCTTTCGGCCCCGAGGAACCGCTGAATCTTCTCCGGTGCCATGCCACCCTCGCGCAGGTGCCAGGCCCGCGACAAGCGCAGGGTCACCAGGTTGACGTCGGCGGTAATGCCGGCAGCCTTGGCATTGGCTCCCAGAATCTGACGCACCTCCAGCAGCTGAATGCGCTGGGCGCGATTGCCGAGGAAGTAGGCTTGCGGCGTTTGCGCCCCGGAGCCCGCCTGCGCCAGCAGCAGTCGTCGCGCCTCGCTCTTGTAGGCGTCCAGAATCTCCGCCAGCTCCAGCTCGAGGGTCACCCGATGGCGCGTACGCCCCTCGCCGCGCAGCACAATCTGACGACGACGGCGCTCCACATCACCGAGATTCAGGTTGGTGATCTCCAGTGCGTTGGCGCCGGCGTAGTAGAGCGTCGCCAGGACAGCCGCATCGCGCAGACCATGAACGTCGTCGCGATCGGGAGTCGCCAGCAGGCGCTCAATGTCATCAACCGAGAGGATCTCTACTGGGGTTTCCATGGCGACACGCTCATTGCCCTGATCGATCGGCTGCAAAAAGAGGCTGAAACAGGATCTTAGCATGGGCTTTGTCGCGGTAAGCTGCCAACAAAGCGCGACGACAAGGCCGCGGCGCCGGGTTGCGGAACGCCAGAAACCACCGGAGACTCTCTCATCATGAGCCTTTTCGATGAGCCCTCGATCAGCCGCCAGTGGGTGCTGCGCCGGCTGCAAAAGGCCCTGACGACCGACCTGGCCGCCGGCGCATTCCAGCGCGGCCTCGGCCGCTCTTGCCCACGCGCCGACCGCGAACTGCTGGCGACCCTGGCCGAGGGCGCCGAAACTCGGGCAACTGCGGTGCGCGAGATGATCGTCGGCGAAGGCGGTGCCCCCTATCAGTCGATCGGCCTGGCGCGCGCCTGCAGCCATGCCGGTGGAACGCTTCTCGGCCCGTTGACCTTCGCCTGGCGACCAGGAATGCGCCTGTTGGCCGAACATATGCTGCAGGAGTACGACGCGCTGGTCGCCCAGGTGCGCACGGCTCCCGGCGTCAGCGACGCGTTAACGCCAAGCGCTGAGCCGCTCCTGGAGTCGGCGCGTAGCGCCCACGAGATGCTCAACGGACGGTGAACACGGCGGTGAGCCGCCGCACCGGCCGCTCGCTTTCCGCCAACGCCCATCCGGGCCGCGCGTGTATCATTCGTCCGATCCATTTCACCTTGTCGAGATCTCCGTATGTGCTCCGATTCCTCCGCCCCCGACGCTCATCAAACCATCGCTGTCAGCGGCACGGTCGGTGAATCACCAGCCTCCGCTGCCGACCCTCAGAAGATCCGCCTCGAAAAGCGTCGCGGCGCCGTCGTTCTTCTCTCGGGCGGGATCGACTCCGCAACGACACTCGCCATTGCCATCGCGGAGGGCTACGACTGCCACGCACTGACGGTGGCTTACGGGCAACGTCATGCGGTGGAGATTGAGCGCGCCCGATCGGTGGCACTGTTCTTTGGTGCCCCACACCAGACCATCTCGGTCGACCTGGCCAGCTTCGGCGGCTCTGCCCTGACCACCGACGAAAACGTGCCCCATCACGGCGCCCACGAAATCGGCGGCAACATTCCCGCTACCTACGTTCCGGCGCGCAACACGGTGCTGCTATCACTGGCGCTGGCCCGCGCCGAGACTTTGGAAGCTCGCCACCTGTTCATCGGCGCGAACGTCCTCGACTACTCCGGCTACCCTGACTGCCGCCCCGAATTCCTCAAGGCGTTCGAGGACGTGGCCAATCTCGGTACCAAGGCTGGCGTCGATGGTGGGCTCCCGTTTCGCGTGCATGCGCCGCTTCTGCAATCGACCAAGGCCGAGATCATCCTGCGTGGCGCAGAACTGGGTGTGCCCTTCCAGCTGACCCATTCCTGCTACGACCCGACGCCAAACGGGCTCGCCTGCGGGCTATGCGACGCCTGCATTCTGCGTCGCAAGGGCTTCCACGAAGCGGGAGTCGAGGACCCCACGCCCTATGCCGGCTGAGACACCCTCCACAAAGTCATCGGCATCGGCGATTGCGGCCACCACCATCGAGATCAACGAGATCTTCGTGTCGATCCAGGGCGAGTCGACCCGTGCCGGACGTCCATGCGTGTTCCTACGCACCACCGGCTGCCCGCTTCGCTGCACGTGGTGCGACACCGAGTACGCCTTCCACGAGGGAACAACCTGGAACGTTGACGACCTCGTCGAAGAGGCCTGCCGGCACGATATTCCATTGGTGGAGATCACCGGTGGCGAGCCCCTCGCGCAGCCGGGGGTTCCGGAGCTGGCGCGCCTGCTCCTTGCCCGTGGGCTGACCGTTCTCGTCGAGACCTCCGGAAGCTATGACATCTCCGTGCTGCCATCCGGTGTCGGGCGCATCATGGATCTGAAGTGCCCTGGTTCCGGCGAGGTCAGACGCAACGACTACGAGAACATTGCGCGCTTGCGTGACGGCGACGAGGTGAAGTTCGTGCTGGCCAACCGGGAGGACTACGAGTGGGCGCGAGCGCGTGTTGCCGAGTACGATCTGATCGCGCGGGTACCGGTACTCTTCTCGCCTGTCTGGGACCAGCTCCAACCCGCCGACCTGGCGGCGTGGATTCTCGAAGATAAGCTCGACGTGGCACTGCAGCTGCAACTCCACAAACTCCTGTGGCCCGGCGTCGAACGAGGCGTCTGATCTGATGACCGACAAGCACTACGTGGAACTCGCCACGACCTTCGGGATCGAGGCCTCGCACCAGTTGCCCCACGCACCGGCTACCAGCGTCTGCCGCAGGCTCCACGGGCATTCCTGGAAGGTCGAGGTACGCGTCTGCGGCCCGGTCGACCCGGAAACCGGCTGGTTGATCGACTATCACGAGATCGAGGCGGCGTGGCAACCACTGCACGAGGCTCTCGATCACCGCCACCTGAACGACGTCGAGGGGCTCGAGAACCCCACGAGCGAAAACCTGGCGATCTGGATCTGGGGCCGCCTCGGCCCCACGCTACCGCAACTGTGTCGCGTTACCGTGCATGAAACGTGCACCGCGCGCTGCGAGTACTTCGGCCCCCAGGGCCGCAGGAGCTGACGCTGTGACCGAATCCGACGATGCGCCGACAACATCCGGTGGCTACACCGACGACCATGCCCTGGCCGGGCTCGATGTCGACCTCCCCGCGTTGGACGTCTTCCCGAATCAGTTTCCGGCCTACGTCATCGAGATCGACCACCCCGAGTTCACGTCGATCTGTCCGAAGACCGCGCTTCCCGACTTCGGCACGCTGACCATCGAATACGAGCCCGATGCGAGCTGCCTGGAACTCAAGGCGCTCAAGTTGTACCTGAACGGCTACCGTGATCTCGGGATCTTCCAGGAGAACATCGTCAACCGCGTGCTCCGAGACATCATCGACGCGGCCGATCCTGTGTGGTGCGAGGTATCCGGAGTGTTTGCCGCGCGCGGCGGCCTGAGCACCACGGTCACCGCCGGCTACCAGCGCGACGACGATTAGCGATCGCCGCGCCCGCCGACCCGCGTGCGGACACGTCTAGCCGCCCAGCAGCATCTCGATGGTTGGCAACGACTGCAACACGACCCGACCGACCACCCCGAGCGACTTGGCGCTGATCTTGTCGAGTGTGTCGAAGGGTGCATGCCAGTATCGGTTTGCAGGACCGTAGGTGAAGTCGATCAGGTCGATAGCGTCAACACCCTCTCTGATGAACGGCAGATGGTCGTCCAGGATGGCGTGGGGCGAGTTGGGGAACTGCTCGGAATAACCCAGATCACGTGCCGCGTCCCAGACCACGTCGTTGATCCAGGTCGTCGAGTTGATCTCGCGCGGGATCTGCAGATCAGCGTCCCCCACCATGTCGAGCAGAATCATGGCGCCGATCGACTCCAGCTCGCCAGCCTCTCGCCAGCGCGCCGCCAGGCTGCGCGACCCGTAGGTACTGTCGGTGTCGCTCCAGTCGACGACAGCCTCTTCACCGTCGAAGAACACCAGGTCCACCGGCAATCCGGGTGGATGCGCTGCCAGCACCCGCCCCAGCTCCAGCAGCACGGCCGTACTGGAGGCGCCATCGTTGGCACCCACGAAGTCCACGCCGTCGATCAACTTGGTGTCGAAATGGCTCGCCAACATGATCCGTGGTTCGGCAGGTGCGCCGGCGCGCGGTGCGACTCGGACGATGATGTTGGCCATCTCCACATCGCCGATCGGCGTGGCGGCGATGAATTCGTCCCGCCGCGGTACCAAGCCCACGGCGCGCAGCTGCTCGTCGATGTAGTGGCGATTGGCCTCCAGGGCGTCGCTGCCGAAGGGCCGCGGCCCGAGCTCGACCATGGCCTCGACATCGGCGAACGCTCGCGTCTCGTCGAATGCCGCCACCGCTGGGAGCGTCTGTCCCGCGGCCGCAGCAGCAACCACACCGGTCGCGGCAACGAAGACGGCGGTTCGCGGGAAATACTGGACTCGCATATCGTTCCTCGATCCGGGTGGAGATCCGCGCCGGCCGGCCCACCCGGCGCCGCTTCGCCTCGATCGTAACCCGTCCACACGCCTGTTCTCATCGCCGTGGCTCTCGAATGGCAGCAGCTCCAGAATTTCATCCCCCCGTCTGGCCGCGAGGGGGCATGGGACAAACGCTCTGGGCGAACTACGCGCCCCGCTCGAACGTTCTCCGGAGCCTGCACGCGAGGTCGCGACCGGTGGTTCTGCCAACGCCGGACGGCGACCACATCAGGGTCCACTGGGATGAAGGGCGCAGAGCGAACGCGCCCGTTCTCGTGCTTCTGCACGGGCTCACCGGCTGCGCGCAATCCGCGCAGGTGCTCGGCCTGGCGGACAAAGGACTCGCAGCCGGTTTCGCGACCGTAAGAGCCGACCTACGCAACGCATTGGGCGAGACCCCCAGCGTTGGGGTCGGGCACGCGGGACGCTCCGAGGACATCAACACGATTCTGGATCATGTCGTCGACCAGGCGCCGGGGCGCGCGGTGGCGCTCATTGGCTACTCGCTCGGCGGCAACATCACGCTCAAGGCACTCGGGGAGATGGCCGATCAGCCGCGGCCGGAGCTGGCTGCCGCGGCGACCATCTCGGTTCCCATTGACCTGAGCGCGGCATGCACGGCGATCGATGCCGCGGGCAACTGGATGTTTCGGCGTTACTTCGTGGCTCGCTTGAAGAGCATCGTTGGCCGGCGCCAACGCGAGGGGCGCGGCGAATACGGCGGTCTTGACCTGAGCGACGTCGAGTCGATCCGCGAGTTCGACGGGCGCCTCGTCGCCCCGCTTTGCGGTTTTGAGTCGGCCGAGGACTACTATCGCCGCAGCAGCGCGCTGCCCCTCATCGGCAACATCCGTGTGCCGACGCTGCTGATCCAGGCGGTCGACGACCCCTTCGTTCCCTTCGCGGCGTATCGCGATGCGACGCTCCTCGCCAACCCGGCCCTATCGCTGCTGGCGACGCAGCACGGAGGTCACACCGGATTCTGGGGCCAGCCCGGCACCGATTCGGATCGATTCTGGGCAGAGCACCGCGCCGTGGAGTTCTGCCACCAGGAGGTCACTCGCTGAGAGTCGGACGTCGACCGTGGCCTGCTATGGTGTTCGTATCGATGACCATCCCCCCGCGTCACCCGTGATTCGAACACTCTGCGGTCAATTCCGCGCCGCGCCCATCACCTTGCTGCTGCTGGTGCTATGCACGGCAACAGGTGCCAGCTCCGTCGTTCGCGCTGCCAGCGCCCTCGCGCCGGACACGCCCGAGCTGTATGCCGAACTGCGAGACGTAGACCTGACCCACGCGGGAACCCTGCGCGACGTCGTCTACCAGCAGGACCGCGTCGAGTTTCAATTCGCCGACGCCCAGCTCTACCTGACCGACCCGGTCGTTGGAATCCACACGGGCGCCGTGATTCTCGGCAAGGGACGTGTGCGGGTAACGCCACCCCACGCGGTGGAGCGACAGCAGCTCGAGAAGTATCTCGACACCTCGGCCATCGACCTCGAATTCAAGCGCGTGGTGCTGCGCTTTGCCGATGAGTCGGGCGCAACGCTGGCGCGACTGGCCGTGGCTGGAGGCCGTGCCAACCTGGGCGAGGCCCGCAAGCAGTATCGAGAACGTCACAAGAAGTTCCGCCAAGATCGGGCGCTGAACCTCGACAGCCGCGTGCTGCTCGATCTTGTCGACCGGGAGCGGCCCGGACCGAGGTTCTTCGCAGCCGATATCGAGGCCAAGGGCTGGTTCGCGATCACCATCGATCCGCGAGAACGCGAGGAAATCCGCATCTACAAATCGCACGGACGGGACCGGCAACACGACGTCTGGTCGGTGTTTCATCTCGAACGCGATTACGCCACGACGGGGCAGCAACGGCGAAGCGATCGCATCGGCACTCTCCGGGTGCAAGAGCAGTGGACGCCCGACTTCGAGGTGCCCGAGGTGGCGGTCGACCTGGCCCTGGATGACGAGGACGATATCGAGGGCCTTGCCACGCTGAGACTCACCGCACTGCGCGACACACGGGCCACCCGGTTCAACATCTCGCCGGTGCTCGAGGTGATCGACGTCCGCTGGTCGGAGGATACGGCCGTATGGCCACCGGCCCTGGTGTCGGCACGTGCCGGCGAGGTGGCCGCGATCGTCGGCACGCCAGCGCCGTATGTGCAGGAGGAACTCGGCGGCGGAATGCGTGAGGACATGTGGGACTCGCAGGTGATCGTGCAGCTGCCTCGCGCACTGGAGGCCGGCGAGACCATCCGCCTGCATGTGCGCTACCGAGGCGAGATCATCCAGAAACTGGCCAACCGCCAGTACCTGGTGCGTGATCAGGCCGCCTGGTACCCGCAGCATCCGCAGACGCTTCGTTCTCGCTTCCACACCACCTTCCGTACACCCGATCAGCACCGGGTCGCCAGCGGCGGCGAGATCGTCCGCGACGAAGTCATCGACGGCAAGCGGATCATGGAACGGACGATCGCCGTTCCCACCATCGGCATGTCGTTCCACTACGGCAAACTCGATCCCTACGTACATGAGGTCGCCGACGAGCCGCGGATCACGATCTACGCCTCGCCCTACTCCACCGGTTTCAATCCCGGCCGCCGCGACGAGACCATCGCCGACTTGCGCGGCGCCCTGGAACTGTTTACCGACTACTTCGGCCCGGCGCCCTTCAGCCAGCTCGTGATCGCCGAGACCCCGGCGACCGGTGCCTGGGCCTTCCAGGGCTTTCTGCTCATGCCCTACACGACCTTCTCGGGCATGCACACGGGCGAGGCCGAGATGTTCCGCTCGCATGAGCTTTCACACCAGTGGTGGGGCAACTCGGTGAACTGGGACAGCTATCACGACGTGTGGCTGTCGGAGGGCTTCGCCAGCTACTGTGCCGCGCTCTACGCCCAGCTGGCGCTGGAGGACGAGGATCAATTCGTCGACATGATGCAGGCGTGGCGCAAGGACGTCATGGGCAAGGGCGACATTGGCCAGCGCCTGGGTACACGCAACTACGGTTACCCACCGGAATCGCTGCGCAAGAGCCAGGG
>JAJCXS010000213.1 GCA_029263335.1 Acidobacteriota bacterium | reverse complement strand
TGATCGAGGAAGCTGGCGCGCAAGCGGAGGCGATTCGCTCCGGTGCCAGCCGCGACATGAGGTCGGAAGTGTCGCGCGCCGAGCGCGACCTGCAGTCGCACATCGCACACCTGGCGGTGGGTATCGCGACCGATCTGGTGAGAAAGAACTTCAGCGGAGACGACCAGCAACGCCTGGTCCGCGCGTACCTCGATCGCCTCGGCGAGAGCGTGTCCTGAACCGGACCTATCTGGAAAGACCATGACCAACGAAGCAATCGCGCGGCGGTACGCAAAGGGCCTACTCGGCGCCGCACTCGACAACGGTGAGCCGCTCGAGGCCCTGGTCGAGAACCTCGGCGAGCTGGCCGCGGCGGTGGATGGGCACTCGGGCCTCGAACAACTTCTGCTCAATCCCGCGATCGAGGCGGAAAAGAAGACAGCGGTATTGATCGAGATCGCCGAGACCCTCGGCGTCAGCGCAACGGCCAAACGATTCCTACAGGTACTGGGGCAAAACGAGCGTCTCGACCGCCTGCGCCAGACCGTCGCTCTTTTCTCCGCCATGGCCGACGAACACATGGGCGTGGTGAACGCCGAAATCACGTCTCCCCAGCCGCTCGACGAAACGGCTGTTCAAGATCTTCAGGAAAAGCTGGCGCGCGCCTCCGGCCGCGTCGTACGCCTCAACGTAAAGACCGATCCCGACTTGCTCGGCGGTCTGACCACCCGCATCGGGGATGTCGTCTATGACGGCAGCCTGCGCCACCAGTTGGAGCAGATGCGCGAGCGGATCACCGCCAACTGAGCTCGAAGCGAGAAAACCATGGGTATCAAAGCCGAAGAAATCTCGAGCATTATTCAACGACAGATCGCCGGCTATGAGGCCGAGATCGATGTCCAGGAAGTGGGCACCGCCATTGCTGTCGGCGATGGCATCGCGCGGGTTCACGGCCTCGGAAATTGCATGTCGCAGGAACTCCTCGAGTTCCCCAACGGTGTGTACGGCATCGCCCTGAACCTCGACGAAGACAGCGTCGGCGCGGTGCTGCTGGGCGACACCACGCTGGTCAGGGAAGGCGACACGGTGAAGCGGACGGGCCGCGTCGTCGAGTTGCCTGTGGGACGTGAGCAGATCGGCCGCGTTGTCGATCCGCTCGGCGCGCCGCTGGATGGCAAGGGTGCCGTCGAAACCAGCGAGCGTTTGCCGATGGAGCGCATCGCTCCCGGCATCATCGAAAGGCAGGGCGTCGAAGAGCCGCTGCAGACCGGCATCAAGTCGATCGACTCGATGATCCCGATCGGTCGTGGCCAGCGCGAGTTGATCATCGGCGACCGCCAGACCGGCAAGACGGCCGTTGCGGTTGACACGATCATCAACCAGAAGGGCCAAGACGTGATCTGCATCTACGTCGCCATTGGCCAGAAGGAATCGACCGTTGCCCAGGTGGTGCAGAAGCTCACAGACAACGACGCTATGGACTACACGATCGTGGTCAACGCGTCGGCATCGACGCCAGCGCCGTTGCAGTGGATGGCGCCGTACGCCGGCTGTGCGATGGGCGAGTTCTTCCGCGACCGGGGCGAGCACGCCTTGGTCATCTACGACGATCTTTCCAAGCACGCAGATGCGTATCGTGAAATGTCGCTGTTGCTGCGCCGGCCGCCGGGACGCGAGGCCTTCCCCGGCGACGTCTTCTATCTGCACTCGAGGTTGCTAGAGCGCGCCGCCAAGATGTCCGATGAAGAGGGCGGTGGCAGCCTGACGGCGCTACCGGTGATCGAGACCAAGGCCGGTGACGTTTCCGCCTACATTCCGACCAACGTTATTTCGATTACCGACGGCCAGATCTTTCTCGAGACCGAGTTGTTCCACAAGAACATCCGCCCAGCGGTGAACGCCGGGTTGTCGGTTTCGCGTGTTGGCGGCGCGGCACAGATCAAGGGCATGAAGCAGGTGGCCGGTTCGCTCCGCCTGGAGCTGGCCCAATACCGTGAGCTTGCTGCCTTCGCGCAGTTCGGTTCCGATCTCGACAAGGCCACCCAGCGCCAGCTGGCGCGCGGTGCTCGATTGACCGAGATTCTCAAACAGGATCAGTATCAGCCGCTGCGCGTGGCCAAGCAGATCACGATCATCTGGGCCGGCGGCAACGGCTACTTCGACGATCTCGAGGTGGAACAGGTGCGGCCTTTCGAACTCGGGCTGTACGAGTACATCGACGTCAACGACGCAGAACTCTGGGGCGCGATCGAGGCGGCCGGCAAGCTCGACGACGAGCTGGTCGCCCGCATCAAGTCGAACGTCGAGGCGTTCCTGCCGACATTCGTCGCCAGCACCTCTGAACCGGCCGAGGCGGCGGTCTAGACAATGGCCACTCTGCTCGAACTCCGTCGCCGTGTGCGGTCGGTGAAGAACATGCGCCAGATCACGCGAGCGATGAAGCTCGTGGCGGGCGCCAAGTTGCGCCGAGCGCAAGACTCCATGCTCGCGGCGCGGCCGTACAGCGAAAAAATGTGGGATGTGCTCGGGGAGCTGGCTGCCAACAGCGAGCAGAACGTGACCCACCCCTTGCTGGAGGTGCGCGACGTAAAGC
Source organism: Acidobacteriota bacterium (assembly GCA_029263335.1). Lineage (GTDB taxonomy): Bacteria > Acidobacteriota > UBA890 > UBA890 > WLXD01 > WLXD01. Next base: position 4,820 of record JAJCXS010000213.1, on the reverse strand, counting down.
GCATCACGGCGGTGGTGATCACATCCGATCGCGGCCTCTGCGGCGCCTTCAACACGAACGTGATTCGTTACGCCACGCGGGCGCTGGAGACCTGGTCTGACACGGAGACGCATGTCGTGGCGGCCGGTCGGAAAGGCTGGGATCATTTCCGCCGCGGATCGATTCAGGTCGACAAAGCTGACGACGACCTGCTCAAGAACCTGAGCTACCCGCGAGCCGCGGCCGTGGCGCGCTATCTGATCGAGTTGTACGAAAACAAAGAGACCGACGCGGTCTATCTGATCTACAACGAATTCGTCTCGGCCCTGCGCCAGAATCTCGTCGTGGAGCCGCTGTTGCCGATTCGCGAGCTGCCCTTCGGCGGCGTGGAGGGTGCGACCTTCCGTCAAGCGGCCCGAGCCTACGCCGAGGCGCAGGTGGCCGGCAGCGAGCACGCGGGGTTCGGCGCCGTCGGCACGACCGCGACAGCACTCGGCGAGTCCATGGCCGAAGCTGCCAGCTTCGATCCTGGCACGCCCACAGAGATCATCGACTACATCTACGAGCCCAGCGGCCAGGCGATCATCAACGAACTGCTACCGCGATTCGCCGAGGCCCAGGTTTTCCAGGCGCTGCTGGAATCCAGCGCCGCCGAACACGCCGCGCGCATGGCCGCTATGGACAGCGCCACGAAGAACGCTGAAGAGTTGATCGACGATCTGACATTGACCATGAACAAGCTTCGCCAAGAAGCGATCACCAACGAAATACTCGAGGTGGTCGGCGGCGCCGCGGCGCTCAGCTGAGCGACCGGCCAACAGGAGAACTAGCTATGAGCGAGAACGTCAACGGGAAGGTCGTCGCGATCGTCGGCCCCGCAGTCGATGTCGAGTTTCCGGAGGGACATCTACCTCCGATCTATCAGGCGTTGCACATCAAGGACGACGCCGGGCTTTCGAGCGAGAAGATCGATCTCATTGTCGAGGTGGCCCAGCACCTTGGCGAGAACCGTGTTCGCGGTGTCGCCATGTCCACGACCGACGGTCTGATCCGCGGCATGGAGGTGATCGACACCGGCGGCCCGATTACCACGCCGGTTGGCGATGCCACCCTCGGACGCATCATCAACGTCGTTGGCGACCCCATCGACAACGCTGGACCGGTGGAGGCCGAGGAGCGCTGGCCCATCCATCGCCACGCGCCCACCTTCGACGAACAACTGACCGAGACGCAGCAGTTCGAAACCGGCATCAAGGTCATCGACTTGCTGGTGCCGTTCAAGCGCGGCGGGAAGATTGGCTTCTTCGGTGGTGCGGGCGTCGGCAAGACGGTGTTCATTCAGGAGCTGATCAACAACGTCGCCAAACAGCACGGTGGTTACTCCGTGTTCGCTGGCGTCGGCGAGCGCACGCGCGAAGGCAACGACCTCTTTCGCGAGATGAAGGAAGCCGGCGTCATCGGCAACACCTCGTTGATCTTCGGGCAGATGACCGAGCCTCCGGGAGCGCGCCTGCGCGTCGCCCTGACCGGCGTCACCGTGGCCGAGTACTTCCGCGACCAGGGTAAGGACACGCTGCTGTTCGTCGACAACATCTTCCGCTTCACGCAGGCGGGCTCCGAGGTTTCGGCACTGCTTGGCCGTATGCCTAGCGCTGTTGGTTACCAGCCGACGCTGGCCACCGAGCTGGGCGAATTGCAGGAGCGCATCACCGCTACCAAGACCGGATCAATCACGTCGGTTCAGGCGATCTACGTGCCAGCCGACGATCTGACCGACCCGGCTCCGGCCACCACGTTCGCCCATCTCGACGCCAGCGTGACGCTGTCGCGCGCGCTGACTGAGATTGGCATCTACCCCGCGGTCGATCCTCTCGACTCCAACTCGCAGCTCGTCGATCCGCAGGTCCTCGGCCGGGAGCACTATGACGTTGCCAGCGAGGTGAAGCTGATGCTGCAGCAGTATCGCGACCTGCTGGACATCATCGCGATTCTGGGTATGGACGAACTGTCCGAAGAGCAGCGCTTGACGGTCGCGCGGGCCCGTCGCCTGCAGCGGTTCCTGTCGCAGCCATTCCACGTTGCCGAGGTCTTCACCGGCAACGCGGGTGTCTACGTGCCGCTCGAGGAGACCGTGCGCGGTTTCAAGGAAATCCTTGCGGGTCAGCACGACGACCTGCCCGAAGAGGCTTTCTACATGGTCGGTACCATCGACGAAGCCGTCGAGAAGGGCGCCAAGTTGAAGGCGGAGCAGGAGGCGGCCTAGGCCGATCGCGATCATGGCTGACACCTTGCTACTCAACGTCGTTACGCCGGTCGGCAAGATCGTCGACGCCCAGGTGGTCGAGCTGACCGCTCCGGGCCTGGACGGCGAGTTCGGCATCCTGCCGCGACACGCGCGCTACATGACTGCCCTGGGCGTGGGCGAGCTTCGTTATCGAACGACCGACGGCGCTGAAGAGACTCTCGCAGTGGCCGGTGGCTTCGCCGAGGTCAGCCAGGATCAGGTCAATGTGCTCGCCCAGACGGCGGAAGACGCGGCCATGATCGATGTCGCTCGTGCCGAGGCGGCGTTGCAGCGCGCCGAGGCGCGACTGGCCCAACCGGCGGAAGGCGTGGACGTCGGACGGGCCTCGATTGCCGTGGAGAAATCGCTCGTCCGGTTGCGTGTGGCCAAGGCACGCGGTATCAAGCCCACTTATCAGCCGATCGTAACGACCGAAATGCCGATTCCGGGCGCGGACGCCGACGGTACTGAGTAGAGGGAGGACCCAATGAGGCGAGCAGTAAGTTCAGCTGTAGTAGCCACCGTCACGCTCGGGATCGTTGCCTGCGGCGGCGCCCAGAGCGCCGACGTGAAGCTCGGCGCGATTCTTTCGCTGCAAGGAGCCGGTTCGCCCTACGGGCAGTCGATTCAGCGCGGCATCGAGATGGCGGTTGAAGATATCAATGCGGCCGGCGGCGTCGACGTCTTCGAGGTCGGCCAGAAACCGCTGACCTTGCTGGTCCGCGATGCCCGTAGCCAGCCGGCGACAGGATTGCAGGCGGCGCACGAGCTGCTCGCCGAGGGTGTGACCGCCGCGATCGGCGCCGACGTCAGCGATGTGACCCTCGCTGTTGCTCCGGTGTTTCAGGAAGCCGAGGTCCTGTTGATGTCGCCTGCCAGTTCGACCCCGACGCTCAGCGATGCCGGCGACTTCATCTACCGAAACTTCCCCAGCGACGACCTCGAAGCGCTCAACACCGCCGATCATGTGTTCAACGTGGCGCATGTCCCGGAAGCGGCAGTGATCGCGCAGCAGAGCGAGTTCGGTCTCGGCCAGAAGAACTCGTTCATCCAGAGGTTCCGCTTGCTGGGAGGGCGTGCTCTGGGGCAGGGAAGCTACCCCGCCAACGCTACCCCGGAAGACATTGCTACGCAGGTGCAGCGGCTTCTGGCCGAGGATCCGCCGGCCATCTACATCGCCGGTTATTCCGCTGACACCGCTCTGGTGGCTCGCGCGATCCGCGATGCTGGCAGCGACGCCGCGCTGTTCGGGACCGGTGCCGTGCTACCCGCTGATCTGGTCGCCGCCGGCGGCGACGCGGTGGAAGGCCTGGCCTTTCCGCAGGCGCCGTTCGAGCTCGATAGCGACGCAGACAACGTGCGCAAGTTCGTTGCCGACTATCAGGCCAAGTACGGCATGACGCCGGATGTGTACGCCGCGCACGGCTACGACGCGGTGCAGATGATTGCGCTGGCGATCAGTCAGGCCGGGCTGGATGGGCATGAACTGAGGTTCTACCTCAATAGCATGAACCCGTATGAAGGCCTGGCCGGAGTCACTGCCTTCGACGACAAGGGCGACGTGCGGAAGTTCCACACGATGTACGCCATCCAGGACGGTGCTGCCGTCCGGCTCGAGTAGCGGCACCCTTGGCCACAGGCCGCTAAGCCGATGTGGCACTCGCTGAGTCGCCTGCTGCAGCATCGGCTGCTGATCCGGACCCTCGTACAGCGTGAGCTCACGGCTCGCTATCGTGGCTCCGTGCTCGGATTCCTGTGGACGTTCATCCACCCCCTGATGCTGCTGGGCGTCTACACGTTCGTCTTCACGTACGTCATCGACCCCTTCCGCGGCGAAGGCGCTGACCCCTACGCCTTGTTCCTGTTCTGCGGCCTGTTGCCGTGGACCTGGTTCTCCTCAGCGCTGGCCGAGTCGGCCAACTCGCTGCTGATGGGTGGCAACCTGATCAAGAAGATCATCTTCCCTGCCGAGGTCCTCCCTACCGTGAGCGTCCTGCACAACGGCGTGAACTTCCTGCTCGGCCTGCCGATCTACGCGGTGTTCTGGTTGTGGTTCAAGCCTGAGAGCATCTCGCTGCACTTGTTGTGGCTGCCGCTGGTGATCGTGGTGCAGGGGTTGTTCACCCTGGGTCTGGCGTGGTTGTTGGCTGCCCTCACGGTGCACTATCGCGACGTGAAGGACCTACTGGCGAACATTCTGACACTGTGGTTCTTCGGCTCGCCGGTGATCTATAGCTACACTCACCTCGACGAGACGAAGCCAGGGGAGTGGGGTCCCTTTCTGCTCCAGCTCAATCCGATGACCCACATCATCGAGGCCTACCACACCAGCATGTTCACCGGCGAGATGCTGCACTGGCGCCGCTTCGGCGTGACCGCCATCGTCGCGCTCCTGACCTTCGTGCTCGGTTACTACTTCTTCGATCGCTTGCGCGATTCGTTCGTGGAAGAGGTCTGACGTGGCCACCAAGCCCGCTATCGTCATTGCCGGCGTGACCAAGCGCTATCGCCGGGTTGCGCAGTCGCACAAGTTTCTGACGCTCAAGAGTGCGTTCGT
>JAJCXS010000212.1 GCA_029263335.1 Acidobacteriota bacterium | reverse complement strand
CGTGCAGGTTGGCGTTGGCGAGCACGAGCAGGATTTGCAGGTCAACAGGCCTCAGCGGAATCAGATCTTGTAGGTTGGGCACGCGAAACTCCTTCTTGAAAAGCAAATCGAATATATTCGAATTACATATATAGAAGCAAGTCACGCTCACGCCGCATGTCCGGTCTGGACCGATTCTGACGGCGGAGTTTGGTCGCTGCGGCGTCTCCTGACCTTCTCGAGATGACTTCTACTCGTCGCTCCCGAGTGTCGTAGCCGGGTCGGCCTGGGCTGCACGCCACGCCGGTAGCAGCGATGCGGTTACCGCAACGAGGAGAGCGGAGCCGGCCGCGATAGCCAAGACAGCCGGATCAAAGATGTCGACCTCGAACAGGAACTCGCGTACCCAGCGAGCCGTGCCGAGCGTGAGGAGAAATCCGAGTACTACACCCCCGACGCCGACCCGGAGTGAATCGCTGACCACGTCGCGAATCACGCGCCGTTGCGTTGCACCCAACGCCACTCGGATACTGATCTCGCGGGCTCGTTGCCGCACCGCGTAGGCCATCACTCCGTAGATTCCGATGGCACCCAGGGTGACCGCCGAGAAGGCGAACACCGTGAGGAGTGTCATCGTGGCGCGGCGAGCCGCGAGCGAATTGCTGATCGCGGTTGGCATGGCCACGTAGTCAGCGAACAACGCGGTGGGATCCTCCGAGCGCACCGCATTGCGGATCGTCGAGGCCAGATTCGGCGCTGCTGAACTCGCGGTACGCAGCACCATCCACCGTGTGTACCAGCCATACGTCGTCAGTACCTCGTCGAGTTGATTGTACGGCCTGTAGGCGACCGCTGGCCCGGCGCGATCGAGGCCCGCCAGCTTGAGATCCTCGACGACGCCGACCACACGCAAGGGCACCTCGTTCTCCATGGTCGTGAGAATCTGTTTGCCGAGGGGGTCTTCGCCGGCGAAGAGAGCGTCGGCCGCGGCCTGTGAGATCACGCTGACTGGTTCGCCATCCTCGTCGCTATCGTCGAACAGCCGGCCGCGCTGTAGCCGTAGCCCGGCGGTAGAGAAGTAGTTGGCGGTCACCGGCCGCCAGCGGACGAGTTCACTGCGTTCACCGGGCTCGAGCGGCCGATCCGGCCGCCAGAGGCCGTTGAGCCCGCCGTCCTCGCTGAAGGCTACCTTCCAGACCGATGCTGCCTCGTCGACTCCGGCAATCGCATCGAGCCTTTCCTGCAGTCGCCGGTAGTACTGGCGGGCCTCGGATGCCGAACTGAGCGTTTCCTTGGCGGGGTCGATGTTGAAGGTGACAAGTCCAGCGGGTTGAAATCCAGGATCCACGTCGGTGAGCCTCAAGAAGCTCTTGACGAGAAGTCCAGCGCCGGCCACCAGGGTGACGGCGAGCGCAATCTCCGAGAGGACCACCAGACGTCGCAGGCGTTGCCGCCCGGCACTATCACTGCCAGTGCGCCCACCGGACGTCAGCGTCTCGCGAATGTCGGAGCGTGCCGCCTGCAGGGCGGGGATAACGCCGACGGCACACCCGGTCAATAGAGCAATCGCGATGGAGAACGCGAGCGCGGTCCCGTCGATGGCAACGCTGCTCAGGCGCGGCGTGTCGCCCGGCAACAGCGAGATCACGGCTCTGAGGCCGAATATCGAGAACACTGTTCCCGGAACCGCGCCGAGTAGCCCGAGCAACGAACTTTCCGTCAGGATCTGTCGTGCCAGTCGTCCGCTGCCAGCGCCGAGTGCGACGCGTACGGCGACCTCTCGTTGGCGCGTCAGGGCACGCGCAAGCAGTAGATTGGCAACATTGGCACTGGAGATCAGCAAGATCAGCCCGACGGCCCCGAAGAGCAGTAGCAGCATCGGGCGGCTCTCTCCCACCAGGTACGTCCGCAGCGGCATGATCTCGGCGTCGTTGCCAAAGTCAGCGGGCAGCTCGAACTCGGTCTTCAGTGCATCCACGAAGACCCGCAATTCGCTCAGCGCGGCTTCACGCCCGACTCCCTCCCGCAGACGAGCCACGAGCTTCAACTCCTGCGATTGGTAATCGGGCGCGGCGGGATCGAGAATCCACGGCATCACGATGTCCGCGGCGGGGGGGAATGCGGCCAGCGATGGACCGCCTACTCCGACGACGGTGTGCTCCCGTCCGTTGATGCGCATCGCAGTGCCAATGACGTCGGGCCCGGCATCGAACCGCTCCCTCCAGAAGCGCTCGCTCAACACGATATTGGTCGCCCCGGGGGCGTCGTCGCCCGCGCCAAGGCCGCGGCCGAGCGTCATCGGGACTCCGAGAACGTCGAAGAAGCCAGCGGTCGCCATGGGCCCGCGCAGGCGCTCCGCGCCGTCGTCGGTCAGCCAGGTCTGCTCCCAGCTGGTGCTGTACCCGGCGAAAGCGCCATACGACTCGAGACTCGGCGCGATGCGGTCGATCAGCGCGCTGGAGAAATGCATCTCGGGCCACACCACAACAAGTCGCTCCGGCTCGGGATAGGGCAGCGGTCTGAGCAGGATGCCGTCGACGAGGCTGAAGATTGTCGTCGTTGCACCGATTCCCAGCGCCGTGGTCATGATCGCGACCGCCGTGAAGCCCGGCGAGTTGCGCAGAGAGCGCTGCCCGAAGCGCAGATCTTGCAGTAGTTCTTCCAACCGACGAGGCCGAGGTCCTCCGGGGGGCGGCGCTCCGGCTGGACCCTCACCTCTTGTGCGCCGGGCTCGCAGCGTTACAGCGTCGCGAAGGGCCAGCATCGAGCGGCGCATGAAAGCCAGCCTGGAGACCGCCGGCTGCTGCACAGCGAAGCTCAGCTCGCCGCACCACTGTCGACGGAAGCGATCACGTTCGCGCGCGGGCACCAGCCAGGATGAGGCGCGGACGACCAGAAGACATGCGCGCAGGACGATTGCGGACGGCGCCCGTGTCGCCGGTCCGGAACGGAGGGTATTCGATGTCGTCATCTATCCGGCCTCTACATCCGGCTCAGCGATGGCTCCCGCCAGCGCCCTGAACCTGGACTGTGCGGCGGCGAGCATTTCCTCGCCGGCCGGGGTCAGACCGTAGTAGCAACGTGGCGGCCGCTTGCTGGCCTCCTCTGCCGATTCCCATTCGGACTGCAGCATGCCGGCGTCCTCGAGCCGGCGAAGGGCCGGGTAGACCGTGCCGTCGGGCAATCCGGAGACATCCATGATGTCGAATCCATAGCGATGGCCTTGGGAAATGGACTGCAGGACCACGCCGGTCGTAAAGGTCAATCGAAGCTTGGTCATCGTGCGCACTCGTGGGTTGCTGACGTACAGATAGTCAGACGCGGGAACGTCGCGATTGGTTGGCTCGTATACTAGGTATATACCTAGTATACGAGATAAACGACTCGAACGCCTAGCACGCTGATCTCGGAGGAGGCGCTGCTCGCGTGGCGGCTACCCGCACGCGCTCGCGCCGTCAGGCCCTGCGACTGACTAGCTAGCCCATTTGTCGGCGAGCGCCTCGAGCCGATCGGCGAGATCGTCCGCGGACAGCCAGACCCCGTTGACCATGAGCCCGGCCGGCTTCGCCAGTCGACCGATCTTCTTCAGCGGGTTCCCCTTGACGAAGAGGAGATCGGCGCGCTTTCCCACTTCAACAGTCCCGCCCTCCTCCAGCGCATCGAAGAACACGGCGGGGTTGTAGGTGCCGGTCCGGATGGCCTCCCAAGGAGAAAGTCCGGCCGTGACCAGCAAGCGGAGCTCATCGTGGATGGAGAAGCCTGGCAACACCAGCTCCGGGCCTCCGGCATCGGAGCCGAGAAGCAGCCGGTCCAGCGAACCGAGTTCACTGAGACGGTTCGCGATATACGACTCGACGCTGAGTAGAGTCATCCAGAAGTCTCGATTGCCCCCGAAAGTAGGGTCGCGAAACTTGTTCTGGAACTCCCATAACTGCCGCACGGTCGGTGGGAGGTACCTCATCTCCGGCCGGTTGAGCAGCCGTGCGAACGAGGCGTCGTCCACCGTGTTGGCGATGATCTCGTAGACGGTATTGGTGGTCGTCACCCATACGCGGCTTTCGGCAACATCGCGCAGTGGGGTTTCCAGCTGACCCTCGTAGTCGATCTCGGAGGTGACGCTGGTGCTCAGGATTTCCTCGATGTGGGCGATCATGAGCGGTTTATGAGCCAGGGTCGCTTGAATCGGCGAACCCGGTCGCAGCGCGTGGCCAACCACCGGCACGCCGAGCTTCCCGGCGAGGTCGTGAATGGCCGTCAGCATCGCTGGCGTCGAGATGGTGTGCGACTTGATGTACGGGTAGCCGCTCTTCACCCACTTCCTGATGGTGGCCTCGAGTTGCGCCAGGCTGGCGTAATCTCTCTCGTCAATCAGCGGACTCGTGAAGTTGAAGTTGGGGCCGAGCACCTTGCCGCGATCGATATCGCGCTTCCACCGGAACGCCTGCTTGAAGCCGGCCATGTCGAAGACCGTCGTGATGCCGTTGGCGAAGTACAACGTGTAGATGTCTTCGGGTGTCAGATCTTCCGGCAGGCCGGGCACGTCGCCGTTGTGCACATGCATGTCCACGAGTCCGGGCAGGACGTAGAGCTTGCCCTTGCCGTTGATGACCTTGGCACCATCCGGAACGTCCACCTTCTTCGTCTTACCGATTTCCACGATGCGGCCGTCCTGGACGATGACGGTCTGTCGCTTCACCGGAGCCTTCTTCTGGTCCGGGTTCATACTGATGACGTGGACGTTGATGAACGCGGTGGTGTCGCCTATACGGCGCCCGGTGGCGGACACCGCGGACGCTGACTGGACCTGAAATCCGAGTGCGAGCGCGACGATCGTGCTGACGAGTGCTGTCTTGTTTGGCATCATGAGTCTTGTCGATGAGGGGAGAGGATTGGCGGCTTGCTCGTGATCCCGGTGCGGTAAGAGTACTTCCTTAGTCTGTCTAATGAAACAATATCAACGACCTCGCGGCCCGTCAAAGACTCACGAAGCCTTGGGCTCCGGGACCGCTACGGGTAAGATCGGCCCCCCGTTCCCGAGTCGAGCACCCCTGGAGGTTCCATGTCCGCACGCGTTCGCGTGGTCGCGCTTGTTCTGCTGCTGGCTGTTTCGTGGGCCTGCGCGCCGCGCGCTTCGGATCCGGCTGATGATGATGCTCGTCTGACCCGCATCGAGGGGCTCGGCAGCCTTGCGTTTCCCAATTCGGGTACGGCCGCCGCACAGGAGCCCTTCCATCGGGCCGTGCTGCTGCTGCACAGCTTCGAATACGAACCGGCGGCCGCAGCCTTTCGCGAGGCCCAGGCAAGCGACCCCGACTTCGCCCTCGCCTACTGGGGCGAGGCGATGACCTACAACCATCCGGTATGGGACCAGAAAGACGCTGTTGCCGCTCGGGAGGCGCTCGATCGATACGCTTCCACCGCACAGGATCGTCTCGACAAGGCACCCACGGAGCGCGAGGGCGCATACCTTCAGACTCTCGAGATCCTCTATGCCGATGGCGACAAGACCGAGCAGGACCGCGCCTACATGGAGGCCATGCGGCGGCTGAGCGAGGCCTACCCCGATGACGCTGAAGCCCGCGCATTCTACGCGCTAGCGATTCTTGGTAGTCAGCGAGGCAGCCGGGACTTTGCCACCTACATGCGGGCCGCGGCCGTTGCGCAGCCGGTATTCGATGCGAACCCGGACCACCCCGGCGCGGCGCACTACCTGATTCACTCCTTCGACGACCCCGTCCACGCGCCACTGGGGCTGCCGGCGGCTCGCCGCTACTCCGAGACGGCGCCCCAGGCCGCGCACGCCCAGCACATGACGACGCACATCTTCGTCGCCATGGGTCTGTGGGACGATGCGGTCAGCGGCAACGTTCGTGCCAGCAGCGTGCAGGATGGACAGCGCGCCGAGCGCGGCATGGCGCCTAACGTGTGCGGCCACTATTCGTCATGGCTGCAGTACGGCTACCTGATGCGCGATGAGACCGCCGAGGCCGAGGCGCTCATGGACCTGTGCCATCAGCGCATGTCGGAAGATCCGAATCCGGGCGAGCGTTCCTACTTCGCCAACATGAGGGCTCGCCAGATTCTGGATACTCAAGATTGGAGCCTCGCTGACCGCTGGCAGGCGGATGTTTCGGGCGAGAGCGCACCCTGGGCCCACGCAGACTTCATTGACGGTTTCACCAACGCTCTTGCCGCCCTGAACCAAGGCAGCCCCGACATGGCCCGTGCCTTCCTGGCTGGTGTTGGTGAGCCGGACGATGACACCGAGCGGGTCTACGTGGGCGAACTGCGCGGCATGGTCGCGTTGCACGATGGCCGAAGTGACGAGGGCGTCGAGCTGTTGAGAGCTGCGGCCGCACTCGAAGACTCGATGCCGTTCGAGTTCGGACCGCCGGCTATCGTCAAGCCATCGTTCGAGCTACTGGGCGAGGCTCTACTTGGTCTCGACCGCCACGAAGATGCCCATCGCGCATTCACCCGGGCGGCCGAACGCACACCTGGGCGCACCCTTGCAGTACGCGGCCTTGATGCCTCGGCCCCGGCCGGCGGCTGATCGGACCGACGACAGCGGAGCAGTTCTCGGGTGGAATCGCGGCAAACAAAGACGCTATTGGTTGTTTTCAACCGCGTGGGCGACCTGACGCTGAGCGCGCCACTGTTTCGTGCATTGGCCCAGAACACAGAACTGTCGTTGGTGACGCGCCCGTTCGGTCCGGCCTTGCTGGAGAACCAGTCGTATCTGCAAGGGGTCTATCCCCTTCCGTATCCGAATCGCGGAAGATCCGGTGTGGGCGAGTTACTGCTCGGGGGGCATCGCCGGACCCTCGGCCGAAAGCTGCTGCGGGCCGGCTTCGACCAAGTGTTGATCTACGAGTCGGAGCGCGGGGTCATCAAGCGCTGGCTCGACGGCCTGTTTGGGGGCCGGGTGACGGAGCTTCCTCATCGCCCGTTGCCCCGGGCGCATTCGTCGGAGCTGTATCGTGCGGCGGCGGTCGCTGCCGGCTGTTCGATGGACGGCTACGATCCGGATCCCGTCCTCGAGATCAGTCCCACGGAACGCCAGCGCGCCCGTGCACGACTGGCTGCGATCGGTGGTCGAGTCGTGGGTGTGCAGATGGGCAGTCAGCGCACGCATGCCGTCTGGCCCCTGGTTCCCCGGCCACACCTGAAGGCGCTTACGGTCGGACAGTGGACGGCGCTGATTACACGTATCCTCGTCGAGGACCACGCCGACGCCGTGGTGATGCATGGCAGTCCGCGCGAACGGCGCATGGTGCGAGCTGTTCTCGAGCAACTGCCAGGGGGCCTGCGCGGCCGGTGCCACGATTTCACGACGGTCGGGCTCGACCTGTTGCCAGCTGTTCTGTCCGAGCTCAAAGCGCTCATCTCGCTCGATACCGGGCCGGCCCACATCGCTGCGGCCGTGGGCTGCCCCCTGCTGGTCTTCTTCGGGCCGACCGACCCCGCCGAGTTCAGACCGTTGGGCAAAGGGGCTATCGAGGTGATGACCGGCAGTGCTCCCTGCCAGTTTTGTCACAACACGCCGGAGTACGGTCGCTGTAGCGATAACGTCTGCCTCAATCAGCTATCCGACGACGACCTTTGGGCTGCCTGGCTTCGACTCCATGGCACGCCGGGTGTTCAATCCTGACCCAGCGCGCGAACGGGATCCACGCGAGCTGCACGCCGCGCCGGGAGCCAGGCCGCCAGCGCCGTGATCGTAGCCAGCACGCCGACCACCATGACGAATGACATCGGATCGGCCGGGCTGACGCCGTAGAGAAACGCACGGAGCGCGCCGGACAGCAGTAGCGCGCCGCCAACGCCGAACGCAACTCCTGCGACTGCCGGTGCCAAGATGCCGCGGGCGACCATCGCGACGATGCGGCGTCGATCTGCCCCCAGCGCCATGCGGATTCCAATCTCGCGGGTCCGCTGACCCACGCTGTGACCGACGACGCCGTAGATGCCCACCGCCGACAAGAACAGAGCGAGCAATGCGAAGGCGCCCAACAGCGTGGCCCCCATCTGTTGGGGCATGAGCACCGTGCGGCGCAGCCCGGCGAAGGTCGACACTTGCAGGATGGGCATGTCGCCGTCGAGTTCCAGGAGGTGACGTCGCAGCGCGGTGATCGCGTCGGCGGGACGCGCGGTCGTTCTGACCATCAACGTAATCGGCGATCCCACCGCCCGACTACCGGTCATCGGCAGGTACGCAAACGGGTAGTCGTCGGTGAGCATGCCGTCATCCCACTTGGTGTTGTCTGCGATCCCTACGACCTGACCGTTCGGGCCGTCACCGAAGAACTGCACCGTTCCGCCCACTGCGGATCTTCCTGGCCACCAGCGCTCGGCCATGTCCTGGTTGATTACCATCGGCACGGGGCCGCCTTCGACGGTGTCGTGTGGCTCGAACACGCGCCCCGATGGGACGGGCAATCCGAGGGCTACGAAGAAGTCGGGGGTGACGACGTTGTATTCGAGTCGTAACTCCTCGTCCGCGGCAGGCTCGTAATCGAGAACCGACTGGAGCATGGTGGCCGTTCCACCCGACATCAGGGGAACGCGGCTGGCGGCACCGACGGCGATGACGCCAGGCGTTGTCCGCATGCGCTGCTCGATTGCCTGAAGCAGAGTCTCGCCCTCGGCCGCTTCATACTGCAGCAGCGACAGGTCGATGGTGGCGAGCACGACTTCCTCGGAGCGGTCAAACCCGAGATCCGCCTCAAGACCGGCCCGGAGTGCCTGCAAGAAGAGCGTGGCACCCACCAGGAGGATCAACGACACGCCAATCTGCACGGCCACGAGACCGCCGCGCACCCATGGCGAGCGCATCGCACTGGCGCGCGCGCCGGCGGCGAGCAACTGGCTGAGACGACCCTTGCCGCTGCTGAGTGCCGGTCCGAGCCCGAAGAGCATGCCCGTGGCCATCGCCAGGGCGAATGTGAACAGGAGCACCGGCACGTTGATTCCCGCTTGAAGTTGAGCGATTCCCACGCGTCCCGGAAGCTGGTAGCCGGCCAGGGCCTGCAACAGGAAGGGTCCCAGCGCCAGGCCCGCGACTCCGCCCAAGAGCGAAAGCACCAGGCTCTCGGTAAGCGTCTGTCGGATCAACCGGCCTCGGCCCGCTCCAATTGCGGCACGGATGGCTAGCTCTTGTCGCCGACTCGCGGCGCGCGCCAGCTGCACATTGGCCAGATTGGCGCACGCGAGCAGAAGGGTGAGTCCCACCACCACCAACAGCAGCAACAGGAATCTCGAGAAGTTGGCTTCGCTCGCAACCGGCAAGAGCAGGCGGTTCGCGCGGTCGACGGTGACGCCGCGCGGACCGCGCGCATCCGGGTCCTCGGTGGCGAGATGGTCCGAGATCGCGGCCATTTCGCTGCGCGCCTGTGCGAGCGTCGAACCAGGGGCCAGCCGTCCTACCAGCTGGTCGATCCAGCGCGAACTGCGGTCGCTGAAGCGCGAATCGTCAATGACGAAGCCCGACTCGAGGGTCGGCCCGACCAGCAGTGGAATGTAGAGATCGGCACCATCGCCCACCGCGATTCCGCGGAAGTTTCGTGGCCCGACGCCGATGACCTCGAACGGGATGCCGTTGAGCCGGACGGTTCGGCCGACGATCCGGGCATCGGCCGCGAAGCGGTCGCGCCACAGATCGTGCGACAACACCGCCACCGATGGGCCGCCGAGCACATCGTCGCTCGGAGCCAGCAGGCGGCCCAGCGTGGGCGCCACACCGAGGAGGGGGAACATATTGCCACTCGATAGTTGCACAGCGACGATCCGACTCCCGGCGTTATCCCCGAGGCTGGCGCGTACCCCGGCAAAGGCAGCGAGGTCGCTCAACGTCGAAGAGCGTTCCCTGTAGTCGATGATGTCGGGATACGAGGAAGAGCAACGCGGATCCCCCCGTCGGCAGGTCGTCCATAACGCCACCAGGCTGTCGGGATCCTCGACTGGCGTGGATCGCAGCAGCGTTGCCTGTACCAGGCTGAAGATCGCGGTGTTGGCACCGATGCCAAGGGCTAGCGTGAGGATGATCACGGCGGCCGTGGCGGGGCTCTTCCGCATCTGGCGCACAGCGAACTTCACATCTTGGATGGTGTCATGGAACATCTGACGTCTCCTGCGGCGGCGCCAGGTGCGGCGCGACTGTCGGCGGCAATATCTACGGGTGGCTTCGAGGTCGCCAAAAGCACGAATCGCTCGACGATGGGCTTCTTCGGGTGGCAGGCCGTGGCGTGCGTGCTCCTCAGCACGTCGGGCGAGGTGGAAAGCGAGTTCCTCGTCGACCGCATCGCGCGGCCGCGGATCCTTCATGGCAGCTGCTTGCGGGGATCGATGACCTTGGCGACGGCATCCACGTAGCGATGCCAGGCGCTGGTCTCGGAGGCCAGAACTTCAGCACCCTGCGGTGTAATCCGGTAGAACTTGGCGCGTCGCCGCGATTCGGACATGCCCCATTCAGCGTCGATCAGCGACCGCCCCTGCAGTCGATGCAGCGCTTTGTAGAGTGCTGCGTCCTCTACTTCGATCTCGCCAGCGGTCCGCCGGCCGATTTCTTGCGCGATCGCGTAACCGTGAAGCGCCTGCTCGCTCACCGCCGTAAGGATCAGAATGTCCAGGGTCCCCTGCAATAAGCTCACGAGATGCACTCCAAGTCTTCTTGCCTCACCAAGTGAGGCGAGTATGCCTCACCAGGTGAGGCGACGCAAGGAAACCGTAGTTTTCTTGCTGGTTTCTGGCAGTTGGCGCGCCGCGCGAGTAAGGTGCGCGCACGAATTCAACGTTGGCGCCCTGGAGGCCGGATTGCGCAAGTATCCATCGTACCTGACGATTATTGTCGTCGCGGCGGCGCTCACGGCTGCTCTTGGTGCCAAGGCGCAGCGGCGTAGTGCTGCCGAGGCGTTGGCTGAGCCCTTCCTCGGTATCACCACGCAGGGCGATGTCGAGTCGAGACTGTTCGAGCTCTCCGCCACCGGCGTGTCCACCGCCCCGGTCGTCAACGCGGCGCTGGCCTTCCTCGATAGCCTCGATGAACAGCAGCACGCCGCGACGGCGTTCGACGTCGACAGTATCGAGTGGCGCGACTGGCACAACATCCATCGCTACAAGCGCAAGGGAGTGGCGCGTTGGCAGATGACTGCCGAGCAGGAGACGGCAGCGCTGGACCTGTTGCGGGCGAGTCTGAGCGCCCGTGGTTTCGTCAACGCGCGCGACATCATGCGCCTCAACGAGACCGTTCGCGAACTGACCGAGCGGTGGGACGAATACGGCGAAGGTCTCTACCACTTCACCGTCATGGGCACGCCCGCGGAGTTCGAACCGTGGGGCTGGCAACTCGATGGCCATCACCTGGTCATCAACTACTCCGTTGTGGGCGATCAGGTGGTGATGACGCCGACGTTCCTGGGGTCGGAGCCGGTCGTCGCGGAGTCCGGGAAATATGCTGGTACGCGAGTGTTCGAGCACGAGGAAGCCAAAGCACTGACGTTGGCGCAAACGCTCACCCCGGAGCAGCGGTCAGTTGCCATCCTCTCGGACGTTCTCCCGCGCGGCATCTACACGGCGGCCTTCCGCGACAACTTCGAAATGCGCTACGAGGGGATTCGGGCTTCGGACCTGAGCGCTACCCAGACCGCCATGTTGCTCGACCTCGTTAACGAGTATGTCGGCAACATGAACGAAGGCCATGCCGCAATCAAGATGATGGAGGTGCGCGAGCATCTCGACCGCACGTACTTCGCATGGATGGGGGCGACCAACGACGACTCGGTCTTCTACTATCGCGTTCATAGCCCGGTGATCCTGATCGAGTTCGACCACCAGGGCGGCATCGCACTCGACACCGATGGCGCCACGCGCAACCACATCCACACCGTGGTTCGGACGCCCAACGGCAACGACTACGGCAAGGATCTACTGCGGCAGCACTACGAGCGCAACGACCACGAGCATCGGTGACTCCTGGTCGGGCGACTAGCGCAAGGCCTCCAGCAACCGACGGGCCACGTCCTCGGCGCCCGGTTCGTCCTGATTCGCCAGCACGATGACAGCGTTGTCGTCGACGACGAACAGGATCGCGCTCAGGCCGGGGCCGCCACCAGCGAGCGCCATGTTGCTGCCCCAGCCAGCCGGCAACCAGTTGAGGTCATCGCCGATCAGTTTGCCGTCGAAGAGCGCCTCGAAGAAGCGGAACAGATCGCGCGCCGTCGAGTAACTCTTGCCCCAGGGGCCACCGACCACGGGCTCGTGGTAGATGTTCTTTCGCACCCGGTCGCCAGGTCGTCCGGCACGGTCCATGGTGGTATACCCGACCGCCACGTTGGGCTCGATGCCATCGGTCGCGAAGAAGCCTGTGTCGACCATCCCCGCGGGCCCGAACACGTGTTCTTCCACATACTCGGGATAACTCACACCGGTGATGCTCTCGATGATGGCGCCGAGGACGGTGTAGCCCAAGTTGGAGTATTGCTCGCGCGTGCCGGGCTCATACTCGAGTGGCAGCGGCCCCCAGATCGGGAGGTAGTCGTCGATGTTTCGTAGGCTGCCCATCGGCGTCTCGAGATATTCGCGAGTGAAGTAGTCGCCCAACCCTGACCGGTGTTCGAGAAGCTGCTCGATACTCACCTCGTTGCGCACGCGGTCGTTCGGATACTCGGGCAGGTACTCGCCCACCTTGTCGCTGAGTGCGAGTTGGTCGCCCTGCAGCAACTGCATGATTGCCAGCCGCGTGTAGTCCTTGTTGAAGGAGCCCACGTCGAAGCGTGTCGCCAGAGTGTTGGGTACGTTGAACTCGCGCGAAGCAAGCCCGTACGCCTTCTCGAACCAGACGTCTCCATTGCGGGCAAGCAGTACCGAGCCCGACAGCACGCCCTCCTCGGCGAGACCGCGAAGGTAGTGGTCGATGCGTTCTTCCCACCGTGCACTGTCTTCCGGCAACTCCAGCGGTGGTGCCGGGTTGCCGCCCCCGCCCCCGCCCCCGCCCCCGCCCCCGCTTTCCTCGGTCCGAATTCCTGAGATCTTGTTGGTCGCGTCGAAACTGACAACCAACCGCATGCGGCCCGCATTCGTTGCCGAGACGCCCACCATGACCTCGTTCGGCTGGTCGATCATGACGCCGTAGATCTCGAGGTCGCCCCACTGTTCGCGGAGGCTCTCGTAAGTGCTGCGCCAGTCCGAGTTGTCCGCCTCGACGTTCTCGACGCGGAACGCCGACATCGCGCCGACGCCGCCGTTGAACGCCTCGACCCAGGCAAGAGCGATGCGCTCTTGCTCGTCCTGCGCTGTGGTGGCTACGGC
>JAJCXS010000211.1 GCA_029263335.1 Acidobacteriota bacterium | reverse complement strand
AGAACTCGTGCCAGATGAACTGGTAGAGATCCTGCGCCGCTTCGTCGAACCGATATTTGTCCAGGTTGCGCTCGACTCGCGGCAGCAAGCCAGCCAGGCGTGACAGGATCCATCGATCCGCAACCGAACGAGCCGTGGGGTCGGCGGCGTCGGCCGACGCTTGCAGCGCCACCTCTTCATCGCCGAGATTCATCAGGCTGAAACGCGTTGCGTTCCACAGTTTGTTGGCGAATGCGCGGTACCCCGCGACTCGCTCCTCGGAAAAGATGAGGTCCGTGCCCGGCGTTGCGGTGGCGATCAGCATGAAGCGCAGGGCATCCGCCCCGTACTTGTCGATCATCTCCACCGGATCGACACCGTTGCCACGCGACTTGCTCATCTTGACGCCGTGCTCATCGCGGATCAGACCGTGCAGGAAGACGTCGTGAAACGGCACCTCGCCGCGGAAATGAATCCCCAACATCACCATGCGGGCCACCCAGAAGAACAGGATGTCGTAGCCGGTAACAAGCAGGCCCGTCGGATAGTAGCGGGCCAGATCCTTGGTCTCCTCAGGCCAGCCCAGAGTAGAGAACGGGAATAGCCCGGACGAGAACCACGTGTCGAGAACATCGGGATCCTGCCGGAGGCCGAGGGCTGGATCGGGTTCGTCTTCGCTGACCAGGATCTCGCCCGTCTCGTCGTTGTACCAAGCCGGAATTCGGTGTCCCCACCAGAGCTGTCGCGAGATGCACCAGTCGCGGATGTTGGTCATCCACTCGCGGAAGATCTTGAACTGGTTGTCGGGGTGAAAACGCACATCGCCTTGCTCCGCGGCCGCCATGGCGGCCTCGGCCAGCGGCGCGGTGCGTACGAACCACTGCGTGGAAATCAACGGCTCGATGATCGCACCCGAGCGCTCGCTGTGGCCCACCGCGTGCCGATGTGGCCGCTCCCCCGCCAGCAGCGACTGGCTTTCCAGCTCAGCCAGGACTTTGGCGCGAGCAACGAAGCGATCGAGTCCCTCGAATTCGCCGGCCGCGTCGGTCATGCAACCGTCAGAGCCAATCACCTGCACCCGCGGCAGTTCGTGGCGCACCCCCGCCTCGTAGTCGTTGGGGTCGTGGGCGGGAGTGACCTTGACGACTCCCGTGCCGAACTCGGCATCGACGAAGTCGTCCGCGATGACAGGGATCTCACGCCCCATCAGCGGCACGATGGCCGTTCGACCGACAACCTCCGTGTAGCGCGGGTCGTCCGGACTCACGGCCAGCGCCGTGTCGCCCAGCATGGTCTCGGGTCGTGTCGTCTCGACCTCCAAATACTCGGCTCCACCTTCCGCCGCAGGAACGAGCGGATAGCGGATCTTCCACAGCTTACCGTCGACCTCGACATGCTTGACCTCGAGGTCAGAGATCGCCGTCTGGTCCTGCGGACACCAGTTGACCATGTACTCGCCGCGGTAGATCAAGCCCTGCTCGTACAGCTCGACGAACTCCCGCCGTACCGCGGCGGACATGTCGGGATCGAGCGTGAATCGCAGCCGCGACCAATCGACGGAGAGTCCCAGGCGCCGCATCTGTTCCAGAATTCTGCCGCCGTATTCTTCCTTCCATTCCCAGGCACGGGCCACGAAAGCCTCGCGGCCCATGGTCCTGCGATCGAGGCCCTCGGCCGCCAGGGATCTCTCCACCACGTTCTGCGTGGCGATCCCGGCGTGGTCGGTCCCGGGCAGCCAGAGCACATCGAAGCCGGCCATGCGCTTGTATCGGGCCACCAAGTCCTGCAGCGTCTGGTCCAACGCGTGTCCGAGATGCAGCGCGCCGGTCACGTTCGGCGGTGGGATAACCATCGCGAACGGCGGCGACTGCGACTCGTTGTCGGCTCGCCCGATCTCCTGCTGCTCCCAGACGACCGTCCAGCGCTCCTCGACAGGGCCGTGCTCAAAGCCCTTCGGCATGGTCTCGGCAGCTGGCACAGGTTGCCTGTCGTTCATGACATATCCGGTACTGCGCTCGCCTGGATGGCGATCGCGAATGGGAGTTTCGCAAGCGGCCACCGTATGAAAACTCGGCGCTTCCCGGGTGTCAACGCACCGGTGACATAGCGACGCCGACCGCGCGGCCTATAATCCGCGCGATGGTCCGCGCAACAAAGAGATTGGGGCAGCACTGGCTAGCGAGTACACGTCTCGCCAACGACCTCGTCGCGTTGATCGACCTGAGCGAGGGTGACCGCGCGATCGAGATCGGTCCCGGAACCGGCCTCCTGACCGCAGCTCTCCTGGACCGAGGAGTCCAAGTGACCGCTATCGAAGTCGATCCACGGTGCGCCGACCATCTCGAAGCCGAACTGGGCCACCGGCAGCTGAAGGTCGTGCGGGCCGACATTCGCGAGATCGACGAGGAACTCTTGCCCTGGCAGAGCGGTCCCGTCCATCTCGTGGGCAATCTTCCATATAACCTCAGCGGTCCGATTCTGCGCTGGACCGCGACCCACCGCGAACGCCTGAAGGACGCCCATTTCATGCTGCAGCAAGAGGTTGCCGACCGCATCACGGCGGCCGAAGGATCGCGCGTGTACGGCGCTCTTTCGGTTCAGATGCAGTGGCAGTTCGAGGTCGACATCCTGAAGCGGCTCTCTCCCGGCGCGTTTCGCCCACCACCCAAGGTGCGCTCGGCCTTCTTGTGCCTGCGCCCACTGCGGGAGACTTCCCTGCCGCCCGGCGCCCGGCGAATGGTCCGCGCCGGGTTCGCCCAAAGGCGCAAGACGCTGTCGCGGGCGCTCGCCGCGGCCGGCTGGAACAAGGCGCGGGTCGGGGAGGCACTCTCCCAGCTTGGACTCCGCCCCGACGCGCGCGCGGAGATGCTCTCTCCAGCAGAGTGGACGGCCCTCGTAGAGCTGTTGGGACCGGCGGAATGATCCACCCTGGAATCGCGGTCGCTGTGTTTCTCGGCCTGATTCAAGGCATCACCGAGTTTCTGCCGATCTCCAGCAGCGGACATCTGGCAGCGGTACAGGTGCTTTTCCCGTCGCTGGCATCCCCGGGGGTAACGCTCGAGCTTGCCACCCACCTGGGCACAGCCATGGCGGTGCTCCTGTACCACCGGCGCCTGGTGCTCGCGGTGATCGGGCTCCTGCCGGAGAGCGATCCCGGTCTTCTCGGCCTGGGGCGTCTCCAATGGTGGCACTACGGGTTGGTCGGTAGCCTGCCCATCGCCGCCGTCGGCCTCACCGCTCAGGAGACTGTTCGCGCTGCGTTTGGCGATCTTCTCTGGATCGGCCTTGCATTGGCGTTCACCGGCGCGGTGCTCATGGCCTCGCGCCTGCGCCCTCACCCGGACGGAGATCTGAACCTGAGGCGCGCCGTTCTGATCGGCCTGGCTCAGTCCGTAGCGGTATTCCCCGGGGTGTCGCGCTCTGGCATGACCATCACGGCGGCCATGTTGGCCAACGTGCGGGCTTCGCAAGCTGTGACCTTCTCTCTCCTGCTATCGATACCAGCGATTTTCGGGGCAGCGCTGCTTGATGCTGTGCAACTGTTTGCCCAGCATCGACTCGCCACGCTCTTGTCGATTGATCTTGCTTTTGCTACGCTTGCGGCAGGCCTGATCGGTTACTACTGCATCGGGCTAGTACATCGGGTGAGTCGTACGGGTTGGTGGCACCGTTTCGCGTGGTACTGCTGGCTGGCGGCAATCCTACTGATCCAGGCCGCGCGTTAGGGGCGAAAGCCGGCCGAGACACCGTCAGTCGAGAGGACAAGACGTGGCTCGGAAAACTGCGCGCAAACGCACAACCAGACGCAAGACGCCCCCCCACCGCCGCGGCGATGAGGTGCTGGGCCTGATCCTGCTAGCGGCCGCAGCATTGTTGCTGGTGTCGCTCTACTCCTACGACGCTGCGGACGGTGATCTGTTCGTACATCTGGCCGATCGGCCCGCAGCGAACCTCGGCGGTAGCATCGGTGCCACCCTGGCAGCCGTAGGCTTTCAGCTTCTCGGACTCGGGGCCTGGGCGATCGCCTGCGCCTGCGCTGCGATGGGCTGGATGCGCTTTCGCAGCCACGAGATTCCGGCGGCGTTCACCAAGATCGCGGGCTGCTCGGCGCTGCTGATCTTTGGCTGCATCCTGATTCACTACGCACTCGGGCCGATCCTTCTCGGTGGCCATCAAGCTGCTGCGGGTGGCCTGCTCGGCGCCTGGGGTGGTGCCGCCCTGCTCGCGAGCTTCGGCCCGTTCGGTGGCCCCCTGGTAGCCATCACGGCGTTTCTTCTGTCGCTCGTGGCCGTCACCAAACTCTCCCTCGCACGTCTCTCGCGCTCAGCCTGGGGCACTCTCGTGCTCGCCATGCGACACCTGCGCACCACCATCACCCGCTGGCGCGAACAACGCCGTAAGAGCAGGCAACGCCGCGCGGTGATCAAGAAGTACACCGCGAAGAAGCCGGAGCCCGAGCAGCGAGAGGCACCGGAGCCGAAGGGCAAGGCCGCGGCACCGAACCCGTTCATCACCCTCAAGGTCCCGGTCGCGAGCAAACGCCCCGGCGCTCCCCTTCCTGACATTCCGGAGCCGGAGTTGGCAACGCCGGTGATCGAGCCAACCGCGTTGCTTGCCGACCCCAAGCCGCTGCCCTTCGAACAGCCGGCTGGCCCCGACGGAGAGTACGCCCTGCCGGACTACGACCTGCTGCACGGCGCCCCCGACGACCTCGCCATCAACCAAAAGGAGTTGATGAAGAAGGCCAAGGCAATCACCGCTAAGGCAGCCGAGTTCCGCGTCACCGGGGAGGTTGTAGCGATACACCCCGGACCCGTGGTGACGACCTTCGAGTTCCGTCCCGGAACCGGCGTCAAGTACAGCCGCATCACCAACCTGGAGGACGACCTCAGCCTCGCGTTGAAGGCCGAGTCGATTCGCATCGCCCGCCTGCCCGGCAAGGCCACGGTGGGAATCGAGGTCCCCAACAACCAGCGATTGACGATCGCGTTTCGCGACATCGTGGAATCAGCCGAGTTCGCCAACCACAAGTCCAAGCTCGCGCTCGCCGTCGGCAAGCAGATCCACGGCGAGACGATCATCACGGATCTGGCGCGAATGCCCCATCTACTGATCGCCGGGACTACCGGTTCCGGCAAGAGTTTTGCGCTCAACAGCATGCTGTTGAGCCTTCTCTACAACTCCACTCCCGACGAGGTGAAACTGGTTCTCATCGATCCGAAGCGACTGGAGTTCGGTCTCTATGAGGACATTCCCCACCTGCTCACGCCCGTCGTCGTGGAGCCGAAACTCGCGGCCAACGCGCTCGCCTGGGCGGTGCGCGAGATGGAAAATCGCTACAAACAACTCGCCGAGTACGGCGTCCGCAACATCGATCAATTCAACCTCATTCTGAAGCGCGGAGGTGAAGAACTGGCTGATCACGCCGAGGCCGGCGAGATCAAGCCTCTGCCCTACATCGTCGTTGTCATCGACGAGCTTGCCGACCTCATGATGACGGCCTCCAACGTCGTCGAAGAAGCCATCGTTCGCCTTTCGCAGATGGCCCGCGCGGTGGGCATTCACCTGATCCTCGCCACCCAGCGGCCATCGGTCGACGTGCTGACCGGCGTCATCAAGAACAACCTGCCGGCTCGTATGAGCTTCCGGGTCGCTTCCAAGGTCGACTCCCGCGTCATCCTCGACACGCAGGGAGCCGAGACGCTGCTCGGCAAGGGCGACATGCTCTTCCTGGCACCAGGAACTTCGCGCATCAGTCGCGTGCACGGGGCCTATGTCGACGAAGAAGAGGTAAAGGGCGTCGTGCGCTTCTGGCGTGACCAGGCGCGACCGGCCTACACCGAAGAGGTCGTCAAAGCTCCGCCAGAGGCCGCCAAGGGCGCCGGCAGCGAGAGGAACCGCGACGAGTACTTCGCCGATGCCGTGCGCGTCGTCGTCACCGCCGGCGAAGCCTCCGTGTCCAATATCCAGCGCAAACTCAGCCTCGGGTACGCTCGCGCCGGCCGCATCATGGACATGATGGAGTCGGAGGGGATTGTCGGACCGCCCCAGGGATCCAAGCCGCGCCGCGTGCTGGTGGATAGCGCCTACGTAGACGGCCTCTAGCAGCCCGTGGACTGCTAGATCTGTCGGCCGGGCTCGTCGATGGGGCTCTCGACCTCGGCGGCCACCGCCTTGATCATACGGACCCTTGTGCCGCCGACCGCCGGAAACGAGTACGTCACCTCGTCCATCAGCTGGCGAATCAGGTACACACCCCGGCCGCCCTCGGCGAGAAGATTCTCTTGTGAGAGCGGATCAGCCAGTGCGTCCGGATCGAAGCCCTCGCCCTGATCCTGCACAAGAACCTCGATGCGGACGGCGTCAACGTTGTATTCCACCACGACGGTGGTGCCCTCACGCTCCTTGTTACCGTGAAGCACAGCGTTCATGACCGCTTCGCGCACGGCAAGAACGGGCCAATAGGCCTCTTCCGCACCAATCCCGGCCAGGCTGAACACACGCTCGGCGAGGGCCTGCATCGCGTCAATCCACTCACGTCGACTGCCGCAGCAGACGCTGACCGCGAGTCGCTGTCTGTTGGCCCCCATGCTCGATCTCCTGGCAACCGTGGTGACCGACGTCACCGACGCACTGTCACCTGTCCGGCGCCCCGATTCAGCGCGCCATCCGTGACCTGTACGACGATGGTGTGGCCTCCGTCCCCAGCAACGGCCGCGCCGAACTCAAAAGATTCGGTTGCGGAGTCGGCCGCGCCATCCACAGGCAATACTGTATGCCATTCACCGCCATCCACGGAATAGCGTATTCGCAGCACGATCGACGTTGCGTCGCTCGCACGACCGGTGATTCGGACCCCTGAACTCTCCTCAGCCAGCGCCTCCAGGCCGAGGACTCTCGGCGGCGTATTGTCGACGACGAACGTCGAGCTTGTCGCCGACGCGGCCAGCACCGCCTCCTCCGCGTTATCGGCCGCATCGCTCACCGTCAGGCGCACCTCGTAGCGGCCGTCAGGCACCCGAGAGGTGTCAAAGACATAGCTGTCACCGTCCACAGCGGTCCGCAAGGGGTTCCATCGGCGGGTGCCCTCGCGGCGGAAGTCGAGACGCTGAGAAAGCGCGTCCCCATCGGGGTCGCTGGCGTCCCAGGTGAAGGTCCGACGCCCCGGGATGAATAGCGGCCGCCCCCTGAACGAAGAGCCACCGGCGCTGGCCCCCGAACCACCCTGTCCTTGCTCCTGCTCTCGCAGTTCGGCGGCGACGACCGCAGGTACCTGAGCGAACGGCAGCCCGTCCTCGAAACTGGCGTTCTCCCGGTAAACGACGCCAGCCGGGTGAGCGCGCAGGCTACGGACCGTGGGCCGAGAATTGCGGGGCACGTAAACCAGCTCCAGACGACGCAGGCGTCCGCGCGCGGTGGGCTGAGAAAGGTCGGCTCGGATCTGAGCAAAACGCGCCGTCGGCACGTCGACCTCCACGCCGCTGCGCACGTACGGCCCTGACCAAGCGCTCCACGTACTGTCGGGCGTGCCGGTGTTGCCGCTACGGACGTATAACTGCACGCTCCCGGCGGATTCAGCCTGAGCTTCGAAACGAAGCTCGCCCCAGGTCGCGGCAGCACCCGCGTCACGAACCGCCGTCAACACTCGACCCGAGTCTCGTGCCTGGGAGTGCAATCTGTACACTGCGGCGCCGTTGCTTCCTACCACGAGGGCCCCCTCGTCGAGAGCGACGATCGAGACGATCTGCTCCGAGTCCAGATCCACGAGCAGCCCCGCCGTGCCATTCGCGCCCACACGCAGCACTCTGCCTTCTGCCCCGGTCCCGATCAGAACCGCATCCTCTACGGCGGCCAGGGAATGGAGTCCGAACTTCGTGCTGCTCCACATCAGC
>JAJCXS010000210.1 GCA_029263335.1 Acidobacteriota bacterium | reverse complement strand
AATCGGATCTTCACGCACGAGGCTCGTCCCTGTCATCGCCGGACCCAGCGCCGCGCAGACGCTGCGCCATCTGTGACAGTTTGGCGGCGTGTGCTTTGGCTCCATCGAGGTACAACCGGCCTGACCGATCGGCTACGTGCCGCTCCACTTCCAGCAGGTTGTCGCCGATGACGTGCGCGGACCGTTCCAGATCGGCCGCAGTCTCCCGCAGGCCGCGAGCCCGGCCGCCCGATTGCTCCGCCAGGCTGGCCAAGGTCGCAGCCCAGTGGGCACGAAAGTACAGGGCACAGCCCGCAGCGAATACCAGGGCTCCCACAGCGGCTCGTCTCCAGCCGCCGCCCAGGAAGGCGTCGAGCCGGAAAATAGCAGGATCCGCTATGCCAGACCATGTTGCCAGTGCGGCCACTGCACCGACGATCAGCCAACCTGTTCCAGCAAGCTTTTCACCCATGACCGGCAGGCTAACACGGCCCCAGGCGCCCTTCACGAGAGGCGCGCGGGCGTGTTTGACGGCTCCACGGTACCAAGCTAGCCTGCGTCGATGGGAAGCCCGAACCAGGCAGGCAGACAGCAGATGGTCGATGGGTTCGGTCGCGCGATCGGCGATCTCCGCCTTTCGGTGACCGATCGCTGCAACCTCCGCTGCGCGTACTGCATTCCCGACGAAACTCCGGTCTTTCAGCCGCGTGAGGAACTGCTCACCTTTGAGGAGCTGGAGCGCGTTACCGCGCTGTTTGTCGCCGCCGGGGTCAGCAAGATCAGGCTCACAGGCGGCGAACCCCTCCTGCGACGCGACATCTCCGAGCTCGTTCGAGGCATCGCCGCCATCGAGGGGGTGAAAGACCTCGCCATGACGACCAACGGAATTTTTCTCGGCGGCGCCCTGGCAGACCTGAGAGCCGCTGGACTGCACCGCCTCAACATCAGCCTCGACACGCTGCGTCCGGAACGCTTCCGGCTACTGACGCGCCGGAGCGGTCTGGAGAAGGTGATCGATGCTATCCGTCTTGCCCGGGATGCCGACATGGGCACCGTCAAGGTCAATGTGGTTCCCCTCAGGGGGTTCAACGATGACGAGATCGTCGCCTTTGGACAGTTTGCGCGGGAGGAGCGCGTCGTCGTGCGCTTCATCGAGTTCATGCCGTTGGAGGCCGGTGAGCTCTGGTCCCGAGACCTTCTCGTCCCGGGCGCCGAGATCCGCGCAACCTTGAACGCCTGGCAGCCGCTCGTTCCACTGGACCCGACCCACGACGCGGAGACCGCGGAGCGATTTCGTTTCGTCGACGGGGCGGGAGAGATCGGCATCATCGCGCCCGTTACGAGAGCGTTCTGCGGCGCCTGCAACCGGGCGCGAATCACCGCGGATGGCAAGTTGAGGACGTGCCTGTTTTCCTTGCATGAAATCGACCTGAAGACCCCGCTGCGGGCAGGCGCAGAAGATCGCGACTTGCTGGAGCTCATCGGTAGCGCCTGGGCGGCGAAAGAAGAGGGGCATCTGATCAACAGCAAGGACTTCGTGCGGCCCGCGCGTACGATGTCCGCGATCGGTGGCTGACGCCATGCAAGTCCGGGTGCGGCTGTTTGCGCGAGCGCGGGAGGCTTATGGGCGACCCGATGACGTGCTCGATCTGTCCGCGCCAGCCACCCCCGCCGACTGCTATGACCTGCTCGCGGGCCGCTCGCCGGCGCTCTCACGCCTCCGCCCCAGCCTGCTCGTGGCGGTAAACGAGGAATATGCTGCCTGGAGCGACGCACTGCGTGACGGAGACGAGGTGGCCTTCATTCCGCCCGTCAGCGGGGGGTGACGATGACCGGTGTCGAGACACGGATCTACGTAGCTGTTGGCGAACAGCCTCTCGACATGGCGGGCATCGCCGCTCGGGTCGCCCACCCGGGAGCCGGATCGATCGCCACATTCGCTGGCACCGTGCGGGACAACCATGCGGGCAAGCCCGTGGCATACCTCGAGTACGAAGCTTACGGTCCGATGGCTTCGCGCACGCTCTCGCGCATCGCCGAGGAAGCCGCCACGACCTGGGAGTTGCTGGGTGTTGCGGTCGAACACCGCGTCGGACGCCTGGAGATCGGCGAGACATCGGTTGGCCTGGCGATTGCCTCGGCGCATCGCGGTGAATCCTTCGCCGCACTACGTTTCATGATCGACGAGTTGAAGGACCGCGTGCCGATCTGGAAGCGCGAAACAGGCCCCGACGGCAGTTTCTGGATCGAAGGGCCCGAGTTGATCAAGGCGGCGCCCGCCGACAACGATCCGTCCTAGGGACCTGCCCCACGGGTCACGCCGCTGTGTGCATGACGGTCCCGAATCGCGATGCTAGAATTGCGCGCATGTCAGATCAGCGTTTTCAGCGTAAAGACCTCAAGCAGTCGGACAACTTCCAGCGCACCGCGACGCACCTTGCGGCGTGGCTGGTGGAGCGCCGCCGTACCATTGGCCTGGGGCTCCTCGTGGTGGTCGCGGGAGTATCCCTCCTGGCCGGCCTGCAAGCGTATCGGACGCGCCAGGAGCAGAACGCGGCAGCGATGTTCGCCGCTGCAATGCGCATCTACAATTCGCCGGTCATCGAGGTTGCAGGCCTCGATGCCGCGGTCGCCGCAGCACTCACTGAAGGGTCGAGCTACTCGTCGGACGAGGAACGGTTCGAAGCGGCCGCCGCCGCGTTCAGCCCCGTGGCGGAGCGGTACGGTAGTCAGCCGTCCGGCGCAGCGGCTGCCTTCTATCTGGGCACCTCGTTGATCGCGCTCGAGCGCGGAGAAGAGGCCGTGGCGGCGCTGCGAAGCGCAGCGGGGTCGGGCACGCCGCTGGTACGAGCGATGTCGTTGTACCGGTTGGGTACCCTGCAGTCGGATCTCGGACAGCATGAGGAGGCGGTCGCGACGTTCGAGGAACTCGCTGATCCCGTTCCGGATGGTTTCCCTGCCCAGGAAGCGATGTTCGCCAAGGCGCGGGCCCAGGAGGCAAGCGGCGAGAGTGCCGCTGCGATGCTGACGTACCAGCGACTGGCAACTGAGGAGCCCGGGTCGATCTACGCGGTTCCGGCGCGGACGCGCGCCGAGGAACTCGCCGCAAGGCTCGGAATCAGTCTCGACGCCGAGAGCTAGTCGCGTGCCGGCGGAATGCCCGTTCGGCCTCGTAGCGGTGGTGGTCTGCGACAGCGTCGGATGCGGCGGCGCTCCCGACGCGGCCGACTTTGGAGACGAGGGTGCGAACACGTTCGGCCATGTCGTGGAACAGGGTCGAATCGTGCTGCCAAACCTCGCCGCCCTCGGAGCTGAGTCCATCCCGGGAGTGCCCGCACTGGGCGACGCGGCATCCGATGTGTTGCGGGGCGCCAACGGACGGATGCTCTCTCGCAGTCCCGCCAAGGACACGATGGTTGGCCATTGGGAGCTCATGGGTGTCGTCGCCGACCGAGCATTCCCCACGTATCCGCAGGGTTTCCCCAGCGACGTCGTAGCGGAATTCGAGCGCCGCATCGGCACCACTACGATCGGCAACAAGCCAGCGTCGGGAACCGACATCCTCGATGAACTCGGCGAAGAGCATCTACGCACGGGCGCGCCTATCATCTACACCTCGGGCGACAGCGTTCTTCAGATCGCCGCTCATGTTGACCAATTCGACCTTCCCGGCCTCTACGCCATGAGCGAGCAGGCAAGGGACCTGATGAGCGGCGCACACGGCGTGGGGCGGGTGATCGCGCGTCCGTTCCGCGGCGGGCAGGCGGGAGCGTTCGAGCGGCTCTCCGAGGGACGCAGAGACTATGCGCTCCCGCCGGTGCGCCCCACCGTGCTCGATCATCTCGTGAACGCCGGGGTGGCGACTCACGGTATCGGCAAGATCAACGATATCTTCGCCGGGCGCGGGCTGGTGTCTTACGAGAAGACCTCAGGGAACCGGGACGGCATCGAGGCCACCTGTCGGGCGTTGGCGAGTCGCAACGCACCGTTCGTGCTCACCAACCTGGTTGATTTCGACTCGCTCTATGGCCACCGCAACAACGTCACCGGGTATGCCGGCGCACTGCAGGAGTTCGACGCGGCACTGCCCCGCTTGATCGCGCAACTGCCCCCCGACGGCCTGCTATTGATCACTGCCGATCACGGAAACGACCCTACCTGGACCGGGACGGACCATACGCGAGAGGCGGTGCCCATTATCGCGGTGGGCCCCCGAGTCAGGCCCTGCGACCTCGGCTCGCGAGTTTCCTTTGCCGATCTGGCGGCAACCGTGGCGGACATCTTCGCCACGAACGGCTCGGTGCAGGGCTCGTCATTCCTGACGGAGATTACCGTTCCGGTCTAGGGCGCTTCGCGGGCATCCGCCGACGCTGCTGGAAAGGGGTTCGGCCGTTAGTCGGTCCCGCCGCCGTTGCGCTGCCGACTCTCGAGTCCCCCGAGCCGCGTCTCGAGGCTGTGGGTGCGGCGCGCGAGGATCCATACGTAGCCGAAGACCAGGCCCCACGCGACGGTGAATCCGGCAAACAGGTAACCGAGGTTAGACATCAGTTCGTGCCCCCTAATACGACTGGAGATGGACGGGTGATTTCGCGCTGCAGTGCGTCCAGACGACGCTGCTGCCGTTCGAGCCTCAGCCGGAGTTGCAGCAAAACCGCAAACGTCACGAACGCGGCGGCAAAGGCGACGGCGAAGGTGATGAGCATGGACACCTGCAGGCCCTGGCCGGGTGAGCCCTCGGTCAAGATCTTGGCGTCGGGATGGAGGGTCCGCCACCACCGTACGGAATAGTGAATGATCGGAATATCGGCGAAGCCGATGATCGCCAGAACGGCGCAGTAGCGTGCGACCTGCTCGGCGTGGCCTCCGTAGGAGCGCAGCATCAGATAGCCGATAAAGATCAGCCACAGAACAAATGCGCTCGTCAGACGCGCATCCCACATCCAATAGGTACCCCACACGGGCTTGGCCCATATCGGCCCGGTGATGATCATCATCGTGGCAAAGACCGTGCCCACCTCGGCAGATGATGCCGCCAGCTCGTCCCATCGTGACTCACGGCGGAACAGGTACATGACGCTCGCGAAGAAGACGATGGCGTAGCTCACGTACATCGTGAAGGCAGCCGGAACGTGCAGATAGAGCATGCGCTGGATATCGCCCTCAATACGCTCGGTTGGAGCGTACAGAAAGGTGAACCCCAGCGCGGCTGCTGACACAACGAAGGCCACGATGGCGAGCGAGCCCAGACTGTCGGAACGAGTGGACCGAGTACTCACGACTACTCCTCGAGGATTGCCGGATAGGTGACGTAACCGAGGGCCAGGAACACGATATCGAACGCCACCATCAATCGCAGCCAGTTGGCTTCGTCGGCCAGGTCGCGAGCGGCGATTATCGCTGCAGTGCTTTCAACGCAGGCGATCAACAGGGGCACCGAAAGCGGAATCAGCAAGAGCGGCAGCATGACCTCGCGAGTCCGCGTGCGCACAGCGATGGTTGCGAAGGTAGTGCCCAGCGCTGAGAGCCCCACCGTGCCCGCGAAGACCACCGCCAACAAGGCGGGCAGGCGATCGCCGATGGGCACGTTGTACAGCACGATGAAGAGCACCACGGTGACCAGGCCCGCCAGGCTGAGGATGCACAACAGGGTGATGAACTTGGCAACGTAGAGGTCGGCACGACTGAGTGGGGTAAGCATCAGACCTTCCAGGCCACCCCCCTCACGCTCGTTCAGCAATAGGCGATTCATTGCCAATACGGCCGCGAAGAGCAGCGCGCTCCACAGGATCCCGGCCCCGACGAGCCTGACGTCGCGTGTGCCAGGCTCGAAGCCGAAGTTGAAAACCAGCAAGACGAGCAGGGCGAATACAACCGTCGAGGTCAAGGCCTCCTTGGTGCGCAGTTCACCTCGCAGATCCTTGCCGACCACGGTCAGAATCGCGCGCCAGGTGTTCACGCGATCCTCCCGACACAGTCGTCGAACGTAGCCTGTAGGTCGGCGGGACACTCACCCCAATAGCGCAAGGCCCCGTGGTTAAGGATCCCGACGCGCTGGGCGAGAAGCCCCCCCTGCGTCAGGTCATGACTCGTCATGACGATGGTCTTGCCCGACTCATGGGCGCTCCGCAGTACGACCTCGAGATTGCGCGATGCGAGAGGGTCAAGGCCGGAGAAGGGCTCGTCGAGCAGCAGCAGGTCGGGTTCGTGCACCAAGGCCCGGGCGATGGAACAACGCTGCTCGAGGCCTCGCGAGAAGTTTCGCACCGCGTCGTCCAGCCTGTCCTCCAACCCCACCGCACGCGCTGCTTCCACCGCGCGCTCCTCCGCCCCCACAGGATCGAAGAGACGGCCGAAGAAGGTCAGGTTTTCCCGAGCCGTCAGCTCGCCATAAAGAAACGAACGGTGCGACACGACCCCGATTCGGCGGCGCAGTTCCGGCTCCGTCCGCACGTCTTGGCCGAAGAGTCTCACCGCGCCGTGGGTCGGGCGGGCCAGCGTCGCGGCGATACGAATCAGCGTCGTCTTGCCCGCCCCGTTGGGGCCGAACAGCGTTACGAATTCACCGGCGGCCACGCTGCAGGATACCGAATGCAGGGCGATGGCAGCGCCAAAACTCTTGCCCAGGTCAACGACCTCCAAGGCGACAGGTTCAGGCTGGCCAACCGTCTCAGCCGGAGACACGTTCCGACGCCCCTTTACCCGCATCCAGCAGGGCGAGTCGATCCAGTTCACGGGCACGACGGCGGAAATACTCGACGTCGCTGATGTCTCCCTGGGCGTGCGAGTCATCGAGAGCGGCAACAGCGACGATCAAACTTTCCTTCTGTTGAGCGCGGTACTCGCTCGATCCTCCACCCAGCAGGGTAGCGGCGACAGCGAGCAGGAGGCCGGTTCCCGCGCAGAGCAGTCCGATCTGGCCCGGGGTGAGGCTGATACCAGGCGGCGCGACGGTGAACCTCAGTTCGGTGCCGGGCGGCAGCGCCGAAGCTATCCAGAGAGCATATTGCTGGTCGCCGATCATCTCTGCCGGTTCAGCCTGCAGCTGGCCGCTCTTCAGAGTCAAGGCCTGAGCGCCTGGCCCGCCGAGCAGCAGACTGACCGATTGGGTCGGGTACGGGAGCAGGAGGTTGACGTCGACATCACCTTCGTTCAGAGGCAACTCGTAGGTCACGGCCACCTGCCGGCCGTTGCCGGGCACCGGCCGGGGATCGAGAATGCGGTCGCTCCCGACCTGCGCCTGTTGCGGATCCAGTGCGTCCCGAGGATTGGGGAATGGCGCCGGAGTCACGTTGGTGGCGGCAGCCGGCAAAGGAATCACGACACCGGCAGGACGGCCATCCGCTAGCTGCGGCCCTCCCGCGAAGGCCGCTTCGCCCGCGTTGGACACGGTCATGAACTGCAGTACCCGGAGCATGCCCGGTTCATCCGCCTGCACGATCAGGTGCAGGGTGTCGAGATGCAACGGTCGTCCTTCGCGGACCACGGGCAGCACCTTGAGTTCCAGGGATCCCGCGCCCTTCTCCAGGGGCACGATGCCCGAGACATACTCGGCGCCGTCGTAGGTGGCGCGAATACGTGCGCTCAGTGCCTCCGAGTCCGGCACATCAGTCCAACGGGCAACGCCGTCTTCGTCGGTAAGTCCATCGTTCTGGTAGACCACCTGTTGCCCATCGTGAACCTCGAGAGACACCGTCAGCGCTACTCCCGCACCGTCGCCGTCTACCACCCGTGCCTCGACCTGGGCTGCGCGTGCTGCGCGCGGCAGTAGCAGGGCCAGTCCCACGAGCGTCAACGCAACAGCCGTCCTGATGGCAAGTTTGCGCTTCATCCGCTCTCCTCCAGGCTATTGCCGCACTTGGCGCAGAAACGGTCGTCCGTCGTCGCCGGGCGTCCGCACTGCGTACAGAACTGACCCGGGCTCGCTGTCTCGGCAGAAGATACTTTCTCGCGGGTCTCGCCCTCGAAGTTCCTGGCGGCTGCGATGGCGCGCTCAACCTTCTTTGAGCCTCTTGGCGGGTGCGCCTTGAGCTCTTCGATTTCGCCGACCACCTCGATCGCCTCGCGCTTCAGCAGGGCAATCTGTTGTTCGTAGTCACCCTGATCAACCTTGTCGGTGCGAAGGTCGAATCCCGCTTCGCGAATCGCGCCATAGATGGCCGCTTTGCGCAGTTCGAGAGCTTGCAGGCGCGCCGCCGGCCCACTGGCCGAGCGAAGCGCTAGCAGCGGTGGCCTGAACAAGGGGAGCGCCAACGCGACCAGTGCCGCGCCCAACATGAGGGTGATTGCCAGAACTTCCATCAGTCAGCCAGATCCGCGAGCTCACGCTCGACGATCGCGCGAGCCGCGTCGGGAGCGCCCGCGCCAGGAGCTACCTCGGCCGCCTCGGCCGACGGGCTGGTGGAACTTTCGTCTGGGTGCGTCGCGGCCCAATGCGCTAGCACAGCGCCGACGCAAACCGCACCCACCGTGAGCAGGAGCATTGGAGCGATCCACGCGAGCAGGCCGAGACCGGTCGACGCGGGTTTGATCCGCACCGACGGGTTATAGCGCGAGACGAATGTCGCCATGATTTCCGCGTCGCTGTGCGACTCATCGGTCAGCGCAGCCAGCTCGGTGAGCATACCGTCGGCGAACCCGCACCCACAGGTGGCGATGGGGCGAAGGGGACAAGTTCCGCATTGGCAACCGATCTCGGCCCCGAGGCGATCAAACTGACCCATGTGACTGTGCGGTTGGGCCGCCCACCAACCGCCGGCGAGGCCGACCACCGCGGCGACGATGCCCGCCGCGACGAGAAACCGGTTCGACTGCATGCCCTTGCCTCTGTGTCTCAGTAGTTCGCGATGCCGCTGTCGGCGAGAACTCGGTCTGGAATCAGGCAAATCACGGTGCCCAGTAGCAGAACAAACCCCCCGATCCAGATCCACTTGACCAGCGGGTTGATATACATCTTGAAGGTCGCGACATTGGACCCATCATTGTTCCAGCCTGCCAGCACCACGTACAGGTCGTGCTGCAGTCCGCTCCAGATGGCGACCTCGGTCGTCGGATTGTCTTGGCGAGGATGAAAATGGCGTTGCGGGACCATGCGGAAACGTGCGCGATCGCCGTCGAAAGCCACCAGACTCGCCGAAACGACATCGACACCGCGTGCCGCGAAGATATCGAGTTTCTCGAACTGCATGCGATAGCCACCGATATCGACGGTCTCGCCGGGCCTCAGCGTGGCCTCGGCCTCACGCTGGAATACGCCCGAACCCGTGATCCCGATGGCCATCAGCACGATGCCGACGTGGATCACATAGCCACCGTAGCGACGCTTGTTGCGACGCGTGAGGTTCACCAGGGCAAGCCCGAGACTCTCGCCACTGGAAGCGGCCCTGCCACGCGCCCCGCGCCAGAACTCCTGCACCACAGTGGCCACGACAAAGGCCGACAGCGACAGAGACATCCAGGTGTACGGCCCGCCAAGGCCAAGGACGACGCAGGCAGCGAACGCCAGGACGAAGGTGACACCGGGCCAGATGAAGGCGCGGCGCAAACTCGGCCACGACGCCCGGCGCCAGGCGATCAGCGGGCCGATTCCGGTAAGGGCCAGCAAGGCCAAGAAGATCGGAATGTTGACGCGATTGAAGAACGGCGGCCCCACCGTGATCTTGACGCCATTGATGGCCTCGCTGAAGACGGGGAACATCGTGCCCCACAGCACCGCGAAACAAGCCACTACCAGGACGAGGTTGTTGAACAGGAAGGAGGACTCACGCGACAAAACCGATTCGAGTCGGTTCTTGCTGCGCAGCTCCGGCAGTCGCCACGCGACGAGCCCCAGGCTGGTCGCCAGCGTGATGGCGAGGAAGCCGGCAAACAGCGGACCCATCGTGGAGGTCGTGAAGGCATGCACTGACGACACGATCCCCGAGCGCG
Organism: Acidobacteriota bacterium; assembly: GCA_029263335.1. Taxonomy (GTDB): domain Bacteria; phylum Acidobacteriota; class UBA890; order UBA890; family WLXD01; genus WLXD01. Next base: position 18,184 of record JAJCXS010000210.1, on the reverse strand, counting down.
TCAGGAAGGTGCCGAAGATGCATAGCGCAAACGTGCCGATGATCATCAGCATGTTCCAGACGCGCAGCATGCCCTTCTTTTCCTCGATGATTACCGAGTGCAGGTACGCGGTGGCGATCAGCCACGGCATGAAAGAGGCGTTCTCGACCGGGTCCCATCCCCAATATCCGCCCCAGCCGAGTTCGACATACGCCCATTGCGCCCCGAGGGTGATGCCGATGGAGAGAAAGAACCAGGCCACGATGGTCCAACGGCGAATCGCGGTCAGCCATGAGGTGTCGAGCTTGCCGGTCACCAGAGCCGCGATGGCGAAGGCGAACGGGATGGTGAAGCCGACGTAGCCGAGATACAGGGTAGGTGGGTGAATCGCCATAGCAGGGTTTTGCAGCAGCGGATTCATGCCCTGCCCATCGACCGGGGTAAACGGCAACGTCTCGAACGGATTCGCGGCGAGCAGCTGCAGCGCGACGAAGAACGCCGTGGTGATCAGGCACACGGCATGCACCCACGGCATCAATTCGGGGTGCCGGTCCCGGTTGATCCACGCCGTGACCACCATGAAGCCAGCCAGTACGACGGCCCAGAGCAGCAATGACCCCGCCATGCCGCCCCAGAGCGCCGAAATCTTGTAGGGGAGGGGCTGCTCGATGCGCGAATTCTGTGCGACATAGCGCACTTCGAAACGATCGTTGACAAGTAGCCACAACAACGATGCGGTCGCCGTCGTCACCAGGGCACCGGTGACGTAGACCGCGTTTCGCGCCGAGGCTACGAGCCCCGGTTGGCTGCGGCGCGCGCCGAGGATGGCGGCGCCAAAGCCATAAACAGACACTCCCAATGCCGCGATGAGGGCGTATTGCCCGAGCAGGATCACAGCGCTCTGCCTCGCGTATTCGCCCTTAGGGCGAGGTCTGCCCGGTGGCTACAACACCGCTATCGCGGTACTTCTCGTAGTCGGCTTCGCCTTCGTACTTGGATGGGCACTTGGCCATGACGAACGTGGCCTGAAACACACCCTCGGCGTCCAACTGCCCTTCGACAACAGCGTCAGCGTCGTCGACCAGCGTGTCCGGCACGACGCCGTGATACTCGACCGGTATCCGCTGGCCGCCTTCCTGGATCACGAAACTCCGATCGAGATGGTTCGTTGTCGACACCTCAATGGAGCCAGGCACGACTTTGCCCGCAACACGTAGCGGGGTGCCCTCGAAGTCTCCAGTGTCCGCTAGCACCTCACTGACGGTGTAATAGAACACCATGGTGTCTTGCATGCCGGTGAAGACGAGATACCCAAGTGCCCCCAGCGCGAGCACTGCGGCGGCGACAACCTGATAGCGACGAAGTCCCATGGAACTGCTCCTGCAGTGTGATGCGCTTGGGTAAAAACTAGCACACGGCGGCGTCGCTGACCTGCCTGTGCGCGGGGCTTTCCGTCGCCCTAAGTGTCCGCTAGCTGACGTGCCAGTTGGTCGCGGTCGACGCGGTATTTGAACAACTTGCGCCCGCCCAAGAAGGCAACGGGAATCTGATCGCCGTAGGCCTTCTCCCAGCGAGGGTCGTTCTCCACATTGCGCTCTTCCACGGTCACGCCGTATTGCGCCGCGACCTCGAAGACCACCGGTTTCGCCAGGTCGCACAGGTGACAGACCGGGCGAGAATAGAGGATCAGACTGGCGGCTGAGAGCGGCTCCCCGCCGCCACTGAGACGTGAATCACCCATGCTAGACTTCGCGATCTTTGGCATCGCCCCGACGCACCTTCATCGCCCGTCGACCCTCGAGCCTCATGTCCACAAGCCTCCGTGTGACTTTTCTCGGAACCGGCACCTCCGTCGGCATTCCGGTCATCACCTGCGAGTGTGATGTTTGCACATCGGAGGACCCGCGCAACCAGCGACTGCGGGCGAGCGTCTTGCTCGAATGGCAGGGCCCGCAAGGAGCCGCGCGGGTGCTGGTGGACACGTCGACCGATTTCCGCCAGCAGGCTCTTCGCGCAGGCATCAAGCAGCTCGATGCCGTGCTCTACACGCACGGGCATGCCGACCACATCCTGGGTCTCGATGAACTGCGGATCTTCAACTTCGTTTATCGCAAGGCGATACCGCTCTATGCCGACGCGGCTACGGCGGCGGTCTTACGACACGTCTTCTCCTACGCGTTCGATCCCGATGCCATCGGCGTGCCACAGCTGGATCTGCAGACACTCGCCGACCGCGTCTCCCTCTTCGGGGTGCGCATCGAGGCGATTCCCCTCGGACACGGCCGCGGCACGGTGCAGGCCTTTCGTATCGGCAATTTTGCCTATGCAACCGACTGCAACAGCATCTCTGACGAAGCGGCGGCCCGTCTCCAGGGGCTCGACGTGCTCGTTCTGGACTCCTTGCGGCGCAAGCCTCACCGGTCGCATTTCGGAGTCCAGCAAGCCCTCGCCGAGGTGGACCGGCTGCAACCCAAGCGGACATACCTGACCCATTTGAGTCACGACCTCGAACACGTCGCTCTCGAACAGGAACTGCCGCCCCATGTGCGGGTTGCTCATGACCAGATGGTGATCGAAGTGCCGCTTGGCGACGACTGGCGATGCGGGTAGTCCGCGGCTTCCGCCATCTCGGACTTGGCCTCCAGCGGCCAGCGGCCACGGTCGGCAATTTCGACGGCGTTCACCGAGGCCACCAGCAGGTCATGCGCGACGCCATCGCGGCGGCCACGGCGCGCGGAGCGGAGTCGGTCGTCTGTACGTTCGATCCGCACACTCGGCAGGTCCTTCGCCCGCAACACTCACCGGAACTACTGCAAACCCTGGAGCAGAGAATCAGCGCCATTGAGTCTCTTGGCGTCGATGTGACGGTGGTGATCCCTTTCGACACGGGAATTGCCGCCACCGGACGCCGGGCGTTTGTCGACGACTTCTTGTTCGGAGAACTCAACGTGGGCTCGCTCCACGTGAGCAAAGGGTTTTCCTTTGGCCGTGGGCGCTCGGGCAAGACCGAGTACCTGGAGGAGCGAGCCAGCGAACTGGACTTCGAGGTGATTCGCGTGGAGGCGAGAGAACTCGAAAGCGAGCAGGTGTCTTCCACGCGAATTCGCGAGGCGGTCAGGGCGGGTGACATCGAATCCGCCCGCCACCTGTTGGGGCGTCCATTCGCGATCCGGGGGAGCGTCGTGCCCGGCAGGGGACGGGGACGGGAACTCGGAGCACCGACGGCGAATCTCGTGCCGGAAAACGGTTGCCTGCCTCCGCCTGGCGTGTACGCCGGCTTCGTCCCCGCGCAAGGGGCGTGCCTGGCGGCCGTCATGAACATCGGTCACCGCCCGACCTTCGAGCCGGACGGATCGCTGTCGTTCGAGGTTCATCTGCTCGACTTCGATGGCGACCTGTACGAGCAGCACCTGGACTTCGACTTCGAAGCGCGCCTTCGCGATGAGCGGAAGTTCGGGAGTACGGCCGACCTCGCTGAGCAGATTCGGGCCGACGTCGAAGAGGCGCGGCGGCGTCTAGGGGCCGAGATCTCCTAGGAGCCTTTTCCTGCTAACCCGAACCACGGGGGTACGGAGTTATCGGCGAGGACGTTTATACTCGCGACGTGCGGAGGACGGACGCCGTCGGACGGCGGCAGATGCGAGCGATTGGCGGCCCCATCGGCAGGAGACTCTTGGGCAGGATGAAACGCGAACTGGTGGGTGAAGAAGTGACCGTCAGTGGTCCACCGCAGGCGATCGTCGCGCTGGCCTACGAAGCCGCTACCTCGATCGTCGCTGGCGCCGAGTTCGGCGACGGCGACGATGAGACATTGCAGGCAACGCTCGCCATGGCAGTGGCGGAGATGGGCAACGTCGAGGCCATCGAGGCGAGGATTACCCTCGTCGAAGCAGGATTGGACATAACGCTCGCGCCTCTGGGTGGCGAGCCCGCCGCGACCATTGAACACCGCGCCTGAAGCCACCGAGTCGATGTCGATCAAGCCCCCGGCTCTATTCAATTCGCTGACCCGCAAGGTCGAGCCGCTATCGCCGCAAGCTCCGCCGAACTTGCAGGTGTACGCCTGCGGCCCCACGGTCTACGACCATCCACATATCGGAAATTTTCGCTACTTCGTTTGGGTAGACATTCTGCATCGCTTTCTGCGATGGAAGGGATATGACGTGGAACTCGTCATGAACCTGACGGATGTGGACGACAAGATCATCGCTCGCGCGATGGAGACCGGTTCCTCGCTGGCAGAACTCACGGGTCGATTCATCGACTCATTCGACCGCGGCTTGGAGACGCTCCGCATCCTGCCGGCCGCGGCCTACCCCCGCGCGACCGAGCACATCGACGAGATGGTGTCGCTGATCGAGCGGCTGCTGGACGGCGGCCACGCTTACGTCGTCGACGGCAACGTCTTCTTTCGCGTCGAGAGTTTTGCGGATTATGGTCGGCTAGCCAGACTTCAGCCGGACGAAATGCAGACGACGGAGCGAGTGGCTACCGACGAATTCGGCAAGGAAGACCCGCGGGACTTCGCACTGTGGAAGGCCGCCCGCGCCAACGAACCTTCGTGGCCCGCGCCGTTCGGGGATGGACGGCCCGGATGGCACCTCGAATGCTCGGCCATGAGCATGCAGTTCTTCGGAGAAACCTTCGACGTTCATCTTGGCGGCGCCGACCTCATGTTCCCGCACCACGAGAACGAAATCGCGCAGAGCGAGGCCGCGACCGGGAAGCAGTTCGTTCGCCACTGGATGCATTGCCAGCATCTGATCGTCGACGGGACGAAGATGTCCAAGTCGCTCGGCAACTTCCGTACGCTCGAGCAGCTCGCCGACGAGGGGTGCGATCCCGTCGCTATCCGCTATCTGCTGGCCTCCGTGCACTATCGTCGCCAGTTGAACCTGAACGCCGCAGCCCTCGAGCAGGCTCATGCCTCGGTGCAAAGGCTCCGCGACACCAGCAGACGCCTCGATGAGGAGATCACGCGCGCATCGACGCCGGCGACGCTCGACGGAGAATCCGCGGTGGCGAACGGCGCCGCCGCCGAGGTGGCGCTGCAGCGGGCCCAAGAAGGCTTCGCCGCTGCACTCGACGACGACCTCAACACCGCCGGAGCGCTCGGACACCTGTTTACCTTCGTACGTGAGCTGAATGCCGCGTTCGACGCCGGGCACGTTGCCCTGAGTGCCCTCGAGAAGACGCGCAGCTGGTTCGAGTCGATCGACGAGGTACTCGGTATCTTCGCCGCCGAGTCGGTCTCCAAAACGATTGAAGTCGATGGCGCGACGCTCGTGGCCACCGGGCCGCCAATCGACGCAGCCCTGTGCGACAGAGTCCTGGAACGCCTGGTGGCTCGACGGCGGCGCGATTTCGAGCGTGCCGACGCGTTACGCGATGAACTGACGGCTGCCGGGATCGAGGTGGAAGATACGCCCGACGGTGGACGCTGGAAACGACACGGACCAACGACAGCAGAGTAGTGGGCGCGATGGCCGTCTGTACTAGGAGATGGCATCTACTCACAGCTGGCGACACAAGTTCGGGAGGGCCGGCGAACGCTTCGCCGAGCAGTTGCTGTGTGAGGCCGGGCTCAGGATTGTCGCGCACAGGTTTCGCCGCCGGGGTGGGGAAGTGGATCTGGTCGCGCTCGATGGGGCGACGCTGGTGTTTGTCGAGGTAAAGACACGGCGAGCGAGCGCCTACGGCGAAGCGATCCAGGCTGTTTCCGTCAGCAAGCGGCAGCGCGTGGTGTCCACCGCGAGACGCTACCTGCGGGAAACGGGCCAGGCGTGGCGTCCTGTCCGCTTCGATGTCGTAGCTGTCACCAGCGACCGTGGCGGCAGTCTCTCTGCCCGCTGGATCCGCGACGCCTTTCGCGCCTGACCCGTCGTCATCGGAGTTCGCGGCCCCACGGCCGGCCCTTGGCGCCGCGGGGCGAATCACGTCGATTACGTGTACTCTCGTGGTGCTGAGGGGTGGCTTGCCTGCAGTCGATGGCGTAGCTATCCTTGTCCCTCTGGAGCGGGAATAGCTCAGCTGGTAGAGCGCAACGTTGCCAACGTTGAGGTCGCGGGTTCGAATCCCGTTTCCCGCTCCATTTTTTTTGCCCTCGCGCCGAACTTCATTGTGAATTCTGGAAAAGCGACGGCCGCACGGCGGCGTAGCCAAGTGGTAAGGCAGCGGATTGCAAATCCGCGATTCGGCGGTTCGATCCCGCCCGCCGCCTCTGTTCTCGCCCTGCTCGCTGGCACGGCGCTCCTGTTTACGGCAGTGAGCCTCAGTGCCGCGCAGGGACCGCCTGACATCGAAACGCTGCGCGCACCTCGCGGCCCCTTCGACGCCAGCATCCCGCTGCCGGAGTCGGTCCTCGGTCACTATCCCGGGCAGGACTTTCAGTTGGCCGACTGGCCGACGATCCAGCGGTACTTGGAAGCGCTAGAGCGCTCCTCGGACCGCATCGTCCTGGAGGAAATCGGCCGATCGGCTGAAGGGCAGCCGCTGCTCATTGCCCTGATTTCGAGTGCCGAGAACATCGCCAATCGCGAACACTATCGGGGCATCGCCGAGAGGCTCGCGCGCGTCGGGGACCTCAACGACGAGACCGCTCGGTCGCTGGCGGCGGAGGGCAAGGCCATCGTCTGGATCGATTCCGGGTTGCACGCCACGGAGGTCGCTCACGGTCAGCATGCGCCGGAGTTGGCGTACCTACTCGTGGCTGGCGAGAGCGCGGAGATGCAACGCATGCGCGACGACACGATCGTCGTGCTCATGCCGAACATGAATCCAGACGGGCTCAACATTGTGGCCGATTGGTACCGCAGCAATCTGGGCACGCCTTTCGAGACCGCCCGACTTCCAGTGCTGTACCAGAAGTACGTCGGGCACGATAACAATCGCGACTGGTACATGGTGACACAGCCGGAAACACGGGCCGTCTCGGCACAGTTGTACGACCGGTGGTATCCGCAGATCGTCTACAACCATCACCAAACAGCACCGTTTCCGGCGCGCATGTTCGTGCCGCCGTTCGATGACCCCGCCAACCCCAACATTCCTCCCCTCGTCCTTCGTGGCATCGAGCGCGTCGGCAACGCCATCAGCACGCGCCTCGAGACAGAAGGTAAGTCTGGGGTGGTCTCCCGCGTCGGTTTTACCGCGTGGTGGAACGGCGGCATGCGCACGGTGCCCTACTTCCACAACATGATTGGCATCCTCACCGAGACGGCGCTTTACCGCTACGCGACGCCGCGCTTCTATGCTCCCGACGAGCTGCCGAGCGAGTTCCGCGATGGGACTCCCGCAGGGGAGTCGAGCATGAAGTATCCGATGCCATGGCCAGGCGGCTGGTGGCGCCTGCGGGATCCGATCGAGTACATGCTGACAGCGTCGCTCGCCACCGTCGATGTCGGTTCGCGATACCGCGAGGACTTCCTCCTCAACATCTACCGGATGGGCCGTGACTCGATAGAGCGTGGCAATCAGGGCTCACCCTACGGGTGGCTGATTCCGCCCGAACAACACGATGGTTCGAGCGCGACGGAGCTCGTCAACGTGCTGATGCGCGGCGGGTTGGAAGTTCACATCACCGACACCGCCATCGACCTGGAGGGCCGTAACTACCCGATCGGCACGTACTTCGTGCCCGCGGCACAGGCGTTTCGTGGTTACGCCTTCGATCTCCTCGAGCCACAGCACTATCCGGACCGGCGCCTGTTTCCGGATGGCCCGCCAGATCCTCCCTACGACATGGCGGGATGGACCCTGCCGTTCCAGATGGGAGTCGACGTTCATCGCCTGGAAACTCCCGCGGAGTTAGATCTCGAGCCGCTCGACCAGCCTGTGGCCGCGTTCGGAGAAATGAGTGGCGAAGGGAACACCTACCTGCTCGATCCACGGGACAACCGGTCGGCGATGCTGGTGAACCGGCTACTCGAATCGGGTGAAACGGTCTATCGAGTCGATGCGCCGGTTCCCGTCACCGGAGAGACGTTGCCGCCAGGTGCCTTCCTGGTAGCGAACAGCTCAGGGTTGGCGGCGCGCCTTGCGGAGCTGGTCAACGAGACCGCGGCGGACGTCATCGCGGTCGAGCAACGTGTTCGTGGGCAGGGATGGGAGATCGAAGCCCCGAGGGTGGGTCTGTACGAACCGTGGACGGCCAGCATGGATGCTGGTTGGACGCGCTACGTACTCGAACAGTACGGATTCCCGTACACGGTGATCCGCGACGCGGACGTCCGCAAAGGCGGGCTAGGCGCGAAATTCGACGCCATTGTGCTCCCCTCCGCCTCGGCCCGAGCCCTTGTCGAAGGACACCGTGTGGGGCAAATGCCGGTGCAATACACCGGAGGCCTTGGTGACCGTGGCGTCGCCGCACTGCGCGACTTCGCCCGTGGTGGCGGCACCATCGTTGCCCTCGATGCCGCCGCCGACGTGGCCCTTGATGACCTGGGTGCCAACGCTGCGGATGGGCTGGCGGGCCTGAGCCAGGAAGAGTTCTTCTGTCCTGGCTCCTTGCTGCGCATCGAGGTCGACAACACGCACCCGCTGGCCTACGGCATGCCGACTGACGCCACCGCGTTCTTTGTGCGCAGCAGAGCCTTCGTTGTGCCGGAGGCCAGTGAAGCGATCGACGCTCCGACCGTGGTCGCGCGCTATGCCAGCTCTGATCTTCTCGAGAGCGGTTGGATCCTCGGCGACGAGCACCTACAGGGGCTGGGGGCGGTAATGGAAGTGCCGTACGGTGACGGTCGGGTGGTGTTGCTGGGCTTCCGTACCCACTTCAGAGCGCAGCCGCACGAAACCTTTAAGTTGTTCTTCAACAGTCTCTGGCACGCCGCCGCAGCTCGCTCCACTCTCCCTTGAGTCTCGTCCGCCGCGGCGAATGTCTGTCGGGCGCTGGCTGGATCAGGACGGCGGCGATCTTCGCACTCACTCTCGCTGCGACCACTGCGGACGCCCAGGACGTGTTGGTCAGAGAGCTCCAGCCGCCGGCCGATCGCCTCGAATGGTCCGCATGGGTGTCCGACGTGCCGGCGGTAGACCTCACCGGCCTGTGGCGGTTCGCGCCGTCATCGAGTGACCCGATGGTCGAGGTATGGCGGGGGAGAGCAGTCGAGTACGAGATCTCGCAGCAAACCGATCGCCTGGTCTTGAGTTTCCGTCCCGAGAACGGAGAACCCAACGTGCAGGAATACCGGTGGGATGGCAGCGTGAATTCTTTCGAGCGCGCCGGGGCCGAAGTTCGCGAGCGCGCCCACTGGAAAGATGGCGGCCGTACCCTCGAGATCGAGGGGCGATGGTGGCCGACGGCCGACCGTTCCGCAGTCACCAGATACACGTTTCGCTACGAACTGGAATCACCGCGCAGGTTGCTCTTCCGCCAGATCGATGAATATGGCGAGACCGCGTGGCGCTTCGTCCGCTAAGGGCTCTGGTACAGCGGGCCGGCCGGCTGTCGATTCGTATCTAGGGCACCACGTCCGGATCCCTCAACCGATAGCGATAGACCACCCCCTCGACATCGAGAACCCACAGGGTCCCGTCTGCGGCTGGGGCAATGCGTCGCGCCGGTCGCGGCAGCGGCACCGTACCTCGATACTCGCCATTGGGTGCGTAGCGGTACACCTCGTTGCCCTGCACCCATGTCCCGTCGGCAAGCCGATCCACGTAGCCAGCAAGCACCCAGAACAGATTCTGTGCGGCGTCCCAGCGTACGTCGAGGCTCGTACGAGCGACGCTGGTCAGACTGTCTTCGTTGACCAGCTCCGGTAGACGACCGAGAGGAGCCAACGCATCGGCCTTGTACAACAACCCGAAGACTCCGAGCTCGAAGCCGGTGCGGTCAAAGCGGCGCACGCGGCCATGCACATGAGTGTCGGACAACGCAAAGCCTCCTTCGGGGTCTGCGGCGATCCGATGTGTGTTAGCTAGGAAGTACAGGATCCCCACGCGTTGCTGCTCCGGCGCAACGAAGGACTCGAGTTCGACGCCGTCCCTGTCGAGCGAGTACACCAACGGGTGGTCTTCCGGACCAAAGATCATGGTGGCGCTCGGGAGGCGCAGCACGAACAGCCGGTCGGCGTTGCCGACCACGCCGATCGGTATGAAATCCAATGGGGTTCCCTGCAAGGGAGCACCGCTGGCGCCGAAACGAGCGATCCGACGGTTGCCGGCATCGGCCACCACGATCTCGCCATCCGGCGCGACCCACATGTCCTCCGGCGCCGCCAGATCCCCAGGTCCCTGACCCGGCTGGCCGCGTGAGGCGACGAAGCTCCCCTCCGAGTTAAAGATCTGCACGCGGTTGTTTCCGGCATCCAGAACATGCAAGCGCCCGGCGCCGTCGATGCCCAGCGCCGTGGGCTGAAAGAAGGCCGTTTCAGCGCCGACCGGATCGGCGCCGATACTGCCGAGCTGTTCCACCTCGAGCGTCCACTCTGCCGGCACGGGCGCGGCACATGCCGCGGCTTGTGCGACAGCCACCACTAGCGCGAGCAGCAGCCCGCGCCGCCCCGGCCCGCCGACCCCTCGGTCGGCGGGCGCGAAGCGGCTGTTCCTCAGAGCGCGCACGTCGTGTCGTGGTGCTGGCCGAAGAAGACGCAGTGGTACAGGTCGATGTCGCAATCCCACAATGCGACGTTGGCGTCGAGGACGCCGCCTGCATCAAAGCGGAACATGGCCCGCTTGAGCATCTTCCGGGCGCAACCTCGGCAGCTGCGCTGTTCGGTCAGACAGCCGGCTTCGGCAATGCTCGGCATGCTCGCTGCGGCGGTGACCAGCAGTAGACCGGCGACGAGGAACACTCGTCCGATTGGGTTTCTTACTGACATCTCTTCCTCCCATGGCGCGTTGGTCGACCGCCCCCCGCGGCGACTTCGTAGCGCTTGCACCTTGGGACGGCCACGGGTTGCTAGAATCTGACACCAGCCTCACGGAACCGTCCACTCCACCCCCCTCCTGCTGACCGAGGTCGAGCCGCTTGCGCATTCGAGTTGACTCGATCGGCTGCCGCCTGAACATCGGCGAAATGGACGCCCTCGCCCGACGGTTCGCAGTCAAAGGGCACCGCATCGTCGGCCCAGGGGAGGGCGCCGATCTGGTCGTCTTCAACACGTGTGCCGTGACCCACATTGCGTCTCGCAAGTCGCGCAAAGTCATTCGCCAACTGCGCCGCACGATTCCGAACGCCAAGCTTGTCGTGACGGGATGCTATGCGGAGCTGTCACCGGCAGCGACGAAGTCACTCGGCGTCGACCTCGTGGTGCCGAACACGGACAAAGAAAGGCTGCCCGAACTGCTCACCGAAAGAGGCTTCATCGCCCCCGGCGAAGCGGTGCCGGGGGCTGCACTCGATCACCAGGGAACCCTCCCCGGCGTCCGTACGCGGGCGTTCCTCAAGGTTCAGGACGGGTGTAACAATCGCTGTACCTTCTGCATCATCACCGTTGCACGAGGAGATGCGCGGAGTCGCAGCGTCGCTGAAATCATCGAGGAAGTACGCGACCTGGTGAGACTCGGATATCAGGAGGTGGTGCTAACTGGGGTGCACCTGGGCTCCTTCGGCCGCGACCACGGCGCCGCTCACGGCCTCGAAGGCCTGCTGCGGGCCCTGCTGCGTGATACCGACGTCCCCCGGGTACGGCTCTCGTCGCTGGAGCCATGGGATCTGCGGCCGGAGCTGTTCGATCTCTGGAGTGATCCCCGCGTTCTGCCGCATTTGCATCTTCCATTGCAGAGCGGCTGCGATGCGACGCTCGCGCGAATGGCGCGCAACACCAGTCAGCGGGAATTCTCGGCCATCGTGCACGCCGCCAGAGACCGTATTCCCGACCTCGGCATCAGTACCGACGTCATTGTCGGGTTTCCGGGGGAGTGCGATGCCGAGTTCGAGGAGTCACTCGACTTCGTGCGGTCGACGGAGTTCTCGAGGCTACACGTATTTCGGTACTCGCCCCGAGAGGGCACCGCGGCGGCCACCATGCCAGGTCGGGTCGACCCGCAGGCCGTCACCGAGCGGAGCGAACGGATGCACCGGCTCGGAGCCGAGCTCGACACCCGTTTTCGTCGCGGCTTCGTCGGCCGTGACCTGGAAGTGCTTTGGGAGTCGAGCGAGCCGTTCGGCGACGGCGCTCGCTGGAGTGGGCTGAGCGGTAATTACTTGAGGGTCGTCACCGACGTCCCCGCCGAGGCCGACCTGCGCAATACTATCCAACCTGCCACGATTGTTGGCGCCATGCCTGGCGCGCTGTATGGTCGCTCCGCCTCATCGGTGGAAACCGATCTGTTCGCTCCAGGGCAGAGGGTCGCAGCGTACTGAAACGAGGGCATACGAATGAATAAGAACCCGAGAATAGCCTTGGCAGCGATCCTTCTGGCAGGCGTCTCCTGCGCCCCTGCGGGGCAGTCACAGCAAGTTCCGGAGGCTGAGGAGTCGCACGTGCAGCAGCGCCTGGGGATCTACACAGAAGTCGATCTGGCGCCGGACCTGAGCGCCCTGAGCGAGAGCCAGCGCGAGGTCGTCGCGATCCTCATGGATGCGGCCACGGCCACCAACGATATCTACTGGCAGCAGGCGTACGGCGACAAGGACGCGCTATTTGACGCAGTCGAAGACGACGACGCCCGGCGTCTTATCGAAATCAACTTCGGTCCCTGGGATCGCCTGGACGCCAACGCGGCCTTTGTTGATGGCGTCGGCGAAAAGCCGCTCGGCGCCAATCTGTATCCGGCCGATGCCACACGCGAAGAGATTCAGGCCGCGGCAGATGCTGAACTCCGGTCGCTGTACACGCTCGTGCGGCGGGACGACGATGGCGAATTGGTGGCTGTGCCGTATCACGAGGCCTTTGCCGAGCAGGCTGAATTCATGGCCGGACGGCTGCGTGCGGCCGCCGAGGTATCCGAGACCGAGAGCCTCAAGCACTACCTGAACCTCCGTGCCGAGGCGCTTCTCTCCGACGACTATCGGGCAAGCGACCTGGCTTGGATGGACATGAAGGACAACACGGTCGAGATCATCATCGGGCCGATCGAGACCTACGAGGACCAGCTTCTGGGGGCGAAGGCCTCGCACGAGGCACTGGTACTCATCAAGGATCAGGAGTGGAGCGCGCGGCTGGCACGTTATGCGGCACTGTTGCCCTCCTTGCAGGAGACCTTGCCGGTACCCGACGAGTACAAGGCGGAAGAACCGGGTACGGATGCGGAACTCAACGCGTACGACCTGGTGTTCGCCGCGGGTTCCGCCAACGAAGCTTCGAAGTCGATCGCTGTCAATCTGCCCAACGACGAACAGGTCCAGCTGGAGAAAGGCACTCGCCGCCTGCAGATCAAGAACGCCATGCGGGCGAAGTTCGACGCAATTCTCGCGCCCATCGCGGAAGAACTGATCGCCCCCGAACAGCGAGCCCACGTGACGTTCGATGCGTTTTTCGCCAACACCATGTTCCACGAGGTGGCTCATGGACTCGGTATCAAGAACACGCTCAACGAGCGCGGCACCGTGCGCAGCGCCCTGCAGGAGCATGCTTCGTGGGTCGAGGAGGGCAAGGCGGATATCCTTGGCCTCCACATGCTCACCGAGCTACACGCGGCGGGCGAGTTGGGCGAGGCCGAGCTGATGGACAACTACGTGACGTTTGTCGCGTCGATCTTTCGCTCCGTCCGCTTCGGAACGACCAGCGCTCACGGACGAGCCAACCTCGTTCGCTTCAGCTACTTCATGGAGCAGGGCGCTTTCCAGAAGGATGCTGCGGGACTCTACTCGGTCAACTTCGATGCCATGCAAGCGGCGATGCGAGGGCTCGCCGAGCGACTGCTTACCATGCAGGGCGACGGTGATCGAGACGGTGTGCAGGCGTTCTGGGACCAGTGGGGCGTCGTCGGCCCCGACCTTCAGGGAGCACTCGATCGTCTCTCGGACCGCGACATCCCGGTGGACATCGTTTACCGTCAGGGACCTGACGTGCTCGGCCTTTGATCTGACGTGAAACTGGCAGGACCTTTGCAGGGTAATTAGGACCATGTGGAAACCAAGCGATCTGAGACGTGGCCGCGAGACCCGCGGGCTCGAACAACCAATTGAACGAGATCCCTCCGCGCCGATCATCAAGATGCGCGGCCTGGAGAAGTCCTACAAATCAGGCTTCGGGCGTACGTACGTCCTGCGACGCGTAAACGTCGACATCAAGCCAGGAGAGTTCGTCACCATCATGGGTCCCTCCGGGGCCGGCAAATCGACCCTGCTGAGCATCATGGGGATGCTCGACGGATCGTGGGAGGGGGACTACTACTTCCTCGACTATCCGGTGCACGATCTGAACTCCAAGGAACGGAACCGGCTGAACCGCGAGTACATCGGTTTCGTGTTCCAGAGCTATCACCTGATCGACAGCATGACGGTCTACGAGAACCTCGACGTTCCCCTGTCGTACCGCAACATCAAGCGTTCGCAGCGCAAGAGCATGGTTGCTGACACCCTCGATCGCTTCAATATCGTGGGGAAGAAGGACCTATATCCCAGCCAGCTCTCGGGTGGCCAGCAGCAGCTCGTGGGGGTGGCGCGCGCCGTCATTGGCAACCCGAAGGTGCTGCTCGCCGACGAGCCGACCGGCAACCTGCACCGGGCCCAGGGGATCGAGATCATGGAACTCTTCAAACGCCTCAACGAGGAAGAAGGGACCACGATCATCCAGGTCACCCATTCGCAGAGCAACGCAGCTTTTGGAGATCGCGTGATCAACCTCGTGGACGGGTGGGTTGCCGAAGGCGACCCATATAGCGGCGATGCCGCCCCGCAGGACGAGTCAGGGGCCGCCGGCTAGCCGTACCGGACCGGGGCTCTGGTTGGGGTGTGGGGCCTCTGGAAGCCTCCGCCCGTTGGTGCGTAAGCGAACAGAATGTCCCGCAAGCGAACACCCGGCCAACGGGGCGGCCAACCGAACGGGCCAATAGCCCTTCAAACAGGCCTCCTAGTGAGTCCAAAGTTGGCACGGCGCTTGCTCTATGTACGAGGGACGCCGCGCGAGTGGCATCGTGGACGCCAGTCCTGTCCCATCGGACGTAAAGGGGAGCGGCCCGGGGCTGTGGCTGGCGTACACCATGCTACTCGCGTTGGTTGGCTGCCAAACGGCGGTAGCGTGGACGTCAGTCCTGTCCCAATTGGACGTAAAGGGGAGCGGCCTGGGGCTGTGGCTGACGTACACGGTACCGCCGTTGGTGCGTCCGGGGCTAGATCTGCCTAGATCGCCCGCAAACTTGATCCTGACGCCGGATTCCGCGAGGATTGGGACGCCTCTCTCCAACGAGGTACGTGCCGCCGACCACTTTGGCTGCCGCGACCCTTCTCCTGCCACAGAGGTGGACTGCCTGTGAAGAAGCTCTTTGTCGCTCTGTTCTTGCTCGCCACCGTCGCCTTCGTGACCCCTATCGCAGAAGCCCAGCGCGGCTTCGGCAACTCCGTCGCGATCGCCGACGGACTGGTGATCGTTGGTGAGCCCGCCAACCAGGCCGACCCCGGCTACGTCTACGTCTATCGCTACCAGGGCGGTGAGTGGGTTGAATACCGCTCCTTTACGTCGCCCGACGCCAGCGAGGGAGACGGATTTGGGACGGCAATCGAGGCGGACGACACTCTGGTGCTGATTAGCGCTGTGAACGGTGAGCGCGGCACGGTCTACCTGTACGAACGCGGCGACGACGGGGAGTGGCACGAAGCCGGCGCGATCGCGCCGACGGACGGCGACTCCGGGGACCGCTTCGGCTCCGCTATCGCCCGTGACGGCAACCGCATCGTCGTGGGTGCACCGGCCGCCGACGAGCGATGGGGCGGCGCCTACGTCTTCGAGATGCAGGACTATGAGTGGGTCCAGGTGGCGTACCTGGAGGGCACACGACCCGAGGCGCAGGACGAAACCGAGGAGGTCGAGGCGGCCGAAGCCGAGGACGCTGACGCCGAGGAGGGCGAAGAGGCCGAAGAGGTTCCGCCCCCTGTCGCCGAACGCTTCGGCAGCGCGGTCGGACTCGCGGGTGACTGGGCCATGGTCGGGGCACCGTTCGCTAATCGGCGGGCTGGCCTCGTCTACCTGTACCACCGCACGGAGGACGGAGTCTGGGAGCAGGCGGCGACCCTGGGCGATTTCTCCGAAGAGAATGATCGGCTCGGCACGTCGATCCACCTGGCGGCCAACGAGGCGCTCATCGGCGCCCCGGGAGTCAACGACCAAGGCTCCGTCAGGCGCTTTCTGCTGAACGACGACTCGGGCGAGTGGACCCGTATGGCAAGCCTGATGCCGTTTGACGGCTGGGCGCGCGGCTTCGGGTCGGGCATCAGCGCGGACGAACAGCACGTGTACGTCGGCGCGCCTCTCGCGCAGGGGTTCCGAGGCGTGATCTATCGCTACACCCGCTCGGGAGAAGACAACTGGAGCGAGGTCTCCAAGATCGGCCCGAACGGCCTCGCGCAGGGGAACCGATTCGCTAACGCCTTCGCCGTGAGCGACGGGACGCTGGTCGCCGGTGTTCCAGGCGCCGACTTCGGAGCCGGTAAGGCCACGATCATGAGCCGCGCCTTCGGCGGTTGGGACTCCACCACCGTCGTTTCGGAGGTCAAAGGCCTCGATCCCATCACCGGCGCGGCGGTGCGCTGCGATGACGGCGAGGTAGGCCGGTTCACCTGCGAAGGCATGGACCTGATGGCCTATCTGCCAACGAGTGCGATCGGCGGCGACCGCGGCGCCATGGCCAACGACATCTGGGGTTGGACCGATCCGGATACCGACCGCGACTACGCGATCGTGGGATTGAGCAACGCCACCTCGTTCGTCGATGTCACGGAACCGACCGAACCCTTCCCGGTGGGCATTCTGCGCATGACCGAGGGTGCCACTGCCAGCGTCTGGCGCGACATCAAGGTGAACTCGGACCATGCCTATATCGTTTCCGACGCTGCCGGGGAGCACGGCATGCAGGTGTTCGACCTGACGCGCCTGCGCGAGTTCGACGGCGAGTCGATTGAGTTCTGGTCGGACGCGGACTACGACAACATCGCTTCCGCCCACAATGTCGTGATCAACGAGGACTCCTCCTTCGCCTTCATCGTTGGCGCCAGTGGCGGCGGTGAGACCTGCGGCGGCGGTCTGCACATGGTTGATATCCGAGAACCGCTAATGCCATCTTTTGCCGGGTGTTATACCGATACCATCGGATTATTTTCAGATGGGAGAACACACGATGGTCAGTGCGTTGTCTATATCGGTCCCGATAATCGATACGCCGGCCGGCAGGTGTGCTTTGTTTCCAATGAAACAGCCCTTCGTATAGTTGATGTAACTGACAAGTCAAATCCAGAGCCACTGTCTTCTGCCAAATACCCACGGGTTGCCTACGTGCATCAAGGGTGGCTTACCGATGACCACCGCTATTTTTACCTGGATGACGAACTGGATGAGTTGGTCGGGATGACAAACAAAACGCGTACGATGGTATGGGATATTGCAGAACTCGACGATCCCGTGCTGGTAGGGGAGTTTGAAGGATCAACAACCGCAACCGATCACAACCTTTACATCAAGGGAGATCGGATGTATCAGGCCAACTACCAGGCCGGCTTGCGATTGTGGGACATCAGTGATCCTGAAAATCCTTTTGAAATAGGTCATTTTGACACAACCCCCAACGATGCCAACCCACCAGGATTTGTAGGGGCTTGGACCGCGTATCCTTATTTTGAAAGTGGCACCATCATCGTATCAAGCATGAACGAAGGTTTGTTTATGGTGAGGCCGGCCCAGCAAGAGATGCCTTAACTTAGTGCCTGGTTATTGGTGGTAAGTTTTTGCTTTGAGGGAGCTAAAACTTATCACTAAAAACTAAAAGAACCCTTGAGAGTTCATGCATCAGTTCGTAACTTTAGGCGTTAAGAAACAGTAACCAACCTGGACAAAAACCTACTTCAAATTGGAAGCCCGCTTCTTTCGAACTCGATTTAAGTTTCCACCGTTGAAATTTCCGGATAAGGATTGACCTTCCCGCCATTGGGAGGGTTTTTTTGTATCTGGCAATTTTTGGAAGCGGTTTCTATGACCATGCACCATGAAAAAAAGAATGTTACGTACACGTAAACCCTGCAAGCTTGCCCTGGAAGATGGTACCGTCGTGACTGGCTATGCCATCGGACATCTTGGCGAAACTGGAGGAGAGCTTTGTTTTAATA
>JAJCXS010000209.1 GCA_029263335.1 Acidobacteriota bacterium | reverse complement strand
ACGAGCTCGAACCGGCCCCCATCGGAGGGAATCAGGGTTAGCGCGCTCATCCGCTGCTTGAAGCTCCCGAGGATCTTTGCCGCCAAACTGACGGCGTGAGGCTCGTAGTTTCAAGCGGCGCAGTAGGTCAGTTCAACCTGCATGCCGGCCCTCCAGTAGAAGTGTGAAGCACGGATTATAGCGTGCTGGCCTAGTACTGGAGCTCGTCGTCGATCTCGTCGATCCAGGCGCGCAGATGCCGTCGGATCACGTCGGGCTCGACATTGAGAACCATGCAGACGGCGTCGAAGCCAGTGTTGGTGCCAAAGAACCAGTACTCGGGGTCGCAGCCGTCGGCGAGGATCGAGCGCAGTGTCTTCGCCGACACGGGGTTGCTCTCCGGGTCGCTTCGGTGCGCCGTGTAGACCTTGAAGTCGTCGATGGCTCGCAGCAGCACCTCGCCCCACAGGACGGACTCAGGCGTACCGGTCAGGTACTGGGCTGCGTGGATCGACCCGGGTGCGACGGTTTCGCGCTCGAGGCGCGTGTTGGAGCGGCGCATCTTGGCTTGGCTTGGGTGGGCCATTGAAGAGTCTCCATGTGTTTAAGTGGTTAACGATGTCCTTAGAAGTACTTTGAGGTGCTTATAATGTCAATAGAGTGGCAATAAAAAGTCATGAATAGGCAGAAGTGACTAATAGTGACTAATACGCACACGGCGCTGAAAACAAACGATTTGCAGCTGAAATCCGCGCGTTCTACAGGCTCTGAAGGCGAAAATTAAGCGGAAAGGTTGGGGAACTTTCGCCGGGGCCGGCGCATGGGTACTCTTATGCGGGTTCCCCAATACGACACCCGAGCAATCATGAAAGCGCCCAGGGCGCGAGGAGATGGTGATGGGCTGGTTCGACCAGGAGACGAAGGCTGGCGGTGGCGCGCCGGTCACCGCACCGGACACTCAGCAGCGAGCGGCTACTCCGACGCCAGCCGGTGGCGGTCGAGAAGGCTCGACGATTGGGCAACGCGTGCAGGTCAATGGCACGGTCGTGTCCGACGAGGATTTGGAGATCGTCGGCAAGGTGGAGGGAACGATCCACGCGCGCAAGGGGTTGCGGGTGGCGCGCGAGGCCGACGTGAAGGCGGTGATCAACGGCAGCGAGGTCCTCGTGGAGGGCACGGTGACCGGCGATATCAACGCGAGCGAACAACTCGTGCTGGGCGCCACTGCCGTGCTGACGGGCAACATCAAGACGCCCTCTCTGCAGATCCGTGACGGAGCCTTCTTCCGTGGGCAGGTCACCATGCAGCGGCCTGAGAAGGCGGTAACGCGAAAGGCCGAGGCGGGAGTCGAAGCCAAGACGCAGAAGGCCAGGGCACCGGAGGGAACTAGCGGATCAAGTGCTCAGCCGCAGCGCGGTGCCGAAACCAACAAGGAAAGCGCGTCGTCTGTAACGAAACCCGCGCAAGGCAAGGTCAAGCCGACAGGTATGGGCGGGGCTTGATGGGCATGGCAGGCAGCAGCAGGTGCGAGAGACGCCGGAAAAGCTCCCGATGAGCTGCTAGGGCACTACGGATGCTTGCCGCGGCAGACTATCGCTCAGCGCTGTTCGAGAGGTTCGTCGAGAACATGGAACGGCTCGGGGCTTCTACTCGTGTTCTCGATCTGGGACCGGCGACTCCGATTGGCTTGAACTTCTGGACAGGGCGCGGTTTTAGCGTCAGCGTTCACGATCTGGTAACCCGCCCGGACGACGGCAGAGGTTTCGATTTCGGCGCCGCCGATCTTGGTGGAGTGCTGTGCTGGAATGCCCTCACCGTATTGTCGCGAGAGCGCGCCGCGGAACTCGTCGCTGCGGTGCGCCCCCTGCTTGTGCCCCGGGGGACTCTGTTCGCGATCTTCGACGGCGACGGTCGGACGGCCCCAGCGCCACTGTTGTATCGCGTGAGCGACGCTGCGCGCCTGCGCCTGGAACCGGCCGCGAAGGACCACCACCCGCGCGCTGTTTCTACCGCGGAGATCGACCGCTTGCTGGGCGCTTTCCGCCCCACACGGGTCACCGTGATGCGGCATGGGTCGCGTGAAGCCCTCGGTCACGTTCCCGCCGGGGCGCGTCCCCCGAGCGACTGACCGGCCGCGGCTAGGTCGCGCGGGTGGACAGAGCTAACGGTTCAGGATCGCGGGGCCACTGGTGGAGGAGAACCGCGCCGTGATCTCGGTCCGAATTCGCGAGGCGGACAGCTCCAGGTGCCGGCAAATCTCCTCAAACCACGGGCTCTCGAAGAACTCCACGGGGGTATCGAGTTCGTAGATTCGCTGCAGCTTCTCCCTCTCGCTCGGAGTGAGCTGACACTGCGTGTCCTTCGAGCAGGCGTAGGCCATGTCCTTCATGGCTTTATGAATGACCGCGACCCACAGGCTTCTGCAGGCGGTGTCGTCGCGGTCCTTGCCCTCGAAAAACTCGATCGCTTCGCCCGCATCTTGCGCGCGAGCGGATATGTTGGTTGCCAAACATGCCTCCCAGCCTTGGCTGGCGGAACTATATCGACGAACGTGATACCTGTCCATAGAGCCCCCCGGAGAGGCCCCAGGTCGCGATGGTGACGGAGAGAGGGTGAGCACGATGGCGACGGAGAAAGGATGACTGACCACCAGCCACGATCAGATGGACCAGCCCGACCCGTTGCGCCACTCCGTGATGTCCGGGTCATCGATTTGACGAGAATCCTGGCGGGTCCGTACGCCACCATGATTCTCGGTGATCTCGGTGCCGACATCGTGAAGGTGGAGCGCCCTGGACATGGCGACGACACGCGCCACTGGGGCCCGCCATTCATCGCTGACACCGCCAGCTACTACACCGCCGTCAATCGCAACAAGCGGAGCATTGCGATTGACCTCAAGCATGAGCAGGGCCGGGAGCTGGTGTACCGGATGCTGGGAGACGCCGACCTTCTGGTGTCTAACTTCAGGCCTGGGGTGATGGACCGGCTTGGCTTCGGTCAGGCACGGCTGGCGGACACTTTCCCGGGGCTCATTTGCTGCTCGATTACGGGACATTCACCCGGCGACCCGCGTGCGCTGTTGCCGAGTTTCGATTTGATGATCCAGGCCGAGACCGGCCTGATGGACCTGACAGGACAATCTGACGGGCCTCCGACCAAGGTCGGGATCTCGATTGCCGACGAGCTGGCGGGCCTGTACCTGGTCCAGGGCGTGATGGCCGCGCTGTACCATCGTGAGCGCACCGGCGAGGGTCGCCCAGTCAATGTTGCCCTCAACGAGGCGGTGCTATCAGCGTTCACGTATCAGGCGCAGAAACATCTGATTGGCGGTGGCACACCCCGTCGGATGGGCAACGACCACCCGAGCCTGGTGCCCTACCGATCGTATCGTGCCGCTGATGGCGACTTCGTGGTGGGCGTCGCCAACGAAGGGCAGTGGACGCGCTTTTGCTCGGCGATCGACCGCCCCGAGCTGAGCGACGATGCCCGCTTCGAGACCAACGCCCTGCGAGTAGAACATCGAGCGCAACTGGAGGAGCTGTTGGAGTCTCGTTTGGCCGAGGGCCTGCGAGAGAACTGGGTCGACGTCTTACGCAAGGCCAACGTCCCTTGTGGTCTGGTGCAGACCGCCGGCGAGGCGATTGATGACGAGATCGCCATGGAGACAGGGCTCATCGCTGATGGCGGGGACGGCGTGTTGACGGTGGGGTCGCCGATTCAGATCGGCGGAGCACGGACCCCGGCTGGCACACCTGCCCCGCGGTTGGGCCAGCATACCGACGAGGTCCTGACGGAGCTCGGGGTGACGACGGAACAGATGGCCTCGCTGCGGGCGAGCGGTGTCGTTGCCTAGCAGGCCGTGGTCCACGTCACGATTTGTTCTACTTTGCCGCGGCTTGCTCATACTGAATGGCGGCCGTACGTCCGATTGGTTACTCTCGGACGGTCCGTGCTCGCGTCCGCGCCGAAGGGAGCTTGGCGATGAAACCGCTGCTCAAGATGTCGTTACTGCTCGTGGTTGCCGGTCTGGCGATTCCGGTCTTTGGCCTCGCTGCGCAGATCCTGCGCCCCGACGACACCGATGCGCAGATCCTCGAGATTGAGCGCGTTGTGCGCATGCGGCTTGCCCTACCGGTGGACCGCGAGACCGCCTTCGACGCGTGGACCGTATCGACGAACTTGGTCGAGTGGCTGCCGCATTGGGTCGAGATGCAGGTCGCCGAAGGCGAGGGCTTCAGCATGGGCTGGGAGGGATACGAGGGCGTCTGGACGGGTACATACCTGGAAGTCGATCGTCCGGCACGGCTTGTCTTCACGTGGGTAGCTCCCGATGGCGTATTTCCTTCCGGCAGCTACGAAACGGTCGTTACGTTGACCTTCGAGGAGGTCGACGAAGGCCACACGGCCCTGGTGCTCGAACACGACGGCTTCCTCCAGGCAGACGAACTCGAGTCGCAGCTTCAAGCGTGGCGAGGTTATATGTTCGCGCTGCGCGCTCATCTGCTCAGGCCGGCTGCGGACTAGCCTTCACGCTCTCCGGGGGATCCCCTGCTTCGTTCTTACGCCTACCTGTTTACCCGGTATCGCACGAGCTACGCGCTCGGCATGCTGGCGTTGGTGCTGACCAACGCACTTGCGATGGCTATCCCCCGCGTTTTCGGCGCCGCGGTGGATGCCTTCACGCAGGGCGCCGATCGGCGTCGCGTGATCACGTTCGCCCTCGTGATTGTAGCGATTGCCGCGGCCCAGGCGCTGTTTCGAGTGATCTCGCGCATCGTCGTGCTGGGCACGTCTCGACGCGTCGAATACGACCTCAAGGGAATGTTGCATGACAAGCTCGTGCAACTGGCTCCCAGCTTCTACGAGGCGTTCAGCACGGGCGACCTGATGTCGCGGATGACCAACGACGTCATGTTGGTAAGAGCGCTCGGTGGTCCCGGGATTCTGTACTTCACCAACGCCATGCTCGTCTACATACTCGGCACGGGTTTCATGGTGAGCCTGAGTTGGCAGCTCACCATCGTCGTGCTCGCCCCCTTGCCGCTGATGGCCTGGATGGTGCGTGGAACGGTGCATCAGGTGCGGGCCTTCGCGCTCTCGTCCAGGGAGGCGCTCAGTGATCTGAACACCGTGGTTCAGGAGAACCTGGCCGGAGTCGGAGTGGTGCGCTCCTTCGCTCTCGAGGAGGCCCAGGTGCGACGCTTCGAGGAGCGTTCCAAGGCGTACCTCGACTGGGGACTCAAGGAGTCGCGCGCCCGGGCAAAGATGATACCGATGATCGGCCTGGCCGGCGGGCTCTCGTACGCCGCAGTCCTCGCGCTGGGCGGTCCCATGGCAGCTGCCGGGGCTGTCAGCATCGGCGATTTGGTCGCGTTCGTCGGCTACATCGGCATGATGATCTTTCCTACCGTGGCGCTTGGGTGGATTCTCAGTCTGCTACAGCGCGGTACGGCGGCCCTCGAGCGACTCGACAAGGTTCTCCAGGCGCCGATAACCATCGAATCGAACCCTGATGCGGTGCCCCTGCGCGCACTTCGTCAGGGCATCACCGTGTCCGACTACACGTTTCGGTATCACGATGCACTGGATGCCTACACCCATCTCCAGGATGGTGAGGTAGCTCACGAGCGCCCGCCGGCGTTGCGCGCGATTTCGCTGCAGGTGGATGCCAGCTCGTTTGTCGCGCTGGTGGGGCGCGTTGGTTCGGGCAAGAGCACGCTGTTGAAGTCTCTACTGAGGCTGGTCGAGGTTCCTCCCGGAGCCATCGCCATCGATGGCACAGACATCAACGAGTACGACGTGGCGACGGTGAGGCGATCGGTGGCCTACGTACCGCAGGACGATTTTCTTTTCTCCGATACCGTGGCTGCCAACATCCGCTTCGGGGCGCCCGACGCAGACCACGCGGCAGTAGTCGCTGCGGCGATTCTTGCTGGCATCGACCTTTCATCGGAGGGCCTGGCGAAGGGTCTCGATACCAATGTTGGCGAGCGCGGCGCAAACCTCTCGGGCGGGCAGCGTCAGCGGGTGGCCCTGGCGCGCGCGCTCCTGCGTGATGCTCCGATTCTCGTGCTCGACAACGCTCTGTCCAACGTCGATACCGACACCGAGCGGCGTATTCTCGCGGGCCTGGCGGAGCAGAGGTCAGGTCGCACCGTGATCGCAGCGTCGAATCGCATCACCGCTGTCCAAGATGCCGATCGGATATACGTGTTCGACGGGGGAGAGATCGCCGATTCCGGGACGCACGATGAACTCGCCGCGCGGCCCGGGCTCTATGCGAGCATGCGCGAACAACAGCAGCTCTCGGCACGACTCGAGGAGCTGCCATGACGCCGCCCAAGGGACCTCGGGACAAGGCGGCGAGCCTGAGCATTCTGCGCCGCCTGCGACCGTTCGTCGCCGCGCACGCGACGCTTCTCGCGGTGGCTGCCCTGACGCTGCCCTTCCTCGCCGGCGCGCAACTGGTGGCTCCCTATTTGCTCCGCCTGGCGATCGATCGTTACATCACGCCCGCGGCGGCTGGTCAGGCCGGGGCCCTGGACGGGCTGTGGACCCTGATCGCGATCCTCCTCGCCGTACTCGTTGCCGAGGTGGCATTACGGTTCGCGCAGCTGTACCTGATGCAGATCGCGGGCCAGCGGATCATGCACGACTTGCGGATGGCCGTGTTCGGACACGTCCAGAAGCTGTCCATGTCGTACTTCGACCGCCATCCGATCGGGCAGGTCATGACCCGGGTGACGAGCGACGTCGAGACGCTCAATGAGTTGATGTCGCAGGGCCTCGTGGCGATGGTCCGCGATGTCGTGACGCTGCTTGGGATCGTTGTGGTGATGACCTGGATCGACTGGCGCCTGACACTGGCCTCGTTCGTCGTTTTTCCGTTCCTGGCAGTGATCCTCGGATTCCTACGCGTGAGGTTGCGCAGCACGTACGACCGCTCGCGCACGTTCGTGGCGAAGATGAACGCGTTCCTGCAGGAGTCGATTACCGGGATGGGTGTCGTGCAGGCGTTTGATGAGCAGGAGCGCAACGTTATCGAGTTCACCGGTCATCGTGACAACCTGCTGAAGATCGATCTGCGGGGCGTGAGGCTGTCTTCGTTCCTTTCTGCGTCTGTGCAATCCGCGACCACAGTGTCAACGGCGCTGGTGCTCGCCTACGGTGGCTTCGGCGTGATCGGCGGGACGGTGACGATCGGCATTCTCGTGCAGTTCATGGAGTACCTCGCCCGTTTCTATCGGCCGCTCGAGGACTTGTCGGATAAGTACGATGCGCTCCAGCGCGCTGCCGCTGCCAGCAACAAGATCTTCACGCTGCTCGACGAGGAGCCGGCCATTCGAGCCGCCGATGACCTGCGGGCGATGCCCGACTTCGAGGATGCGATCCGTTTCGAGGGCGTTACCTTCGCCTACGATGAGGGCGATGCCCCGGTGTTGTCCGACCTGGACCTGACGCTCCGACGCGGAGAGAAGGTGGCCTTGGTGGGTTCGACCGGGGCGGGCAAGTCGTCGATCGTCAAGGTGATGCAACGCCTGTATGACCACCAGCAGGGCAGAGTCACCATTGATGGCGTGGACACGCGCGACCTCGACCCGAGGGCGTTGCGACGCTTCTTTGGCACGGTCCCCCAGGATGTCTTCCTCTTCACCGATTCGATCGCCGCGAACATCGCCCTCGATGAAGAGGCTGTTTCGCGCGAAACGATGGCGCAGGCGGCGGATCTCGTCGAGGCGACGGACTTCATCGGCACTCTGCCCGGCGGCTACGACGCTCGGCTAGGCGAACGCGGCGCGAATCTGTCGTTCGGAGAACGTCAACTGCTGGCGTTCGCGCGAGCTCTGGCCAGTCAACCGCAGGTGCTGATTCTGGATGAGGCGACCTCCAGCGTTGATTCGGAGACCGAGGCTCGGATTCAGCGCGCCCTGCACAATCTCGTCGCCGATCGCACGGCTCTTATCATCGCGCACCGACTGTCCACGATTCGCGAGGTCGATCGCATCGTCGTGCTGCACCACGGCGAAATCCGCGAGCAAGGGTCGCACCGTGAGTTGATGGCGCTCGACGGCATCTATGCGTGCCTGTACCGACTCCAGTATCAGCAGGACGGCGGCAACATCGGCGCGGCGTAGTGACCGGGCGATGCAGCGGTCAGCGACCAGCCTCGGTTATGGCGACCAGCAGGTCCATCTCTTGCCATGTCTCCACACCCCCAAGGCGCGCCGCGATGACACCGTCGGGTCGGATAACCGCAATGCTGACGTTCTGAACGGGAGTTCCGTCGGACCCGAGCCAGGCCATCACGCCGAAGCGTCGGGCCAGGTCGATGGTCGCGTCGGGATCGCCGCGAAGAGATTGCCAACCGGCACGCTCAACAAGCGCTGAGGGCGATAGGCCGGGCGTCGGCAGGGTGACGATGTAGCGTTCGATCTCGGTGGCCTCGTCTCCGAGCCGGTCATAGACGTCGTCTACGCGCTGGAGGAAGAGTTCAGGTGTCGTCGTGCCGGGCGCGACGAAGGTCAACGTGGCTACCGACCCGAGCAGCGACGCCGGGGTGAGCGGCTCGCCGTTGTGGTCGCGCAGATGGAACTGCGGGAGGCGGTCGCCCGGCTCCAGCCGCGCGGCGGCCAGTTCGTCTTGTTCAGGTGGCGGGGCGGCGATGGGCTCGCATCCCACCCCTATGACCAGCGATGACAGCAGAAGGGCGCGTATGCAGAGAGATCTCAACGGCCGGCTAGGCCCAATGCGTCGGGGGTAAGGGGAGCCTGCCCTTCGACGTAGCGCCGCACGGTGGTGGCGTCGACGAGGTCCGTCAGAATGGTGCGCACGGTCGCCGAGTCCAGCGGTTCGACGCCGTCGTAGGCGCCCTCGAGCGCGGACCACAGAGCGCGCTCGAACGGTTCGCCGGGGTTGGCGCGGTCCCATTCCCGTTCGAGGAGTCGGAACACCAGCTCGCCTCGTAGGTACAGTAAGTTGCGTTGGTCTTCAGGGCCCGTGCTCGCAGCAGGCAGGCTGCCGGCACGATAGCCACCGATATCGAGGTAGCGTCGGTAGGAGAGGCCGAGGCGACGAGTCCCGGCGGCCTGGTCGAGCCAGCCCGTGGCGACGGCCGCTCGCCGTCCCATGTGCATGGCCCAGCCTTCGGACAGCCAGGACAGTTCCCGTGTCACCTGCACTCCAGTCGGCACCCAGAGATGGAAGAGCTCATGTCCTAGAAAGACGGCCATGGCTTCGGCGATGTCGGGGTGATTCGTCGGAATCGCGGGAGCTTTGGCCGCGTATACCACCAGCGTTTGCCCTCGAACCATTCCCGCGGTTCTCAGACCACCGCGCACCGACAACGTCCGGGGCATGGGGCTCAGGAGGGCGAGGGCGTTGACGCTGTCGGGTGCGGTGAGCATCTCACGATGACTCATCATCAGCTCTTCCAGGAGGCTCTCGATTTGACTGGGCATGATGTCCCAGTCGCGGTGCAGCGCGATACGCAGGCCGGCCGCGTCGGGTAGCTGAACGGTGTCGAACGGCCCCAGGGCGAACACGCTGCCCACCGGATGCTGGCGCATGGCGAAGGTGTTTGGCGTTTCCTCCCATGCCGTCGAAACGACAGTCCACGCGGGATCGGATGCCGAGAACTGGAACCGCGCGGTGGCCCCGGAGATGGGCCCGGCGGGCCGAGCCTCCGGCGGTCGGGTCAGCGGAGTCGGGTCGGCGTAGAAGCGTGGCCAGGCGTCGGATCCCGCCAGGACGAGGTAGTCGTCGCCACGGGTACTGGCGCGGTAGAACGAATGATCTTCCGCATGCGGCCGTAGTCGCAGCCGGTAGGTCAGTCGCCAGGGCTCCCCTTTTGCCTCGACACGGTAACCAGCTCGTCCGGTGGGCTCGATTTCGAGCGCTTCGCCAGTGGCGGAGAAGGCTGCGACTCCAGAGATCTGGTCGACCAGTTGTGGCGATGCTCCTGGTCCGACGCCGAAGCCGACCCAGGCGGTCTTCGGGCCACCGCTGACCTCCGCCACAATCTCCGCGCCGTCGGCGCTCGGGCGTACGGTGAAGTCTACCCAATAGGGCTCCGGAGCCTGCCCACAGGCCGCAGAGAGACTGAGCCCGAGAAGACACGGGAGAAGCTTGCGCATAGGTAACTACAGGGTGCCGAGAAGGAGTGCGTGCCGCTCGATCGTAGCAACCTCGGAGGCCGTTACGAAGAACGTTTTTCCTCGGCTTTCGGGCGTGCCGACAGCGCAGCGCCGCCGCGTCAGAGGCTGGTACACTGTGGCCGCCTCTGCCCGGGGGAACGATCGCTCGTATCCGCTACGGGTGAGCAGAGCGATGTTGCACCTTTAGCGCGAGTTCGGGGAGTCACGGTGTCCACGGTATCTGTGCCATCAGCGACTGATCTAGAGACCCTTGCCGTCAACGCTTTGCGCATCCTGTCGGCCGAGGCCGTACAGGAGGCGAATTCAGGCCATCCCGGTATGCCCATGGGTTGTGCCCCCATGGCCTATGCACTGTGGCGGAATCACCTGCGCTTCAATCCGGCCAACCCGGATTGGGCCAATCGAGACCGTTTCGTGCTCTCAGCCGGGCACGGGTCGGCGTTGCTGTATTCGCTGTTGCACCTGACCGGCTTTGACCTGTCGCTCGACGACATCCGCAACTTCCGTCAGTGGAACAGCCGGACACCGGGTCATCCCGAGTACGGCCACACCCCGGGCGTGGAGACAACGACAGGCCCCCTCGGCCAGGGCTTCGGAAACGCGGTCGGCATGGCCCTTGCGGAGGCACGACTCGCTGCGGAGTTCAATCGTGATGGTCACGATCCCGTTGATCACTACACCTATGTGATTGCCGGCGATGGCGACATCATGGAGGGGGTTCAGGCCGAGGCGGCGTCGCTGGCCGGGCACCTGGGCCTCGGTAAGCTCATCGTGCTGTATGACGACAACAACATCACGATCGACGGCACCACTGACATCGCCTTTAGCGAAGATGTTCGAGGCCGTTTCGCCGCGTACGGTTGGCAGACGGAGCTGGTGGCAGACGGCACGGACGTGCAGGCCATCGATCGTGCCATCGGCGCGGCGAAAGCGGCGGCGGACAGGCCGTCGCTGATCGCGGTTCGCACCCGCATCGGACATGGCAGCCCCAACCGCGAAAACACGTCGAAGGCCCACGGCGAGCCGCTGGGTGACGAGGAGCTGGCGCTTACCAAGCAAAGCCTCGGATGGACGGCCGAGGGTCGCTTCCAGATTCCGCCCGAGGTACTCGCGCATTTTCGCGAGGCGCTGGAACGGGGAGCCGAGAGCGAGAGGGCCTGGCAGGTTGAATGGGACACATACGCCGCGGCACACACCGAGCTCGCCGCCGAGTTCGGACGACGTACGGCCGGTGAACTGCCCGCGTCGTGGGACGCGGATCTTCCGGAGTTTGCGACTGCAGACGGGCCGATGGCCACACGCGCGGCGTCTGGCAAGGTGCTCAACGCAATTGCCTCCCGAGTGCCAGAACTCATGGGTGGCTCCGCTGATCTGGCCGGCTCGAACAAGACGCTGGTAGACGACGGCGACGACTTTTCGCGCGACAACCGGGCCGGGCGCAACGTCCACTTCGGCATCAGAGAGCACGCGATGGGTGCCATCATGAACGGCATGACGCTGCATGGCGGCCTGCGTCCCTACGGCGCGACGTTCCTGATCTTTTCCGACTACATGCGTCCGGCGGTTCGTCTCGCTGCGCTGATGCAGGTGCCAGCGACCTACGTCTACACCCATGACAGCATCGCGGTCGGGGAAGATGGCCCGACACATCAGCCGATCGAGCAGATAGCGTCGCTGCGGGCCATGCCCGGGCTGACCGTCATCCGCCCGTCGGACGCGAACGAGACCCGTGAAGCCTGGGCCGTCGCCATGGCCGAGCCGGGCCCGGTGGCACTGATGTTGACACGTCAGAAACTGCCGATCATCGAAGGGGATGCGACGGCGCTGCGGCGCGGCGCGTACATCCTGCAGGACGTACCGAACGACGAGATAGACGTCATACTGATCGCCACCGGATCAGAGGTGCACGTCGCTGCCGAGGCGGCGGGGGTGCTTGCGGCCGAGGGCCTGCGCGCGCGCGTGGTGAGCATGCCGAGTTGGGAGCTGTTCGAGCGTCAGGACCAGGCGTATCGTGAGCACGTACTGCCGCCAGGCGTGTCGGCGAGGGTGTCCGTCGAGGCTGGAGTGACGTTTGGCTGGAGCCGTTATGTGGGCGACAGCGGAGTGTGTGTCGGCATCGACAGATTCGGTGCCTCGGCGCCAGGTTCGGAGAACTTGCAGCAGTTCGGTTTTACGGTAGAGAACGTCGTTCAGAAAGCCCGCGCCATCTGCGGGCGATGAAGCGGGACCAAGAAGGGACAACATGGCTGCTGAATCAGATGGCGCAGGTCGCCTGAGAATTGCTCTAGGCTCGGATCACGAAGGGGAATCGCTCAAGGACAAGCTGATTGCCCACCTTCGCGAGGAGCGCCACAGCGTGAAGGACTGCGGCCTGCACAATGCCGAGCCGGCGACCGCCGCGGAGGTTGCCGGTCTCGTGGCACAGACGCTCGCCGCTGGGGAGGCCGATATCGGCATCGTCGTGTCAAGTTCGGGCGCCGTCGCCAGTATGGCGGCGAACAAGATCCCCGGCATCCGTTCGTGCCACTGTCAGGACACCTTCACCGCGCGCCAGGCTCGCCGAACCGCGGCCGCGGACATGCTGTGTCTGGGAGCTCGCGTGCTGGGCGATGACCTTGCAGCAGAGGTAGCGGACGCGTTTGTTGGTGAGGCTCCGTCCGATGACCAACGGCACGAACTCCTGCGAAGGGGCATTCACGAGCTCGAAGAGAACTTCGAAGCACGTCGGGCCGAAGCGCCGCAGGCGTCGACCAGCGAGTCGACGAGCTGACCGGCGCCCCATGCACGAGGCTGCAGAGCGGAGCTCGCTGGGCGCGCTCGAACCGGTCATAGCTCAGCGATTGGCGCGGTTCGATCGAAACCGTCTGGCACAACGCCTGGCGGAGGCCGATTGCTCGCTCTGGTCTGATGACCCAACGGTTGCCGATCGCATAGCGCAGCGGCTCGGTTGGATCGGATCGCCGCGCCTGGAGCCGGACGACGGAGCCGAGGTGCCGGCGGCCGCCGGCACCGTCATGTTGCTCGGAATGGGTGGTAGCAGTCTGGGTGCCGAGGCCTCCGCGCGAGCGTTCGGCGCGGCCGAGCGGCTGCGCATCGTCGACTCGACGGTTCCCGATGTCGTGTTGTCGGTTGAACCCTGGCTCCCCGAGGTGACGGATGTGGTCGTCGCCAGTAAGTCGGGCGGCACACTGGAGACGGCCGTGCTGGCCGATTACTTCGAAGCTCGTTGTGACGCCCGCGTCAGGTTTCACGCAGTCACCGATCCGGGGTCGGAACTCGAATCGCGTGCTGTGGCTGGCGGCTACGCCTCCTGCCATCTCAACGCGCCCGACATCGGCGGTCGATTTTCCGTGCTGTCGCGGTTCGGGTCGGTACCGCTGGCTCTTGCCGGGGTCGACGTGGAGGGGATCTGGAAGACGGCATCCGCGATGGCGGAGCAATGTGCCGAGCTGATCGCGGAGGACAACCCGGGACTGTGGCTGGGCGCGATACTCGCCGCCGCGGGCGACCGTGGGCGCGACAAGCTTCTGCTGCACGCGGCGCCGGGACTCGAGGGGCTGGCCGACTGGATCGAACAGCTGGTGGCGGAGAGTACGGGCAAAGACGGTGTCGGGCTTGTGCCGGTCACCCGTCCGGAGTTCGAGGGCAGCACACCGCTGCCGTCGGACCGAACCGTTGTCCTACTGGAATGGGCGGGAGAGGATGCCGCGGCCCAAGACCAGGTTGCGGATTGGGCGCAGGCCGAGGTGCCAATCTTGAGATTCGTCCTGGGCGAGCCGGCAGACATCGGAGCGGAGTTCTATCGGTGGCAGGTTGCAGTGGCTGCCGCCGGTGCGGCGATGGGGATCAACCCGTTCGATGAGCCCGACGTTGCATCCGCCAAGCGTCGGACGGGCGCGTTGCTACAGGTCACGCAATCCGGCGGCGGTTCTGCTGACCTCGCTCCCGACTGGAGTGGTGACAGTGTGCAGTTGTTTGCGCCAGGGATGGCCGATCGGACTGCCGACGAAATCCTCGAGGCCCTCATGC
>JAJCXS010000208.1 GCA_029263335.1 Acidobacteriota bacterium | reverse complement strand
GAAGTTCACGAGCCCGCCTAGCGAGATCGTCTTCCCGCGTATCGAGGAGCAGGTCCTCGAACGCTGGAAGCAGCGCCGGGCCTTCGAACGATCGATTGAGCAGCGCTCGCCGGAGCGCTCGTTCTCTTTCTACGATGGCCCGCCCTTTGCCACCGGTTTGCCTCATTACGGGCATTTGCTGGTGGGCACGATCAAGGACGTCGTAGCCCGCTACGAGACCATGCGCGGCTGCCGCGTCGAGCGCCGCTTCGGCTGGGACTGCCACGGGCTGCCCGTCGAGTTCGAGGTCGAGAAACAGCTCGAGCTCAAAGGGCGCCAGGACATCGAAGAGTATGGGGTCGCCCGCTTCAACGAGACCTGTCGCTCGATTGTCCTGCGATACGCCGACGAGTGGCGCGAGATCGTCACTCGTTTCGGACGTTGGGTGGACTTCGACGACGACTACAAGACCATGGATGTCTCCTATATGGAGAGCGTCTGGCACGTCTTCAAGACGTTGTGGGAGCGCGATCTCATCTACGAGGGCTATCGTGTCGTGCCCTACTCGTGGCGTATTGGCGCGCCGTTGTCGAACTTCGAGGCGAACCTGAACTACAAGGACGTTCAGGATCCGTCGATTACCGTGAAGTTCAGCGGCGAGAACGGCCTGACCCTCCTCGCCTGGACAACAACTCCGTGGACGCTGCCGTCTAATCTGGGCCTGGCGGTCGATCCCGGAGCCAGTTACGCCATCGTCGAGGAAGTAGGCGACGACGGCGAGCCCAGCACCGGTGAGAGGCTCGTTCTGCACGCCGAGCGGGTCGCGGCGTATTGGCCCTATGACACGGGCATCCGGCGCGTTGGCACGGTGACCGGCTCCGAGCTGGTCGGGCAGCGCTACGAGCCGCTCTTTCCGTTCTTTGCCGAGCGCGGCGACGCCGGCGCTTTCCGGGTGCTGCCCGGCCCCTTCGTCACCGCCGAGAGCGGCACCGGCATCGTGCACACCGCCCCCGCCTTCGGCGAAGACGACTTCCTGCTCGGCCGGGAACACGGTATCGAGCCCGCCGATCCGGTTGACGAAGAAGGCAAGTTCACCGACGCGGTGCCGCCATATCAGGGCGTGATGGTCAAGGATGCCGACAAGCAGATCATCGCCGATCTCAAGGCGGCCGAACGCATGCTGCGCCACGAGACCATCGAGCACAGCTATCCGTTCTGCTATCGGTCCGATACGCCCCTCATCTACAAGACGATCAGCGCCTGGTACGTCAACGTCGATTCGTTCAAGGAACGGCTGGTCGCCAACAATCAGCAGATCCACTGGGTCCCCGGCCACCTCAAGGACGGGCGCTTCGGGAAATGGCTGGAGGGAGCGCGCGACTGGAACATCTCGCGCAACCGTTTCTGGGGTAATCCGCTGCCGATCTGGCGCAACGAGGAGACCGGCGAGACGATCTGCGTAGGCTCGTGCCAGGAACTGGAAGAACTGTCCGGCATGAGCGTGGACGACCTTCACAAGCACATCGTCGACGACGTGGTGATCCCCTCGCCCACCGGACGTGGTGAGCTGCGCCGGGTGCCGGAGGTCCTCGACTGCTGGTTCGAGTCGGGCTCCATGCCCTACGGGCAAGCCCACTACCCGTTCGATGATCCCGAGGCCTTCGAGGCTGGCTATCCCGCGGACTTCATCACCGAGGCCCTCGATCAGACCCGGGGATGGTTCTACACGCTTCTGGTTCTGTCCACGGCGCTCTTCGACAAGCCGGCGTACAAGGCGGTCGTATGCAGCGGCCTGGTGCTGGCCGAGGACGGCCGCAAGATGTCCAAGAGCCTGAAGAACTACCCGGAACCGACCAAGCTGGTCGACGAGCTGGGGGCCGACGCGATTCGTATCTATCTGCTCGACTCGCCGCTGCTGCGCGGCGAAGAACTGCGCTTCTCCGAAACGGGCGTGCGCGAGATGGTACGTCGGGTGCTCCTACCCTGGTGGAACAGTGTCTCCTTCCTGATGACGTACGCCGCCGTCGACGGATGGGATCCCGAGACCGACTCGTGGAGCGGAACTCCGACCCATGAACTCGACGTCTGGATCGACGCCAAGCTCGAGGAACTCAAGGGCAAGGTCGAGTCGGAGATGGCCGAGTACCAGCTATATCGCGTTGTCGATCCGCTGCTCGATTTTCTCGACGACCTGACCAACTGGTACATCCGGCGTTCGCGGCGACGATTCTGGAAGTCCGAATCCGATGACGACAAACGCTCCGCCTACACGACGTTGTATGGCGTGCTGCTCGAGTTCACCGAGCTAATGGCACCTCTCACTCCTTTCTTGGCGGACTACATCTACGAGTTCCTGCGCGTCACTCCCGAGACCGTGGCCGTGGACAGCGTGCATCTGCGAGACCTGCCAGCGCGGCGCGAACTGACCGAAGCTGAGCGCGAACTCGAGAACCGCATCGACCTCACCCGCGTCGTCTGCGAGCTGGGCCGCAGTCTCCGGGTCCAGGCCAAGATCCGCAACCGGCAGCCGCTGCGCGCCATCCGCGTGGGAACGATCAGCCACGCCGAGGCGGAGTGGCTGCAAGCGAGTCGCGACGTCATCCTCGAAGAACTCAACATCAAGGAACTCGAAGTCATCGAGGACCCCACGCAGGTCGCCGCACCGAGCATCAAGCCCAACATGAGCCGACTAGGTCCGCGTCTCGGCGCCGAAGCTCGCCACGTGGCCGCGGGCCTGGCCCAGCTCGACGCGGAGAGCGCTCGCCGGCTGGCCTTTGGCGAGACCGTCGACGTGGCCGGCGTCGAGTTGCGTGCCGACGATGTCTACGTTCACATGGAGCCCGCCGAGGAGGGGGCCCTGGTCGCCGCTCAGGGGAATCTCGTGGTGGCCCTGGATCCGCACGTCGACGGTGGGCTGAAACTCGAAGGCATCGCGCGCGATGTGGTGAACCGAATCCAGCGTCAACGTAAGGAAATGGGTCTGTCCGTCGAAGCCCGCATCGATGTGGAGATCTCGGAGACCGACACCGAAATCGTCGAGGCCATCGAACAGAATCGCGACATCGTCGAAGGCGAGACTCTGAGCACCGTCTCGACCACGAGCACGGACCTTGCCGGGCTCAAGAAAGAACACGATATCGACGGCAAGGCGCTAACCGTCGAGATCAGTCTCACCGACATTCAGGCTGCTCTCGACGCGACCAAGCGAAAGAGCGAAGAAACCGGAAACGGGTAACCTCGTCGGCCGAATCACGCCGATGTCGGCCACGCGCTAGTCGATCGATACGGGCGGGCGCCAACGATCCTTCCAGCGCAGGGCGACGACTGCAGCGCAGACCAGAATCGGTATCGCAACCTGCGTCGGCGAACCGATTCCGGTGGAGGCGTGCGTGTACGCCGCCCCGAGCATGACCGCTCCGATCAAGCTGGCTCCGTAGGCGGCGGTCTTTGGCAAGAGCACCAGCACGCCACCGAGCGCCTCCAACACGGCGACCACCGCCAGGAACCAGGCGGCGTATCCCCACATCTCGAAGCGGCTCACCCATCCGTCCCATTGGGGGAACTTCCCCACGCCGGTAAGGATGAACACCAGTCCCAGGAGCAACTGCAGGATCCACGTAACGACGAGGCGCGCGCGTGACATGATGAACTCTCCGAAGATATTATGTCCAGTGATGTAATCACACGTTATGTCACTAACCCGGCGACGTCAATGACCGATCCCAAGCTCTCGAACCTGCAATTCTTGGTGCTCGGAGTCCTTCGCTCCGGTCCCCAAACCGGCCGGGTCGTACGCGCCGAACTGGAGCGCTTCGAGGTGCGCAAGACCGGACCCGCCTTCTACCAGATGATGTCTCGGCTCGAGGCTGCGGGCTACGTCAAGGGCTGGTACACGAAGAAGATCGTCGCGGGTCAAATCATCCGCGAGCGCCACTACGAGTTGGAAGCCACGGGCAGCACCGCGTGGAAACGAAACCGCGATTTCCAGCTCGAAGTGATCCGGCGCTTCGGCGATGCCAAGGAGCCCGTCGGTGCGTGATGCCAAGCCGTGGTGGACCTGGCTCGGCTACCTGCTACCAAGCGACGTGCGGGAGCGTGTTTACGAACCGGCATGCTACGACCGCTTGGACGACCTCCTCGAAAGCCACGGGCCAGCGCGCGCGCGCATGGGCCTCTACGCGATCAACGCGTTCCTCGGCACCGCCGGTCGCAACTTTCCACGAATCTGGTTCGACGGTCGCAGTCTCAGCGGCTTGGGTCGCCTGGCCGTCGGGATCAGCCTGACCGCGATTAGCTACTGGGTCCTTCAGTTCGTCCGCTACGCCTATACATACTGGTGACCGGCCGGTCGCCTACTCCTGACGTGCCGGCACGTACTCACCGTCGAACGACGTGCTCCAGGTCGCGCCGCCATCGGTGGTCGTCTCCCAGTGCTGCCGGACGCCCCCACCCTCGATCAGCGTCCAGGTAATACGATTGGTTTCGTCGCCCAACACCATCGCCGTGTCGGTCCACTCGCCGTCCAGGTAAAGGGCACCGCCACCGTCGTCGATCCACGTCTGGTGCCACTTGTCCGCGGCAGCGTCGTAGAACGTGTAGCTGTGACCCGCGCCGCCTCTGGTCGATTCCCAGCTCTCGTGCAGCGCGCACCCACCCAGCACGAGGTCGATCGTGTTGTGTCCGGCAACGTTACCTGTCGGACCGTAGACAACCCATTCCCCGACCCAGAAGTCGAAGACGCGGTGCGCCGGTGTCTGACAGGTGGGTCGCTGCGCCTGGCCGCGGTGCGGAAGACTCGCCTCATTGGCGAACGACGCGGCCCCGATGACGAAGAGGGTCGTGAGCGAGAGCATCAGGAGCGCCGCCATCTTGGGAGTTCGCATGCAGTCAGTCTGCCATAGTCGCCACCATCACCGCCTTGATGGTGTGCATGCGATTCTCCGCCTGGTCGAACACGATCGATTGGGGCGACTCGAACACCTCTTCGGTCACCTCGATCCCGTCGAGACCGAACTTCTCGAAGACCTCGGACCCGACCGTGGTATCGCGGTTGTGGAACGCAGGGAGACAGTGCATGAACTTCACCCCCGGGTTACCCGTAGCCGCCATCGCCGCGCCGTTCACCTGGTACGGCTGCAGCAACTCGATACGCTTCGCCCAGACCTCATCGGGCTCCCCCATCGAGACCCAGACATCGGTGTGGATGAAATCGACACCGGCCACACCCTCGGCGACGTCCTCGGTGAAAGTCAGTCGCGCCCCCGTAATCGCGGCGATCTCCTCGCATTCGGCACGCAGCGCATCCTCAGGCCACAGGCTCTCGGGCGCCACGACGCGAGAATCCATCCCCAGTTTCGCGCCACCCACCAACAGCGAGTTCCCCATGTTGTTGCGAGCATCGCCGAAGTAGCAGTACGCCGTTTCGGCAAGCGGCTTGTCGGTGTGCTCGTCCATCGTCAGCACGTCGGCCAAGATCTGGGTGGGATGGAATTCGTCGGTCAGACCGTTCCATACGGGCACGCCGGCAAACTCAGCGAGCTCCTCACAGGTCGCCTGCGCAAATCCGCGATATTCAATGCCGTCGTACAAGCGACCGAGCACCCGCGCAGTGTCCTTCATCGACTCCTTGTGCCCGATCTGCGAGCCGCTAGGCCCGAGATAGGTGCACTGCGCGCCCTGGTCGTAGGCCGCGACCTCGAACGAGCAACGAGTCCGGGTCGAGGTCTTCTCGAAGATCAGCGCGACGTTCTTGCCGCCGAGTTTCGGCTCCTCGATGCCCGCCGCCTTGGCCGTTTTCAGGTCCGCCGCCAGCTGCAGCAGGTGGCGGATCTCGTCGGGCGTAAGGTCCAGCAGCTTCACCAGGCTCCGGCCCCGCAAATCGACTCCCATCTCTCTTCTCCCTATGTTCGCTGATTCCAGCGCGACGGGGCTCTGAGCGATAGTAGCCGAATCGTGGTCTGTTATTCGGCAAAGGCACGGGATGATGAGGTGCCTGAGTATTGCGCCCCACGCGCTGGCATCAAGATTTCATCGGGAATCTGTGCGCCGCGAGCCCGATCGGCCGCCTCCGGCGGTCAGATTCTCACGCCGAGAATCCGCCAATAGTTGAGAAACAGAGCCAATCCCCAGGCGAGCAGGGCGTAAAGGGCTGCCGTCCGTCGGCCGATATCGATAGGTTCCCAGCTCGACGGCCGCAACGACGCTCCCGTCAGAACCGTCGCGCTCACGGGCAGCAAATACGAGCTCCAGAGCACGACGAGCACGAGTCCCGGCACTCCATACTGGAAGGCCCAGGGATCGGCGAGCCCAACAACGGCGAGGATCGCGATCAGATAGATGAGATTGGCGGCGACGCTGCCGACGATCGCACCGCGCCATCCCCAATTGCCCGAGGGCCAGGGGCGCCGCACCTCTTTCCACAGGGCGGCGGCAAGCGTGATGAGCAGGAGCACCAAGGCGATCTGGTGAAGCTGAGCGTACTCCCAACGACGGAGCCTTTCGTACGCCACGACCGGCGCCCCCGCAAACATGAGATGCGAGGCAACACCATCGGGCCCCGCACGAAACGCGACCTGCGTGCCCGTGTCCCCGCGTTCCATTACCCCGTCACCGACAGGGGTCAACGGAGAGCCGAACAACGAGAGCCGGGCGCCGTCCCACGACACCTCGAACTCGGGTACCGCACCGACCAGCGCTCCAAGGCGGGCCAGCGTGTGGCGGGAGTAGCGGTTCAGCCGATACCTCCCCGCAAACCGCGACAGATTCCCCCAATCTGCGAGCGGCTTACCGGCGACACCTAGAGGCTCCGCATCACGGATCGCATGTTTGACCACCTCGAGCCAAAGATCCTCCGCCGCCTCGTTCCCATTCCCCGAATTGAAGGCCGCGAACATCCCGAGTCTCGCCGCGGGGAACAGGAAGAGTTGCGCGCTGTAGTTCTGCCAATCGCCCCCTTGCGCCAGGGTGCGATGGCCCAAGGAGTCACTTTCGTACATGCCCAACGCCACCCCGGGAAGGTCGGGATGGTTACTGAAACGTCGTGCGAACAGAGTCTCCGTCAGCGGCCGACCCAACAACTTCGGCTCGACCGTGGGATCGAGAAGAGCCTCGATTAGGCGACCCATATCCCCGGCTGTCGTGAACATGGCGCTGGCCGGTCGGTCATTGAAATAGATCGGCGCCAGCGGAATCGGGTCGGTTGCTGCAACCTCGTATGCGGTCGCTCTCCGGTCCTGCAGCGCAGAGGGTAGCGGCTGGGAGAACGACGAACTCGTCATCCCGATGGCTCTGAAAATACGTTCGTCGACGTAATCCTCGAACGACTGTCCTGATGTGCTCTCCACGATCGCACCGGCCAACGAGAATCCGTAATTGGAGTAGCTCGTCGTGAGCCCCGCGGCCCTGGCGAATGGCGGCTGCTCCGCCTCCACGTAGTCCGCGAGAGACAACAGGTCAGAGGTGTCTCGGGCTGACGCGCCGACCGTTTGCTCGCCAAAGCCGCCCGTATGGGTAAGGAGGTGCCAAACACGTAGGGCTGTCGCCGGATCGGAGAGTGACCAGTGGCGTTCAACAGGGTCCTCGAGAGCCAGTCGTCCCTCTCCCACCTGCTGAAGCACCGCCATGGCGGTGACCACCTTGCCGACCGAGGCGATGCCAAACACGGTCGCGTCAGGGTCAACGGGAGTGCGCGTCCGAAGGTCGGACACCCCGTAGCCTGACTTGATGATCACGCGGCCGTCCAGGACTACGACCAACGCTGCGCCCGGAATCCCGTCACCAACCATGCGCGAGCCCATGAGCGCGTTCACTCGGGCTGAAATCGCCGCGTCGTCCACGGCGGATACCGAGGGAGGCGTCTGCGGGGATGGCGAGCTCCGCACGA
The DNA here is from genome assembly GCA_029263335.1 of Acidobacteriota bacterium. Lineage (GTDB taxonomy): Bacteria > Acidobacteriota > UBA890 > UBA890 > WLXD01 > WLXD01. The sequence goes on along the minus strand of JAJCXS010000208.1, from coordinate 8,033 downwards.
CCGGCGACAGCGAGGCTAGAACGATTACTGACGCCAGCGACAGCCTGATCGCTCCTCTGGATCCTCTCCTTCCGTTCATTCCGACTCCTGCCCGTGTTTCTCAATCTTCATGCCGCAACATAACCTAAACAAGTCTTTATAATATAAGCAAGCGTCACCCGCTCACGCTGCAATGCCCCTCCCCATGGGTCTCCCTTGCGAAAGATGGGACAACGACAGCTCGCAGAAGTCTAATACTTGTTAGTCTTTGGTCCGGCCAGCGCGCAGGAAATCCGGTTGGAGGCGATATGGGCAAGCGATTCCAGGGTGAATTCGAACAGATTGTGCTACTGGCGTTAGCCCGTGTGGGCGAAGGTGCGTACGCCGTCTCGATTCACGATGAGATCCTCAAGACCGCGGGCCGAACGGTCTCTATTCCCGCCGTTTATGTGACGCTCTCGCGGCTCGAGAAGAAGGGCCTGGTTACCTCAAAAATGGGCGCCCCCTCCGCGCAGCCCGGAGGCCGCGCCCGGCGCTGCTTCGAATTGTCGCGGAGCGGGGTGGACTCGATCAGAGGGTCCCGCCAGCTACTCGACCGAATGTGGGCAGGCTTGGAGTTGGCCAAGTGAGTCGGGCGACCCGACCTCCGCGGCTGGCTCGCGCCCTGCTCTGGATCATGTTGCCGCGTGACGATCGGAACGCAGCCATCGATGCTCTCGACGACAAGTACGCAGAGCTGGTGAAAGTCGGCCGGCGTCGCCGAGTGCTCTGGTACTGGCTCCAGGTCCTGGGAATGCTCCATCCTGCGATGTGGACAGGGAACAATGCGATACCCGGTCGGTCCAGCCGTGGCGACAGCCTGGGCGCCGACGTTCGCTTCGGACTGCGTATGTTGGCGAAATCGCCGAGCACGAGCATCGTAATCGTGCTCACTTTGGCCGTCGGGCTCGGATTCAACGGCGCCGTCTTCGCGGTGATGAACACCATCGTGAGAATGGACTTGCCGTTCGAGGATTCCCATCGGATTCGTCTGATCGACGCACAGCATCACACTGGTGGGGAGTGGGCGCTTCGCCTGACGTATCCCGACTATGCCGCACTCGCCGAATCAGCCGAGTCGCTGGAAGCGGTCGCCGCCTGGCGCCGCATGAACGTCGCCGTGCGGCGCGGCAACGATTCCGCCGAGCGTGCGGTGGCAACGTATGTGAGCCCCTCGATCTTTGACGTCCTCGCTCTCCAGCCCGCGACGGGGCGACGATTCGCCGAGATCGACGGCGAGCCGGCGGCCGAGCCGGTCGCGCTTCTCGGCTACGCTGCATGGCAGGCGCTGCATGGTGCCGATCCCGACATCCTCGGCCGTGCGATCCGGGTCCAGGGAGTCGATCGGACGATCGTCGGGGTGCTTCCGCAGACGTTGGAACGGACCCCCTTCACGTCCGACCTCTGGATCCCGATTACGCGCACCGGCGGACTCGAGGCCGACGTGGATCGCAGAGCCTACGAGGTAGTCTCCCGCCTCGCCGACGGCGCGACGGAAGCCCAGATGGTCGGCGAACTGGATCAGATCTCCGCCCGGTTGGCCACCGAGCATCCGGTCACGCACGCGGCTACTGCGGCACGCGCTCGGACTTATCGCGAGACATATTCGGTCGATGCCAATCGGGCAATCATGTTCGCGATGACGGGCGCTGTTGCCTTTCTGCTACTCATCGCCTGCGCCAATGTCGCCAACCTGCTTGTTTCGCGCACTCTGCAGCGCGGGCGCGAGCTCGCCGTCCGGGCTGCGCTGGGAGCCAGCCGCTGGCGGCTGGTTCGCCAACTTTTGGTGGAGAGCGTCCTGCTCAGCGTCATTGGCATGGCCGGCGGCCTTCTCATGGCTACCTGGGGCAACAGCGTTCTGGCGCAACTCCTCACCAAGGCAGGGGCGCCACGGTGGTTCGACTTCCGGATGGGAATCGAGGTTCACCTGATGATCATCGGCCTCTCACTAGCAACCGGCATCGCCTTCGGATTAGCCCCTGCCGCGCACGCCGCCCGGGCTCGCCCGGGTGACGTACTGAAGGAGAGTGGCCGCGGGACGATCGGTAATGCGGACAGGTACCGCTTCACCACCGCGCTGGTGATCCTGCAGATCACCCTGGCAGTAGTGTTGCTTGCCGGAGCCGGTGTCACCGCGCGGAGCGCGATCAATGTGGAACATGTGGACTGGGGCCTCGATACGGACCTGCTCACCATGCGGCTGACGTTGGGTGAGGATCGATATCGAAGCGACGAGAGCCTGGTGGAGTTTCATCGCCAGCTCGAGCAGCGCGTGAGCGCTACGCCTGGAGTCGAGGCGGTGGGGTTGGCTTCGAACTTCCCGTCCCGTGGCGGCTTGGTGGTGATGGCCGAACTCGAGCACCGGTTGATCGCCGCCGGTCATAGAGCTCAGACCATGACGCAGGTCATCATCGGCTCCAACTACTTCGAGCTGGCCGGCGTAGATCCGCTCCACGGGCGATTCTTCACCGAGGACGATGGGGCCGACGGCGAGCTCGTCGTCGTCGTAGAACAACGTCTTGCCGATCGTTATTGGCCCGACGAGGATCCGGTTGGCAAGCGCCTGCGCTGGGAGGGCGCGGAGGACGCGCGCTGGATGAGCGTGATCGGCGTAGCGCCACCCATTCTCCAATCGCTGCCCATGGAATTCCTGCCCGACTTCCCAGTCATCTACACACCGTACCGAGCCGAACCGCAGCGCGCCATGGGACTCATGGTGCGCGCCTCCACCGAGCAGCGCGCGCTGGCTGCTGCGTTGCGAAACGCCGTGCGGCGAATCGATCCGGAGCTACCTCTGTACGCGATTGACCCCCTGGAGCGTTTGCTCGAAGAGTCGACGTTTTCGTGGCGCATCATCGCCCAGATGTTCGGCCTCCTGGGCGCCGTTGCCCTGTTCCTGTCGTGCCTGGGAATCTACGCAGTCATGTCGTCCACCATCGGTCACCGCGAGCAAGAGATTGGTGTTCGAATGGCAGTTGGGGCACGCGCCCAGGAAGTCGTGCGGCTCGTTCTGCGCTCTGTCCTGTGGCAGGCATCGATCGGATTGGCCATCGGTACCATGGGAGCGCTGTTCACGACCCGTCTGCTCGGCATGTTCATGTTCGGCACTAGCAGCAACGATCCGCTCACGCTCAGCGCGGCCATCGGACTGCTGCTCGCGACCACTCTGGCGGCCGGCTGGCTGCCGGCACGTCGGGCCAGTCGGCTCGACCCGCTCCAGGCCCTGCGGTCAAACTGATCAATCTGCGATCTGTTCAGACCTCGCTAGGGGGCTCCCACCCTGTCTAGCAGGTCGTCGAACCTCTCCAATCCGCGCAATGGGTCGTAGGAAGGGTCTGTAGCCAAGAACACCATTGCCGCGGAGCGCATCTCGAACGCCTCCCATAGAAGATCGAGGGCGCGGTCCATCTCGCCGACGAAGACATGACTAATGGCCTGGTCGGTCTTTGCCACCGGAAACTGGGCCATTGCCTCGATCCGCCAGCGCCAGTATTCCTGGAGTTGCTGGGCCGTATCGGCAGCGCCTCTCGCCTGCGGTGGATCCACACCGAACAGGCGTTGCACTGCGCGCGCGTGCTCATAGGCGGATTGATCTACGTTGCCACGTTCGGCGCAGGTGAGGCTAGTCTGGATGCGCGCTCACGCACTTCCTGAGAGCGACGGCAGTCACTCCTGCTTGCGGACCGTCGGATAGGTAATTCCGAGCTGCTCCAGATACGTTTCGAACCGTTCCGGGTCGTAACGTAGCGCCTCCAGCTGGGGACGATAGCGCGCCATCTTGTCCTCGTTCAGGAAGATGGGCGGCTCGGTGCCTTCCGGAATCAGCGACTGCCACTGCTGATCCTTGGTGGTCACCTCGCGATGGTACGTCCAGGCCTCCTCGACCAAGGCGGGATTAGCCACCAGGTCGATGGCGGTCATGGCAATCACGCGGGCGCCGAAGTTCGCCCCCTTGTGAGCGATCGGCGTTGCCATGGAAATGCTCGAGGACCAATGGTGTCCGGTGGTACCGGGAATCTGGCCGGGATAGCGGAGTCGTATGGTCGGGATGTTCCACGAGACCTCGGCGATATCGTCCGAGCCTCCGCCCATCCCCTGATCGGATTCCGTGAGTTCCAGGTTGGTGAGTTCCGTCGGAAGCCCATCCATGACGTTGCCGCGCCAACCCGTTTCACCGAGAACACCCTGCATCTCCTGCACGGCACGAGCCAACTGCTGGTCCTCGTCCGACCACGCGGGCATGCCGACTTCGAGGATGTTGGCGTGCATCAGTTCAGCCAGTGGCTTGCTCATGCTCGATGGCCAAGCCGCGCCCAGCACCCGTTCGGTCACCGTGGTACCGGTCATCATTGCGGCTGCTTCGGCCATCGTCTGGCCCAGTTCGTGCAACTGTTTGATGCGCTCGTAGTCGAGTTCGCGGAAGTAGTACCAGACGCTCGCCTCGGACGGCACGACGTTGGGCTGGTTGCCGCCATTCGGAATCATGTAGTGAGATCGCTGCTGCAGTCGCAGGTGCTCGCGGCGGAAGTTCCACCCCACGTTCATCAGCTCCACAGCGTCGAGCGCCGACCGTCCCGCCCATGGCGAGCCGGCCCCGTGAGCTGACGTGCCGTGGAAGGTGAACTGGGTCGACACCAAGCCCGATCCCGAGATGCCCCAAGCCGTCGCGAAGCCCGAACTGATGTGTGTCGAGAGCATCACGTCCATGCCCTCGAACAGCCCGTCGTTGACCATGTAGGTTCGCGACGCGACGAGTTCCTCCGCAACACCAGGAATCACCACGAGCGTGCCCTGTAGGCCGTGCTCCTCCATGACCCGTTTGGTGGCGATGGCGCCGATCACGTCGACGGCCGCGGCACTGTTATGTCCCTCGCCGTGCCCGGGGCCACCGGGAATGAGTGGGTCCTGGTACGCAACGCCGGGTTTCTGCGAGGTCTCGGGTAGCCCGTCGATGTCACCCATGAAGCCGATCACCGGATGCCCTGAGCCCCAGGTCGCTACGTAGCAGGTCGGCATGCCGGCGCACCCGGTCTCGATCTCGAATCCCTCGTCACGCAACAGTCCGGTGATATAGGCGACCGTCTGGTGCTCCTGAAATCCCAACTCGCCGAAGGAGAAGATGCTGTCGACCATGACCTGCGACAGCTTTTGCATCGAAGCGACCTGTTCGAAGGCCTCGTGTTTCAGCTGCTCGCCCTCGTCTTCCTGCGAGGTCGCGGGGGCGGCAACTGAGGTTGCCAAGAGAGCGGTCAGTAGAACAATCTCAACCCTGCGGCTGAATGGACGCATGGGATCTCCTTGCTGCAGCGGATGGGGCACCGGCGCGCGAGCGTCGGCAAGCGGGGCCTCGGCGTGGCGGGACGATCCCGCGCCAGGCGGCGCGCTGTCAAGCAATCGGCGACGTGGAGGGCGCCCGCGTATCCAGATACACTCCTGCCTTCCCGAAGCGACGACCCCGGAGCGGATAGGCGACCGCACCCCTTTGTCTCTTCTTGCCTCGGTCCGACCAAAGGAGCATCTTGATGCGCTTTTCCAACCAGCGCCTGGCTGTCGCGGCGCTAACGCTGTCGCTAGCCTTCGGCAGCGCCACCAGCGTCGCCGGCCAATCCCCGCCACGCTACTTCGCCATTACCGGCGCCCGCATCGTTACCGGTACCGGTGAGACCATCGATAGCGGCACCATCATCGTTCGCGACGGCATCATCGACGAAGTACGCAGTGACGTGACCGTACCGGCCGGCGCCTGGCAGATCGATGCGACCGGCCTTGTCGCCTACCCCGGCCTGATCGATGCGATGAGCACGCTCGGCATGCCCGCCGATCTGCGGGCTGCCCGGCCCGGGGCCGGCAGACAACGTGGAGGCGGTGGTGGACCCGGCGGACAGGGCGGCGCTGATGCGTCGGCGCGCTCATGGGGTCCCGAGGATCGACCCGCGACGTTCACGTGGGTCAACGCCGCCGATCGGTTGGAGCCCGGCGACGCACGTCTCGACAGCTGGCGCCAGGCGGGTTTCACCACAGCGATCTCCACGCCGACGCTGGGGTTGTTTCCTGGTCAGGCGGCGGTAATCGACCTCGCGGGTGAGCGCCCTAACGACATGGTCATCGCCACGCCCGTGGCACTTCCCGTGACCTTCACCAAGGGCAGGCAGTTTCAGGGTTATCCGAACTCGTCGATGGGTGTCATCGCCTACGTCAAGCAGCTGTTTCTTGACGCCCAGTACTACGACGCTGCGTGGAGCGTGTACGCCGCCGCGCCGACCGGGCGCGAGCGCCCCGAGTACGATCGCGCCCTCGAGCCCATGCGCGCCGTGGTACGCGACGACTGGCCGGTTCTCATGCCGGGCGATCTGGCCAAAGAGGTGCGCCGCGCCATGCGTATCGCACGCGAGGTGGGCGTCCAACCCATCGTCTACGGCGCCAGGGAAGCGTATGCACCCGGCCTCGCCGAAGAGCTGGCCAGCACCGGAGTGCCGGTACTGGTAAACCTCGACTGGCCGACAAAGGACGCTGACGCCGACCCCGACGCGGACGAGAGCCTCGCCACTCTGCGCCACCGCCACCGCGCCCCGACGGCGCCCGCGGCCCTCGCTGAGGCGGGTGCGACCTTTGCGTTCTACTCCGGATCCGACAAGCCGAGCGATACGCTGGCCGGTGCCCGCAAGGCGATTCAGGCCGGGCTTGACGCCGGTGCGGCGCTGCGCGCGTTCACTCTCGGCGCCGCCGAGATCTTCGGCGTTGACGACCGTATCGGCAGCATTGAAGCGGGCAAGATTGCCAACATCGTTCTCACCGATGGCGACCTGTTCGCGGCTGAGACTCGAGTGCACACAACGATCGTCGATGGCCAGCGCTTCGCCTTCGACAACGAGACGCCGACCGTCGCCGATGCAGAGGCGGAGGATGGCGCCGAGGACAAGGCGGCCACGCCGAAGTTCGAGCTGGTGCCCGTAGCGCCGGCGCTGGGGCCCGCCCGGCAAGACGACGTCACGGTAATCCGCAACGCCACCGTGATGACCGCTGCCGACGCCGGCACGATCGAGAACGCTTCGATTCTCGTCAGCAACGGCCAGATCGCAGCGATCGGCACCGATGTCGAGGTTCCCGACGGAGCTCACGTCATCGACGCCGCGGGACGCTACGTGACTCCCGGAATCATCGACGCCCATTCGCACATCGCCGCGGAATCCATTAACGAAGGTTCCATCTCGGTGTCCGCGATGGTCGGCATCGAGGATGTCATCGACCCCTACGACATCGCCATCTACCGTGGCCTGGCGGGGGGCGTGACCACCGCCAACGTGCTGCACGGCTCGGCCAATCCGATCGGCGGCAAGAATGCGGTCATCAAGTTGCGCTGGGGGCAGGACGCGGCCGGCCTGCTACTGCAGGGCGCCCCACCCGGGATCAAGTTCGCGCTCGGCGAGAACACCAAGCGCGACCGCACCCCGGACCGCTATCCCAACTCGCGCATGGGCGTTCGCGACGTGATCCGTCAGGCGTTTCTCGAAGCGCAGGCGTATCAGGCTGAAGGGCGACGCTACGAACAGGCTCTGGCCGACGGGGCGGAGGGCGTGATCCCGCCGCGGCGTGATCTGAAGCTCGAAGCGCTGGCAGAAATCCTGGAGGGCCAACGCCTGGTGCACTCGCACTCCTACCGCGCCGACGAGATCCTCCAGCTGCTGCGAGCCGCCGAGGAGTTCGGTTTCCGCATCGCCACGTTCCAGCACGTGCTCGAGGGGTACCGGGTCGCCGACGAGATCGCGGAACACGGTGCGGGCGCCTCGACCTTCTCCGACTGGTGGGCCTACAAGGTGGAGGCCTACGAGGCGATCCCCCACAACGCAGCGCTGATGACCGACCGCGGCGTGCGGGTATCGATCAACTCGGATTCCGGCGAGGAAATGCGCCACCTGAACCAGGAGGCCGCCAAGACCATGAAGTGGGGCGGCATGGGTCGCGAAGCCGCTCTGGCGATGGTCACCATCAACCCGGCCGTGCAGCTCGGCATCGAC
>JAJCXS010000207.1 GCA_029263335.1 Acidobacteriota bacterium | reverse complement strand
GAGCAGTCCTGCGCGCCGTCAAAGAGCCGTGGCCATGCCTGACCGTCACCGTCAGTCTCTCTTAACAACGTCCACATACCGACACCTGTCGACCGACGCACGACGGCCCGACGACATTTGGGGGCAAACCCGGCCCTCTCGCGACCACCGTTCGCCTGGCGAGCCTGCGGTGACCGCAGATCCGAGCCCGCGCGCAGGGGCGGCACGCCGATTGCACAGTCCCAGAGTGGGTCGAGATTCATCGAGACAGCGGTCCACGCACGGTCTCGTAAAGAGCAGGTTAGCGATGAAAGGGTTTTGTTTGGCGTCGATGCGGTGCCTGTGCATCGTCGGTGTAGTGCTGTCTGTCCTCGTGGCCGAGGTCGCGTTGGCGGCTCCCGCCGAAGGCTCCGAGACCGGACAGGGGCCGGCCGGATTCCGTTTTTCTTCTCCGCGGTCGTCTTTCAGCCTGCGCGGTGGATTCACGTTCAACCGGGCCAGCAGTGACATCTACGACTTCTTCATCGACGAGCTGACGATCGAGCGCAGCGACTTCAATGCGCCCACCTTCGCCGCCGATTTCGGATGGAACCTCAACGAACGCGTCGACCTCGTTCTGGGCATCGAGTATGGGCGAGCGAGCGTACGTTCCGAGAATCGCGACTACGTGGACCAAGACGACATTCCGATCGTCCAGGACACGCGACTCACGCAGGTACCGCTTACGCTGAGCGTGCGCTTCTACCTGACGCCACGAGGTCGCTCGGTAAGCCAGTACGCCTGGGTGCCGTCAACCGCGGCCATCTACGTGGGCGGCGGCGGTGGTGCCACCTGGTACCGCCTCGAGCAATTCGGCGAGTTTGTCGATTTCCGCGACCTGGTGATCTTCGAAGATAATTTCGTTTCCGACGGATGGACCATCGCCGGCCACGCATTTGCCGGCGTCGATCTCAAGCTGACCAGCTCGATCGGCCTCATCCTCGAGGGGCGATATCAGTTCGCCAGCCACGACATGACCGGCAGTTTCCTCGGCTTCGATCCCATCGACCTCAATGGCCTGCGCCTGATGGCTGGAATATCGTTCAAGATCTGAGGCTCAAGAACCTGGGCAACTGCCAGGGAGAACAATCATGCGAATAACGATCGGACTCGTGTTACTCGCTGGCGCGGCGCTGCCCGGGCTCGGGCAAGGCGGTAACGTTGCCGCTCAGGCAATCGACCTGCAATGGGCCGGCTGCTGGGACCTGCAGGTCGAGGAAGCCGATGCCGCCACGGACGCAGGCGCGGGTGAGGGCGAGCGCGCCACCCCGGCCGAAGGCGAACCGCTGGCTGGAGCTACGGCGCCCCAACGGCGTCTTTGCGTGGAATCGAGCGACGCCACCCTCACCGTGGTGACGATGATCGACGGCGCCGAGGTGCGACGTGACCAACTGCACACCGACGGCCGGTCGCGTCCGGTAGAAGACGGCGGCTGTTCCGGCACGGAGCAGGCCGTCGCCTCCGCCGACGGGCACCGGCTCTATACCAGCGCCGACCTGGTCTGCGAAGGTGGTTCGCGACGCGTGGCCTCCGGCATCTCCGCCCTCGTATCGCCCGATACCTGGATCGACATCCAGGTTGTCCGGGTGGGCGAAGAGCGCGAGGTCATGGTTCGACGCTTCTCCTACAACGAGCCGGAGTCGAGCGCGATCTGGGAACAGGCCGGACGAGGCGACCTGTCGCTGGCGGCGCGCACGGAGCGCACCGCCGCGGCCGCGGCGCTCGACACCGATGACGTGATCGAAGCGGTGCGCACCGTCGACGCCGCGGCCGTTGAGGCCCTGCTGGTCGAAAGCGAGGCAAGTTTCGCAATCGATGCGGGCGTCCTCATTGCCCTGGCCGATGCCGAGGTACCGGGCGAGGTGATCGACCTGATGTTGGCCCTGTCGTTCCCCGACTACTTCCTCGTCGACGAACAGCCCGTGGAGCCGCAACAGCTGGTGGCCTACGGCTATCCGGTTGGCTACTACGGCTACTGGAGTCCGTCGTTCTCGCCGTTTGGCTGGAGCTACTACTACCCGTGGTACTCGGTTGGCGGACGCCCCCTCGGCAGGCCGCCTGTTGGCCGCCGCGGTGGACGGGTGGTCAAGGGTCAGGGGTACGCCCGCGTGCTGACCAATCCCGACTCACCGAAGGGTGGGTTCGGGCGTTTTCTTCGCCGTGGCGGATCGAGCAAGCGCACCGGCGGCAGGGTGACGCCTGGAGGGGCCTCCTCCGGTAACGGCGCCTCGTCGGTGTCGGGATCCGGAAGCTCGTCGTCGGGCAAGGGATCGTCGGGCAAGACCCGTACGGCAAAGCGTCGCAACGGCTGATCTGTTACTCGCAATCCATCGCGGGGCGGCTGGAGGCGCTAGGTAGTCTTCAGCCGCAACTGCGGTCCGCGTGACTCGTCGTCGTCGATGACCACCGCGACGTCTCCCTGCAGAACCCGCAAGAGACGCTCACCGACGCTTTCGCGGCGCCAGCCGGAAAGCACCGGCAGGTCTGGCGTCGTCGCCATATCACCGAGTCGGTATCGCGCCAGTGCCTCGAGATCGCGACGATTGGCGAGGAGGCGCGACGACATGTTCATCTTGGCCGCCACGCCGCGGAGCACCGCGTCGAGGAGCGCGGCCATCATCTCCACGCGTTCGTCCTTGATGTGCGGTGTCTGCTCGCCCCAGTCCGGCATTTCCTGCTCCGGCCGGTCCGCGCCGCGCTGCACCGCTTCCAGTATTGCCTTCGAGGAGCGTTGCGCCTCGCGAGGGTGAAGGCCGCGCATTCGCTCCAGCTGTGCCGATTGCCTCGGTGCGCGCTTGGCGATCTCCGCCAGCACGCGGTCGGCGACCACGCGCTGCCTCGGGATATCGCGCGTCTGCGCCTCGCGCTCACGCCACGCCGCCACCTCCTGCAGTACGGCGAGTTTGCGTCCGCGCAGCCCGCGGGCTCCGCGCACCTTTCTCCACATGTCGTCGGGCACGGCCTCCGCCTGGAC
>JAJCXS010000206.1 GCA_029263335.1 Acidobacteriota bacterium | reverse complement strand
CGCTGCAGGTCGGCTGGCCGACCACTCATTAGCCCCTCCCCGGGGCGATCTCTCGCTGGAGGTATGCCTTGTCCCGAGCCCTGACCCGTGCGTTCGAGTCCCGTACCGACGGCCGCTCCGCGGCGCGAGTTGCCCTTGGCGTGGCGGGTTTCGCCGTGGCCTTGGCAATCGCAGCCCAGGTACGTATTCCACTGCCCTTTACGCCGGTCCCGATTACCCTGCAGACCTTCATGCTCTACCTGGGCGCTGCCTGGCTGGGAGTGCGGGTGGCGCAGCCCGGACTGGCGCTCTATGTCGGCCTGGCGCTTCTCGGGGCTCCCGTGATGTCCGGGTTCCGCGGTGGGATGGCGGCCTTCGCCGGTGCCACCGGCGGCTACATTCTCGGCTGGTTCGTCGCCGTGCTGGTGGTGGCGCGATTGCTTGGCGACGGCCAGCGAACTGCGGGACGGACCGCGCTGGCGATGGCGGCTGGTTCCGCGATCATCCTCAGCTGCGGCGCGTTGCATCTGGCGCTGTTACTCGATCTCAGCCCGCAGCAGGCATTCCTGATGGGCGCGGCGCCGTTCTTACCCGGTGACGCGCTCAAGATCCTCACCGCGTCGGCGATCGTTCGTCGCTGGCCTAACCCGTTTTCCATCCGTTGAAGCTTCACGAGTATCAATCCAAGGCGTTGCTGCGCGAGTGTGGCGTTGTCGTCCCGGACGGCCATGTGGCCTCCACCGCCGATGAGGCGCGCGCCTGTGCGGCGAAGTTGTTCGACGCGGGTAGCGCCCGGGTCGCCGTCAAAGCTCAAGTGCATGCGGGCGGACGCGGCAAGGGCGGCGGCATCAAGCTGGCAGCGAGCGCCGAAGAGGCCGGCGAACTGGCCGCGGCGATGCTCGGGAGCCAATTGGTCACCCCGCAGACGGGGCCTGACGGCGTGGCGGTGAACAAGGTCTACATCGAGGCCGGGGCCGACATTGCCAACGAGCTGTACGTGGCGCTGACGCTCGATCGTGGCCGAGGTTGCCCGGCGGTGATCGCCTCGGCTGAGGGCGGCATGGATATCGAGGAGGTTGCGGCGCGCAATCCCGACGCGATTCTGCGCGAGCACTGCGAGCCGGGATGGGGCCTGCGACCTTTTCAGGCAACGCGACTCGCCTACCGTCTCGGACTCTCCGGCAAGGCAGCGCGTGGAGCCGCGGCGACGATGATGAAACTTGCCAAGGCGTATGGCGACCTCGACGCGTCGCTGGCGGAAATCAATCCTCTGGTGATCACGGGCGACGACGGCGTGATCGCGCTGGACGCGAAGTTCGATATCGACGACAACGCGTTGTACCGGCACCCGGAGCTCGCGGCCCTACGTGACTCCTCCGAGGAAGAACCACTCGAGATGGAGGCGGCAACGCACAGCCTCAGCTACGTGGCCCTCGACGGAACGGTCGGCTGCATGGTGAACGGTGCCGGCCTGGCCATGGGTACGATGGACGAGATCAGTAACGCCGGAGGGTTCCCGGCGAACTTCCTCGACGTTGGCGGTGGTGCGTCGGTAGAGCGCGTCGCGAACGCGTTTCGCATTCTCATGAAGGGCGAGCGTGTCAGCGCCGTGTTGATCAACATCTTCGGCGGCATCGTGCGCTGCGACCGGGTGGCCAACGGGGTTATCGAGGCGCTCAAGACGGTCGCGGTCGACGTGCCGATCGTCGTTCGCCTGCAGGGTACAAACGCCAAGGAGGGCCGCGAGATTCTGCGCGAGTCCGATAGGGAGTTCATTGTGGCCGAGACATTGCACGAAGCCGCCGAGAAGGCGGTCGCGGCGGCGGGCGGAGGGACAGCCTAAATGAGCATCTTCGTAGATTCTGATTCGCGCATCCTCGTACAGGGGATCACGGGCTCCGAGGGCACGTTCCATACACAGCAGTGCCGCGAGTACGGTACCAACGTGGTTGCCGGCGTGACGCCGGGCAAGGGCGGCATGCTCTTCGACGACGAGGTGCCGATCTTCAACACCGTGCGTGAGGCCGTCGCGGAAACCAACGCCGATGTTTCGTTGATCTTCGTGCCGCCACCGTTCGCAGCCGATGCCGTCATGGAGGCGGCCGATGCCGGGGTACGCCTGGCCATCTGCATCACCGAGGGTGTCCCTACGCTCGATATGGTGGATGTGGTGGGGTACTGCAAAGCTCGTGGCACCCGCCTCATCGGGCCGAACTGTCCCGGGGTGATCACTCCCGGGCAGTGCAAGGTCGGCATCATGCCCGGGTTCGTGCACCAGGAAGGTCGCGTGGGCGTTATTTCGCGCTCCGGCACGCTCACCTACGAGGCCGTTGATCAATTAACGCGCGCTGGACTCGGTCAGACGACCTGCATCGGTATCGGTGGTGACCCCGTGATCGGTACCACGCACAAGGACTGCCTGGAACGGTTCGCCGAAGACGAGAAGACCGAAGCGGTCGTGATGATCGGCGAGATCGGTGGCAGCGGCGAGGAAGAAGCGGCCGCATACATTGCCGAGGACTACCCGCTGCCGGTAATTGCCTTCATCGCGGGGCAGACGGCGCCGCCGGGGACGCGCATGGGGCATGCCGGGGCGATCATTGCTGGCGGCAAGGGCACGGCTGCCGAGAAGATGAAGGCGCTGCGCGACGCCGGTGCGCACGTCGTCGGCAGTCCGTCCGAGATCGGCGCCAAGGCGCTCGAGGTGCTCGGCGCCTAGCGAGCCAGATTCCCACGTATGCTGCGCAGGCCGCTTGGGCAGCAGTGTGTTCGTCTTGGTACAGTTGGCCGTATGAGCAAGATCTTCTTCTATGGCCTGTTCATGGATCGGACGCTCCTCACAGCGCAGGGTTTGCACCCTGAGCCTGTTGGGCCAGCGTTGCTCCCCGATTACAGAATTCACATCGGCGAGCGGGCGACACTGCTTCCAGCCGCAGCACATAGCGCGTATGGAATCGTGATGGAACTTCCGGACGAAGAGGCGCGCGCGCTGTACGCGGCTCCCAGTGTTCGCGACTACAAGAAAGAACACGTGCAAGTCGAGCTGTTGGACACCCGCGAGATCATCGAGGCGCACTGCTACAACTTGCCGCGTGAGTTGAGCCTGGCCGGAGCGAATCCGGCCTATGCAACGCAGCTAGCGCGACTGGTCGAGACGCTGCAGTTTGCCCCGGCGTATGTCGAGGAGATCGCTGCGTTCGGAGATGCGTCGTAGCCCCGATTGCTCCAAGCCCATGTCACATCGAGATGACAACGCCTCGCGTTTGGCTCCGGTGCGAATAGAGCCCGTCGATCCCGATCATCAGGATGCCCGCTGGTGTCTGAGTCAGTACTTCGCAGAGCTGGCCGTGACGTTCGAGGAAGGCATGGATCTGACTCGCGCATTGCCCGTTGAGGCTGCGGATTGCAGGCCCCCACGCGGGGTGACGCTCGTGGCCCGCCGAGAGCAGAGCCCGTTGGGTTGCGGGTCGCTCAAGCCTCTCCGACCTGGCGTTGGTTACATCAAGCGCATGTGGGTGGCCTCCGAGGCTCGAGGCCTGGGTCTGGGCAGCCGGATACTGGTGGAGCTGGAACAATGGGCTGCCAAGCTCGGCTATTCGCGAGTGGCCTTGGAAACCAACCGCGCCCTCGTCGGGGCGATCGCGATGTACCGTCGCCGCGGTTACGTGGAGGTCGAGCCGTTCAACGACGAGCCGTAT
>JAJCXS010000205.1 GCA_029263335.1 Acidobacteriota bacterium | reverse complement strand
CACAGCGGAAATTCTCGGACAGATCGAGAACCACACCGTGGCGGTGCATGCTGGATTCGACTTGGTTCCATACCGAGATATCGGCCCCACGGAAACGGTAGATCGACTGCTTGGGGTCACCCACGAGGAAGAGCTGTGGCCTGGTGACGGCCCCTGCCATCCCCGCATCCGCTTGACCCCGCTCTCCGGCCGCTTCACGTCCGGCGTCTTCACCCGGACCGGCTCGCAGGAGACCGGCGATGGCAAAGGCAATGTCGCGCTGCGCACCGTCGGTGTCCTGAAACTCATCGATGATGAGAATGCGGTAACGGCGCCGAATCCCCTCGAGTGCGGCGACCGCGCTCGCCCCGGTAAGCAGTTGGCGTGCATCGAGAATGAGTGCGTCGAAGTCGCGGGTGTTCTCGTCGGCTAGGTAGTTGTTCCACGCCTCCAGCGCGCTGCCTGCCAAGCTGAGCAGAGCCTCGGCATGACGCAAGGCGGGGCCATCCTTGTCTTCGTCCCACTCCCCTGCCAGCCGCTCGATGACCTCGACGTCGAGCTTGTTGTCGGTACCAAGCCACTTCGCGTACCGCTCTTCGTGCCAGCGCAAATCGGACATCGCCTTGCGCACGTAGTCGATCACGCCGTCGTTGAAGCTGAAGCCGCTGAGCTTGAAGCTCTGCAACAGACGGCCGGCGCCGTCATGACCATCGGCGAGCGCCTGTTTGACGACCTCCTTGATGATGTCGTCCATGGCGGCCCAGGACTCCCGCTGGTCGAGGACCCGGAACGTCGGATCGATCTCCAGCCGCAGGGCGTGCTCGCGCAGCAACTCGGCACAGAACGAGTGAATGGTGCCGATCGAAGCGCGGTCGATCTGCCACCGCAGCTCGTCGGCGCGCTCGGACGCCATGATCCCTTCGCGCAATTTGCGTTTGAGATCGTAGGCCGCTCTCTCGGTAAAGGTGATCGCGGCGATCTCGCGCAGCGAACAATGGTCGTCGGCGGGCTCCACGGCGTGGCTGATATTCGAGTCGGCTTCGTCGCGTGCCGGCTCCAGCGCAAGGCCGAGCAACCAGCGGATCTTCGCCACCACGGTGGCGGTCTTGCCGGTGCCGGCGTTCGCCACCAACAAGGCGTGACGAGTCTCGGTGATGGCGGCGGCCTGCTGAGGTGTCCAGCGCAGGTCAGACATCCTCGCCCTCCGCTTCGTCAAACGGGAGCCGCGCCGGTGTCGAGTCGTGCGCCGGTGGTGCGTCCACCGACTCGGTTCCTACCGGCGCCAGATCGTCGTAGCGGTTGCCCTCGGACAGCTTGGCCTGGGAGCGCGCGATGTCGCGCCCCGCGTGCCACGGCGCCCATCCGCCCGACTTGAGCGACGCCACCGGTTCGAACATGCCGGCGCGGACACGGCCGGGAATGCTGAGCGCATAGCGCAGTGCATCGCCATACTTGGGCTTGTGGCGTTCAATCTTGCCGCCGTACTGAGTGCGTCGTTTCGACGGCTTGAGCGAGCGATAGTAGCCGAGCGACATCTCGAGACCATCGTTCTCCAGCACCTGCATGTACAGCGGTGCCTGTAGCGCGGTGCCATCGTCGTAGTCGTTGGCGCCCGGCGTGCCGCCGCTCTTGTAGTCGAGCACCTGATGGCCCTTCTTGCCCAGATCGACTCGGTCTATACGCCCGCACAGGCGCAGTCGCGCCGCCACGCCGGCAACGTCCTTGCCGTCGAGGTAGACCTGCTCGTCATCGAATCCGAAGCTGTGTTCGATCAACTTGGGGCGTTCGTCTTTGTTGGCGAGATGAAGCAGCTCCCACTCGAGATACGAGCGTACGTTGTCGCGGATGCGCTTCCACTGTTGCTCCCAGAGCACCGCTGCGCCCAGCCATCGATCGTCGCTCTGGGCGCGGGCAAGCACTTCCGACGCCGCCAGCTCGAACGCCTCTTCGGCCCGCTGGCTGAACTCCGCCGGCAGGTCGTCTTTCACGCGCGTGTAGAACTTCTCCAGCAGGTCGTGCGACATCCAGCCAAACACCAGCGGCGTCACTTCCTCATCGGCTTCTTTCGCCTCTTCGTAGCGCAGCACACGATCGAGGAGGAACTGGAACGGCAACTTCGAATAGGCCTCGAGGCCGGATGCGGACCAGCGGTAGTCGTCGCCGAAACGCTTCGCCAACCAGTCGAGCACGCGCGGATCACGCAGCCAACCGTTCCAAGGGTTGGGGCGCAGGGCTAGAGCGTCGGCCGCGAGTGGCGTGGCGCCGGTGTCGCGACAGGACTCGGCAACGGCTCCCACGATGGCATGTGGAATGAGTGCGGGGTTGCCGGGGTGGAGCGTGGTGGTTACGCCGGTGCCGGCCACATGGTCGTTGCCAGCCAGATGGTCGTGCAACGCCACCGCGGCCTGCTGGTTGGCCTGCGCGGCGGTGACCGGAATGAAGCGCTCGTCGTCGGTTTCGCGCCGCGTGCGCGTGCGGGGCAACTCGGTGCCCGGATCGTGGGCGGGTACCAGCAGCGATGGCAGCAGCGGCGTGCCCGTGGGGTCGGCCGTGCGATAGGTAACGGTGACCGCGCCGGCCGAGGTGATGGCGCGCCACAGCGACCGCTCGCGCTGTAGCTCCAGTTCACGCCCGCTGAGCGGAATGCCCGCGTCACGCAGGCGGGCCCGCTCGTCGTTCGACAAGACTCCGCCGGCCGGGACGGGCCGCGGAAAAACACGGTCGTTGGCATGCACGATGATCACGTGCTCGAATGGCAACAAAGCCGCGTCGTGGGCCTCGAGAACCTGCACGCCCTTGTGCACCGGCGTCGTGATGCTCAGCTCGTTGGCCTCGAGCATGCGCTGCAACAGCTGGCGCCACGCAGCGGCGTCGAGAGCTTCGAGCGGGTGTTCCAGGTCAAGCCATTCACGCAGCAGCACCTCGGTCTGGCGCACTCCGCGTTGATCAAGCCGGACCACGTCCCAGCGTGCGGCGGCCTGTGTCTCGACACGGCCGTCAGCATCCGCGGCGCGGTCACCGCCAAACCGACCGCCAATCGGATCACACAGACGTCGGCGCAGGTGGAAAGCCGCCGGATGCTCGTCGCGCAATAGCTGCAGGGTGAACTCGATCCACTCCGACTCGTTGCGCGACGCTGACAACGACTCGAGGGCTGCCCGTACCGCCCGGAACTTCGCGAGATCACGACCGACCGCGTCGGCGAACAAGCCGGACCCGCGCACATCACGGTCCTTCGGACGTCCGTTTTCATCGATGTCCTCGAGCTTGGCGATCAGCCGCTCGATCTCATGCTCCCAACTCTCCAGTCCCTCCACACGGCGCGTGTGGGCGATGAAATCGACGGTGCGCAGGTCGACGCTGATGTCCAGGAGGGTGTTGTCGAGCACCGGTCGCAGTGACCGGTACGTCCAGTTGGCGGCCGCCCCGCGGAACAGCGCAAGCAACGCCTTGAGGGCCGCGATCTCCGTAAGTCGGGATCGAATAATGGTGGTGGCGACCACGCCGGTATCGCGTAGTGCACGGTGCATGCGGCCGGTGTCCTCGTGCCCGGAGCGGGCGACCACGGCAATACGATGCGGCTCGACCTGGCCCTCGACCAACAGCCGTTTCACCTGTCGCGCGACCCACTCGGTTTCGCGCTGCGTGTCAGGCGCCGGCTGCACATGGATACTGGGCGCCGCTGACGCTTCGAGCTCTTCGATGCCACCGTTCGCTCTCACCAGTTGATCCCACTCACTGGCGACGGGATCGTCGTCGGCTGGAGTCAGTACGTACAAGCGCACGTCGACCTCACTCTGCCGCGCGAGTGCCGTGAGCAGGCGCTGACGCGAGCGCGCCATGTACAGGCCGTAGATATGCAGGGTCTGTGCACCGCACAGCGCCCGACTCAGACCGCCCGCATCGATCACGTCGGCCACCATCGCGCTGGTTTGTCGCGTGTCGATCCGGTCGCGGCGTTCCAACTCCCGCAGGTACGCACGATAGCTGCCGACGATCCACGCGTTGCGATCGCGCGAGAAGGCGTCGCCACCTCCGAGTCCGCTCAACGCCGTGGCGAGCTGGCCGGGCGCGATGCCTTCCGGGAGCAGCTCGCCGAACAGAGCATCGAGCATGTGGCCGCGCACCACACCATCGCTGCGGCTCGGGTCCCGCAAACCCACGTCCGCGGCCACACGGCCGGCGACCCGACTGATGATCCGTCGCCGTGTCAGCAAACCCAGCCGCCGCGCCCGGATATCGAAGCGTGCCGCCAGCTGACGCATGGTCGTCACGGGTGGGCCCAGCCAACCCTTCACGCCACGCGCGTGGGCAGCTTCGTAGAGCAGATCGACCTGGCTCTCCTGCGCGAGCCAGATGTGCGCGCCAAAGTCCGTCGGTCCGGGGTTGTCTCCGACCTGATCCAGGAAGCGCGAGCGGCACGTCTCCCACAGTGTGCGCGCGTTGGCGGCGCGGACCAGGATCATGGTCCCGCCGTGACCGTGTCTCGAGTCCACAGGACGTAACCCGGCCGCTCCACGGCGATCATGAAGTCGTGCAACTGCGCGGCGAGCTGCGGATCCACTGGTTTTCGCAGCGCCACGCCGAGAACCTCCCAGCGGTCCACTACCCAGCGGAAGTCATCCGCATCGTAGGGAGTGAAGATCGTCGGATTGCCGACGAGCCAGGGAATCTCGTACGCGAAGTCGGTGATCATCACGCTATCCGCCTCGACGTGACCGCTCACATCCCTGCCGAGCTGATCGTAGTCGACTACGTGTATCGCCAAGCCGCGCCCGAGGAATGCGATCGGATTCCCGTATGCCTCACGCAGAGTCCAGGCGGACGGGTACGCCACCAGAACGACTACCGCGACCCATGTCAAGGCACGTCGGCTGGTGTGCGGGAAGCGCTCCCATGCAGGCGCCAGCCGCCGACCCTGTGCCGCAATCACGATCAGCAGCAGCGGATAGAGCTGGTACAGGTAGCGCACCCGTACGAGGTAGCCCCACAGCGCCAGCAGGGTGATCACGAACGCTGCCAGGCAGAACCAGAGGAAGCTCTTCACCCGCGGGTCTTGCTGCGGCCAGCCCACCGTAAACGCCAGGGCGAAGACGGCCATGAGAAGCCATCCGAGCGATCCTCTCAAGGGCAGCGCGCCAACCTCGTTGAGCACCTTGGGGGTGCGAGACACGAGCCGCGCGAAACGCCAGGCTACTTCGAGCGGGTGCTCCGCGATGTAGGCGTACGCGTCGGGCTGCTCGAGGTAGTGCCCCGGCGAACCCACCGTGGGGAAGTCTGGCGTTTCCATAATGAAATTGAGCGAATATCGGCTGACCGTCTCCGTTGGGGCGTTGCCCGGCAGGCCCGCCACGTTGGTCACCAGCACCCACGCCGCCAACATGCCCACGAACCACGGAACCAGGACCTCGGCTGCCGCACGAGGCCGCCAGCGCAATCGTCGCCACACGGCCCAAGATCCATCGCCTGCCTCGGCATTCCCCGCGGAACTGGTCACCCAGAGCAGATAGGCGGGGACCAGTGGCACGTACGCAAGACTGAGTATCTTGGTCGCGACCGCCAGATACAGGGAGACGCCGGCCAGCGCGCTTCGCCATCGTCCGGGATCGAGAAGGCACCAGAACACGATCAGGATCAGTGCGTCGAATTGCGCCTCGGGTGCGACCATCGTGCCGTGCACCAGCGTCGTGCTGGTGCCGAGGTAGATCCCACAAAGCAGCAGCGCCACCCGCGAAGATCCCAGCAGTGCCTCGGCCAACAAGTAGAAGGTCACGACGGTCAGCACGAGCCAGAAGATCGACAACGCGATACCCGTTCCGATCTCGCTAAACCCGAACTTCAGCAACCCGCCGTAGAAGAGTGCGTGTCCGGGCGGGCGCGAGAACTCGGGCGCCGGAAACTCCTCGATCTCGTCGGCCAGGTATGTGTCGATGGCGTAGGTGACGTAGCCGCTGCCGCTGGCAATGCCCTCCGCCAGCGTGGCGAAGTAGTACTCCTCGTTGATCAGGAAACCGCGTGTCGCCTGGCGCGGATAGACGAAGCCGATGGCAAGCGTGATGGCGACCATCGCCAGGCAGGCACCGACCATCCAGCGCCGCCACGGGCGACCGTACGGCGCACGAGGGTCGCGGGTGTCGCTCATGAACTGCTGCCCGGCTTTCGATGAGGAGGTCTGCTTCCGGACGCCCCAAACCGACGCCGAAGACGACCGAGTATGAACCGCACCGGTTCGCGTCGCAGCCTGTCGACCGCTCCCCGGAGCGCGTCGCGGTCGGCGCGTGTCGCAGCAGCGTCCGCAGCATGGGCATCGACGGCGCGGGCCAGGCGCTGCGGGGTGAGCTTCGATCGGTGCTTGTGAAGCACGCTGGCGCGAGCCTCGAGGTACCCGGGACGGGCACGAGGGTCGTTGCCCAGAGCTTGTTCGGCACCTCTGAAGTGACGGTACTCGCATGTCACCACCGGAACGCGCTCGAAGGGCGCCCGCTCCGCTAGCCGTATCAACATGTCCCAGTCTTCGAACAGGTCGAGGTCCGGGTCGAAGGAGCCCGCCTGCAACAGGGTCTCGCGCTCCACCAGCACGGTGTTGAGTGGAATGTAGTTGTCAATCAGCAAGGCATCGGCATCGAAATCTCGTTGGTACGAAATCCGCTCCTCGACGCGGTGCCAGGTCCCCGTGGGGGCGATCTCATACACACCGATCAGGGCATCGCTGTAGACCACGGCACCCTCCATCCGCAGTGCCGCTGGCACCAGAGTTTCGAAATGGTGAGGCAAGAACAGATCGTCATCGTCCAAGAACGCGAGATAGCGCCCACTCGCCGCTTCAACCCCCGCGCGCGCCGCCGCAGATCGTCCGCGCCCGACCGACCAATGGAGATGAGCGACGGGTAGCGGATAGTCGGCCCGAACGGTGGGAACCGCGCCGCCGTCATTCACCAGAACCACTTCAAGCTCGGGATAGCGACACGCCGCGATGCTCTCGAGAGCCTCCGCAAGACGACCGGGACGGTCCTTTGTCCGCACCACCACCGACACCAGCGGGCATGGAACCGATCCTGTCGTGCCCGTCACCTGCGGCTTGTCAGCACCCCCTTCAACGGGGCCCCGGAGATCCGTGGCCCTTACCCGCCGGTACGCTTCGGCCGCCTGAATCGTGGGCGACAGGGTCAGCGTGCGAAACCGGCGCAGGCCCAGCGCGCTCTGCAGGTACGGATGGCGTGCGAGCTGGCTCTGATAGCACCCGATGGCGGCACGCAGCTGATCGAGCTGTGCCGAAACATCAACCAGGAGATTGGGGTGCTGAGGGCGATTCACTTCGTACAGAAGCACCTGCTCCGGCCGCCAGTCCTCCTCATCATCACGGTGCGACTCGACCACAAGGGCCAGTCGCAGGGCCTGATAGGCGGCCCGGTGATCAGCCGACACTTCGACTGGCGACGGCACCAGCACGGTGTCTGCGCGCGCCTCGCGCAGCGCGGATCGGATGCCGCTGACGAGAGCTGGCATGTGGGCGGCCAGCAAGCCATCGGCTAGTTCCAGATCATGGAATCGGCTGATGCCGAGAATCGCACCCGCCTGACGAGATTCGCCGCGGCGCCGACGCGAGTACGCGTCGCGATCATCAACGGCTTCGGTGCCGCCGCTGCCATCGCTCAGAAAGATCGCTTCGATCTCGACGCCAGCGGCAGCGAGCTGGATGAGCAGACCGCCACAGCCCAGCGTCTCGTCGTCGTAGTGCGGCGCAATAACCAGCACCCGCTTCGCCGAGACGCACTCGGCGCAACCCGGTGGCGTCAGGTCGTCCGCTGCTGCGGTCATGCCCCCTCCCGCGCTTGCTACAGTTCTCTGGTCGGATTACCACCAGCACGAATATAGGGGTCAGACCGGATGGATTCGAGCGGGGACTACACCATCCAACAATTGACGGTTCAAGAGCTCGACGAAATCGTGGAGCTCTTTCGTGGCGCGTACGGGCACCATCGCGACGCCGACTACTTTCACTGGAAGTATCGACTCGGCGCGCACGGCGCGGGGATCATGGCCGGAGTTCGCGACCCTGGAGGCAAGCTGGTTGCGCACTGCGGGGGCTGCCCGGCACGATTCGTCGAGGTGTCCGGCGCCACCACCCGTGAATACACCGGCCAGCAGGTGGCCGACGTCATGACGGCAAGAGCCCATCGCCGTGTGGCCGCGGGCGCCGGGGGGCTCTTCGTTTTCTGTCTCTCCGACCTGATCGCGGCGTCTTTCGAGAGAGGCATTCCGTTCATGTGGGGCGTCGTCCCCGACGGGAGTCCGATCCTCCACTGCTACGAACGCCATGCGAACGGTCACACATTGCTCCAACTCGACTACTGGAAACGCGAACTCAGCCCTCGGTGGCTGAGGCGCTGGCGGAATCGGGATAGCGGCTATCGCGTGCACATGTCGCCGGCCATCGACGCGCTCGATTGGGATGAGTTCTTCGAGCGCGTCGCGAGTGCTTACGGGCTGCTGGCGAAACGCACGCGCGACTATGTGGACTGGCGCCACAGGTCGCGACCAGGAGACCCGGCGCACCTGTTCGCGGTCACGCGTCAGGGGCGCCTTTGTGGCTGGAGCGCCTTTCGGCAGATCGACGATCGCCTGCGCTGGGGCGACGCGCTGTTCGACCCGGACGAGCCCAAGGCTGCCGCCGTGCTCATCGAGCACGCGCTGCGGCACCCGTCGTTGCGACGCTGTCGCGTGCTCGAAGGGTGGTTTCCGCACCGGCCCGACTGGTGGCTTCAGCAGTTGCACGACCTCGGCATGAAGCCGGCGCCCGAGCCGCAGTCGCTATGCGCGATCTACGCTTGCGATGTCGACGCCGCCGAGCTTCCCGCGGCCGACTCGTTCCGCGAACGTCTTTACTACACCCTCGCAGACACCGACCTGTTTTGATCCGCGAGCACGACCGTGGGACGCCAGGAGATCACCTGAGTCTCGCGACCCTGGTCGTCTATCGCCGTCGCGAACAGTTCCGTCTCTGTGCGCTCCCAGACATCAGCAGGCAGCCGCCAACTGCGCCCGCTCGCTCTCGACAGCCGTTCCGCGGCAGCGGGAAAGCCTCGCTGATCGATCGCAACCTCCACCCACGCAGAGCCCTCGGGTAGCATCAAACTCGGCGCCTCGGTGCCGACCGCCAGCCGTTCGACGCGGCGGTGCGAGACCGGGGCCAGCGCGTCGCTACGTGAGCGTTCCATGTTTCGCAGCACCGCCTGGGCGGCGACACCCAGGTGCTGTCGACGAAACCGCGCATGCGACCGCCCGAACCACTCCGCTGCTGCTGGTTCGCCCGCCACGGCGCGACCGCCAGCATGTATCGCAACGGCATCGGGCACGTAGAAGGTTTGGTGACCGAGCTCGCGCGCGCGTAGCAGCCAGTCCTGCTCTTCGAAGTACAGAAAGTAGCCCGGGTCCATCGGGCCAACCGCCCGCCAGGCGTCACGCCGCACGGCGAGAATCGCTCCGCTGAGTTCACTGCTATCGAGCAGACTTGTGGCCTCCCAGCAGGCCCGCGCGCGACGGCGCCATCGGCGCCTCGCAGACGGCGTCCATGCGGGCCACGCATGGGCAAGCGCCCGCCGGACCTCATCCATGAAGCGACGCGTCTCCAGCGGCGGCATCAACAGACGGCACTCGCGATCCCAGTAGAGCCGCGGTCCCGCCGCTGCGGCCCCTGTTCGCAGGACATCCAGTAGCCGCGGCAGGCAACCCTCCTGCACCTCGACGTCGGGATTCTGCACGATGAGCCACTCCGCCTCGGTCGCCTCCACCGCCAGGTTGACAGCCTGCGCGTAGCCGACGTTCTCTCCCGGTCGGCACACTCGAACCGCCGCTTCGTCCGGAACATCGAAGTCGCCGCTGTTGTCGACCACCAGGCTTTCGATGGCGAGGCCGGTGCCCTCGAGGTTGTCCACCGCGCGTTCCATCGCCGCCACCGTCAATCGCGGCGTCCGATAATTCACCACGATCACCGCGACGCTCGGACCGCTAACCATGCTGGCCACGTTCCCATGCGCTCTGCAGTCCGGCGCGGACGTATTCCCGACAAAGAAAGGCCCAGACGGGCTGTAGCGGAATCGGCAACTGCTGCGTTCCGCGCGCCAGCAGCAACATCGCGGCAACCAGCCCGCCATGCGAAGGCGACGCCGGCCCATTCGCACCCACTTGCGCGAGCGCCCCGAGTTCGGGGTGGAGGCGCACAAAGGCGGGCGCCGCCTCGCCCACGCGGAACTGCCGCGCCAGAAAACCATCCACGTCCGTGGGGTGATCGTGCTCCACCACGGCACGGGCCTCGTAGATGAACCGCAGCCCGCCCTGGTGCAGACGGTAGCCCAGCTCGATGTCCTCCCAGGCCGCCGCTCGAAGCGATTCGTCGAACGGCTCGCGACGCAGATGTTCGCGGCGCAAGGACAGGTTAGAAGCGTAGAAGAAACGGAAGTGAAGATCCGTCGCGTCATCGATCAGCGCGAAGCCGAACTGTGGGCCACGCTCGGCTACGTAGCGCATGAACGCCGTCGGTTTGATGGATCGAGGCCACTGGATCCTCCCGATCACGGCACGCTCGCCCGCACGATGGGCGCTGGCATGAGCGGCCAGCCAGCCGGGCGTCGGCTGCGTGTCGTCGCCAAGAAAGGCCACGTACTCACCGCTTGCACCAGCAACGCCGGCATTCCGCGCCCGGGCCGGGCCGCCGCTGCTGGCTAGATGCTGAACCTGATGCGGTCGCGACCAGGCGCGGCGCGAGAGATGCTCGGCTGTGTCGTCACTGGAACCGTCGTCTACGACGATGATCTCGAAATCTGGGCAATCCCGCTGGGCCTCGACGCAGACCAGTGTCTGCTCCAACCGCGCACACCGGTCTCGTGTCGGTATGACCACGGAGAAGTCTGGCATCACGTCACGATTCCCAGCTGTTCGAAGGTGGCAGCACGCGCGGCGAGGTCGGCCGGAAGCTGCGGCAACACCTCGCGCAGCAGCTGCTCGTCGCCCGGGTAGGTCGGCACGACGTAGCGCGGGAAGCGCTCGAAGATCTCCTTGTCGGGGCGAACGCGCCGGCTCTGCACCTGGTCGCGGAGAGCGCGCAAGCGCGCATCGTCCGCGGCGACACGATCGAGAACCTGCAAGCGCACGATCGCCTGCTCGTCGGTAATCCAGAGCGCCGGCCACGGATAGCAGCGCGCGACTTGCGAGGTGACGATCTCACTGATCCTCTGCAGTGCCCGCCATGCGGTGGCGCTGGTGGAGCGCCGCTGCCATCGACGTTCGGGGCGCGGCAAGGTCACTGGCACCTCGACCGTGCCAGGTCCCGCGTCGGCGCCCGAGACTCGCCGCAAACGCTTGCCTCCCGGCTGCGACCGCAGCGCATGCGTCGCGCGCGAGATCAGCGTCATCAAGACCAGTGGCGCGACGTGCGGCCAGATCCCCTCCTCGTAGTTCTTGTACGCCACTCGATACGCGTTCCATTCGAACAGCTGGCCGCGCCGATGAACGCCCAGTCTCGAGCTGGTCGCGGCCATGCGGTGAAGCGCGATCGCATCGGGCGCCGCCGTGATCCGCGATCCCTGCTGCCACAGTCGCCAGCCCAGATCGACATCTTCGAAGTACGCGAAGAACTCCGGGTCGAATCCGCCGCATGTCAGGAACTGTTGGCGACGCACCAGCATGTTGGCGCCACAGGCGAAGGGCATGTCGCTACCAGCCTCCGGAGGGCTCCAGTCGCTCAGTCGTTTGCCGTGGTGCGGCTGCAGCGCATGGCCGTCGAAGGTAACAACTCCGCCGCCAAAATCGAGCCGCTCCCCCGAGCGATCGTGGAGAACGCCGCCAACCGCAGCAACGTCGTCGGGCGCCGCTCGCAGAGCGTCGGTGATGGCCGCCAACCAGTCACGACGCGGTACCGCGTCGTCGTTGACGAAGGCGATGCTCTCGGCGGTCGTGGCCTCCGCCATGCGATTGCACGCTGCCGCGAAGCCGATATTCGTGGGGCTCGAGAGCACGCGCACGGTGGGATGCTGCCTGGCCAGCCACTTCGCGACGCGAACGTCAGCACCGTTGTTGAAGACCAGCACCTCGGCCTCCACCCCCGGAGCAGTCTGAACGTCCAGTGCCGCCAGACAATCGCGCAGGTGCGCCAGCCCGCGCCACGTCGGCACCGCCACGGCAACACGGTACGGAGCCACGGATCAGCCCTCGGAAACAGCACGGCCAGGACGCGCCCGGTCGTGCTGCGTCCGCTCGTGAAGGAACCGCGCCAGAGGTTCAACAGCGCGGTCCCAGCAGCGCTCGCGCCGTAGCCGCCGCCCGGCCTCCTCGCGTCGCGATGTCTCGCCCCCGAGGCAAATCTCGATGGCACGCCGTAGCTCAACGGCATCCGTCGACGACGCCACGGCGCCCAGCCCGTAGGTGCGCACCAACTCGGCCGTCGCACCGCCGTCGTTCACAACAACCGGGCATCCAGCCGCGGCCGCCTCGAGCACGCGTGTACGCAGCCCGAGCCGCGCTTCCAGGCCCTCGCGATGACCCACGACGAGCGCGTCGACATCACGAAACAGATCGAACCGGCGGTCGACAGGCACCCATTCGATGAGCCGCACCGTGCTTCCCCACCAACCGCGTGCCGCGCACCACTCGCGTACTCGCTCGAGCTGCGCGTCCGGCGTCGATGCGTGGTTCGGGGTGGCCACGAAGAGCACCTCCCATGCGCCTCGGTCGTGCGCCTCCACGGCATGAAGCAGCGGCCACGGGTCGAGCCAGTCGTACAGGCAGCCAAAGAGAATCCGCTTCACACCCGGGTCCGGCTTCAGTATCGGTCGGTGCGGCGGCAACTCCGCGGGCAGACCGAAGGGCACGGTGGTCACCAAGCCCTGGAGGTCCGGGTCCGCCGACAACGACTGCGGATCGACGCGACCGATCGCGGTGAGCATGCCGAGATAGTAGAGGCGCTGCTGCTCGCATGAGGCGAGAAACAAATCGCCACGCCGGAGTTGCTTGCGCCAGGCCTTCATGTCGCGGCGATAGGCCCGATCGCCCAGCGAATCCCAGTAGTAGAGATTCTCCACCAACCAGGGATCGTACAGGTCCACCACCACGGGTCGATTCCCCGCCGCCCGCAGGAGCGGCACCGAGGCACGACCCTGCACGACGATCGCGGCGCAGTCGTCCCAGCGCGTGCGACCCCGTGCACGCAGTTGGCGCACATCGTGCGCCGGCAGACCTAGGGACGCCGCCTCGTCGAGCGGCCCCGTTGTCAGCAGTACGACCTCAAGGTCTGCACGCACCAACGCCTGCACCATCTCCGCGTAGCGGATGCCGATGCCGGCCATCCGGGAACGAATCGGTTCGCTGCAGGCCAGCGCCACACGCGTCATCGGAGATACCCCAACGCGCGCAGGCGACTCTCCGCCTGGCGCAGCAAACGCGACACCCGGGCCGGATCGCCGGTCACCGATTCAGCCTGGGCGACCAAGGCGCGCAACCGTAAGGTCATCTCATCGAGCAGTTCCGGTTCCGTTGGCGCCAGATTGTCCCGTTCAATCGGGTCCTCGGCCAGATCGTAGAGTCGAAACTCCTGCGTCTCGATATCGAGCAGCAGCTTGTAGCGATCGGCACTCAGCGCGCGCTGCGAGCCCTGCAGGCTGTAGGCCTGCCCGCCCGGCACGTCACTGCCGCTAACGAGCGGCAGCAGACTCTGTCCCGACAGGTCGCGACCGCGCCAGCGCAGGCCGGCAGCGTCCAGCAAGGTCGGTGTGATGTCGAGATTCTGTACGGCCCGACGAATGCGGCGAGGTTGCACCCCCGGGATCGCCATCAACAGCGGCACTCTGCTCTCGGCTTCGTGCACGCTCTTGCAGTGCTTGAGCTGTCCGTGCTCGAGGAACTGCTCACCGTGGTCCGAGCCTATGGCGACGATGGCGTCTTCGGAGCGGCCGAGGCGTTCGAGACCCTCGAACAACAGCTCGATCTGCCCGTCCAGATAACGAATCTCGTCGTCGTACAGGTCGTTGAGGTGCTGCAAATCGATGTCGCCGTATTCGATCATCTCTGTATGCCCATCGATCGCTTCGGCCAGCCAGTTGGGCCTCCCGGCCGCGGCCCATTCGCGCACCTCCGCTGCGGTTTCCGGCAGAGCAAACTGCCGCTCGTATGCCGCGGGCGGCGAGTACGGATCGTGCGGATCGAAGTAGTGCAGATACAGGAACGTGGGTTTCTCGGCGGCGGCGATGACCTCCAGCGCCTGGCGATTCACGCATGCGGCCGGCTCGTGGACACACGCTTCCAGGAAGCGATCGAACCCCGCGCCGAATACGCCCGTCGGGTCATACTGATTCGGCGTCGCCCTGACAACGGGACTTGCCGAGATCCCCACCGTGTCGTAGCCCTCCTGGCGAAAGAACTCGCCGACTGTGGGGAGATCGGGACGCGCACCCATGATCGCGATGGGCTCGATCAGAAACTCCGCCGGGTATCGCGAGGTCAGGATCGAATTGACGGACGGGAAGGTACACGACGCCTGACTGTGAACGTTCTCGAACAGCAGGTTGGCGTCGGCGAAGCGTTCGAGGAAAGGCGCCGTGTCGCGGTCGTAGCCGTAACTCGGCAGGCTCTGCGCTCTCAGTGTGTCGACGATGATCAGGATGACCAGCGGCGCCCGGCTCGACGACGAGAGTCCACACGCGAGGGTCACCGCGGCCAGCGCCAGCGTCAACAGCGTGGCTAGTACGCGCATGTCAGTTCTCGCCCCGTTGCTTGGCCAATTCCAACAGAACGGCGGTCAAGCTGTCGCGGACGCGCAGTGACGACGGTTGCAGGTAGCGAGCGATCTGCAGCTCCCTCCGGGCGAGATCGAACCGCGTTACCCGTTGCTCCGAGCTTGATTCGGTCGCCGCCAGCAGCACGTGCATGCCTGCCAGTTCGGCCCTCATGAGCGATGACCACGGCTGCAGCTCGACGGCACGCCGCAGCGTCTCGATCGAACGTGTCGCGACGGTCTCGAACCGCTCCTCCGTACTAGGCCGTTCCATGGCCGCGCTGGCATGAGCCAGAGACGTCGCATACCACGCGTCGGCATCGAAAGGCCACCGACCGAGTGCCCATTCATGCATCGGCAGCCCGGCATCGTATTCATGAATCGCGACAAGCGCTTTCCCTCGGCGAAGGCCGATGTTGGCGTCCAGCCAAGCCAGCGGATTGGCGAACGCAAGCGCTGCGGCGAGCACTGCTCCACCTGTCGGGAGCACGCTCCTTCTCCGGACTCCACCCCAACGCGCTTCGGGTGGCGTATGCGAGCAGGACCAAGCCAACAGCGCCAGCAGCACCAAGACCACGACGACAGCAACCCAGCCCAGCAACACAATGCCTTCGAGAGTCTCGACGGCATTCGAGACTGGAATTCGACGCACCAGTTCGCTGGCGACCGGCACGGGGGCCAGCAGCAGGATTCCCACCGCGACGGCTCGCGCAACCCGAGAGGCGAGCCCTTGCGGTGACTTCGCCTCGGCGCGCAGTTGCTTGGCGCTCAATAGCGAACCCGCCAGGGTCACGGCCAAGGCGACCGCAGCTGTTGCGGCAAGCGCGATCCACGTGCGATCCACGCGACTGCTCAGGGCGTCCAGGCTGAAGGTCGGCAGTGGATCGAGGCCGCTGGGGGCGCCCGACAGACCAAGCGCCAGGGTCGTTATGGCGAGCAGTGTCAGGCATCCGGCGATCGCCGCGTTGCCTGCGCTCCGTTCACGCCCAACGCTCAGGTGACGACCGCTGCTGGCCAGCATCGCTCCGAGAAATAACCAGGCCATCGTGTTGGCGGCGATGCCGGCGATGCCGAACTGTGCGAACACGTAGTAAGCCACGAGGGCCGCGGCCAAGGTGTGCAGCCGCAGACAGCAAGCTCGCCTTTGCGGCTGCACCTTTCCCTCCGCGAACCGTGGCCGAGAGCGGGAGGCAACAGCGAGAAAGGCGACCCATCCGGCCAGGATTCCAGCGGCCAGGCCGGGCCCCGACAACGTCAACATTCCCACACCCCGGTAACCATAGGCGCGCGTGAGTGCCATCGGAGCGACGAACCCGACGGCGGCCCCGCCGACGAGCAGCACGACGAGTAGATCGATCTGGCGCCGCGACCCCGCCAGGCCCAGAGCTCGGGAAACGAGCGCGATGAGGGCGCACACCATCCAGACTGCAACAGCCAGACCGAAGAAGCCCGTGGTCAGCAAGAGGTCGAACACGATGTTGTGGCTGCTGTCCGAATGGCGCGCAAGGAGCTCCGCTCGCGCCTCGGTGCGGTGTCCCGTAAGGACGACCCCCGCGGCGCCTGGCCCGTAGCCGAGTATCAGGCGAGAGGGCGTCCCGAAACGAAATTCGGATGGAATGTCGGTGTCCGGCTCCGCCAACGGCCCCGACCACACGGCGTCCGCGGCCGTTTCCCACATCAACAGCCGGCGCACCGAACTGCTGTCCATTGCCGACTCTGGCCGGTCTACCCCGAGTCGCAGCCCCTCCAGTGGCGCGAGCGTGAGTACCCCCACGACGGCCGTTGCAAGGAGAACGACAACACCCACGGGCGCGCGGGGATGCATCAACAGACGACGAACAGGTTGTTCCGCGGTAGCCTCGTGCGCACGCGGCTGCAAGGTCGCCAGCAACCACCAAAACAGGCAGCCGACCACCAAGGCCAGGATGGCGCCACGACTCCGCGTCGCGTAGAGCGCGCCGGCGATCAGGGCCAGCGCCACCGCCGAGGCCACCGCGGACCACCGACTCCGGTCGCCATCGACGCCCCTGGATTCGAGGAATAGCCCCAGCGCCATGAAGGCCGGGAACAGGAGGTAGGCACCGAGCGCCGAGGGATGCGACAGGGTCGATGAGGCCTGCCCGTCGTATCGCAGCGAGTAGACGAACGGGTCGCGACCGAGCGCCTGGGCCAGAGCGAACGCAGCCGTCAACCCACCGGCGAGCATCATCGCAAACGTGAGCCGACGCCACTGGTCCTCGCGGCGTAGCTGCAGCGCCACCAGTGCAGCGAGCCCCACCTGGGCGATCAGTGTGAGCGTGCCGCCGCCACGCAGCGCCGTTCCCCAGAAGGCGGCGGCGGGATTCACGGCAACAAGATTGCTTGCCAGACTGACGAGCACCGCGAGCCCGATGGCAAACCACGCACCGCCGACCTTGATTTCATCGCGCCCATCGGACCGCGTGTGCACGGCGGCTAGCGCGACGAGCCCGAGCGGCACCAACAGCCGCAGCCATACCGCCTTGGGAAGGGCGAAGTTGCTCTCGGCGTACGCGCTGAAGGCCAACGGCATCAGCACCAGCAAGGCTAACCACACGGCCTCAGCGCCGCCGCCCACCAACCTTCCTGCGGCCCTGTAGAGCATGTAGGCACCGTCTTTCATCGGCTAGACTCGCGCCATGGGTAGCGCAGAGGTCCCGGTCGTCATCGTGAACCATAACATCGTGCCCGGCCTGAGCCGGCGGGCCCGAATGCTCGGCCCGTGCATCGCATGAAGGCACGGCCGATACTCGTCCGCATTGCCCTGGTTCTCGGCGGATCGTTCCTGACTCTGATAGCGCTCGAGTTCGGGCTGCGTATTCTCATTGAGGACCCGCGCGGAGCCGCCTTTCCGGGCAACCTCGTTACCGCCGACGCTCAACTGGGCTGGCGGTTGACTCCTCAGATCAACGCCGTTCACGCCACGCCTCACTTTGAGGTGACCTACACGACCAATGATCTCGGCCATCGAGATCGACAACGGTCGCCTGACCTGAGGCAAGGATGGCGACGTGTCCTGCTGTACGGAAACTCTCAGGTCTTCGGCTGGGGCGTCCCGGCCGGCCGGCGATTCTCTGATCTGATCGAGAGCCGCGCGGCCGACCTGGAGGTCTGGAATCTCGCGGTACCAGGCTACGGCCTGGAGCAGCAGGTGCTCGCCTACGCTGCGAACGACTACGAAGCCCATACCGCAGCGTTTCTGGTCTCTCGGGCCACGCTTCACCGCCTCCGCTACGACTACCTGTTCGGGCTCGCCAAGCCAGTAGCCGTCGTCGACTCCGCCGACAAGCTTGTCGTCACGGAGCCACGCGCCGAGTTCCCACGCAGTCTGGTGCACTCGCTCCCGAGATGGGCCTACCTGCCATATTGGATCGAACAGCGTCTCCAGGGCGTCGAACTCTCCGGCGCTCGCGATACGCAGGCTACAGCGACGGCGCTGCTTCGTTACGCAGCCGATCTTGCGGCATCCCGCCACCAACGAGTGCTGGCGCTGCTCCACCTTCCGCCGAGCGAGCGGGTGGCGTTCGAGGCCCTGGCCGCCAAGCTGGAGATCACCGTCGTGGCGATCGACCCCGGTGGCATCGATACTCTTGTCGCGCTGGAGGACACTCACTGGAACTCCCGCGGGCACGCGCGAGTGGCGCGGTTCTTGGCTCCAATCCTCGACCCAGCGGAGACACCATGAACCCGGCGATTCCAGCGCTCGCCGCGATCATGATCGTAGGC
>JAJCXS010000204.1 GCA_029263335.1 Acidobacteriota bacterium | reverse complement strand
CTGCTCAAAGACGTCTTGCCCATTCACACCACCTTGCATGCCAGTACGGTCAGAAACCATCTTCACGCCACCGCCAAGCGTCAGGACAAGCTGGTACAAGGCCAACCGGATTATCTGGAAGGCTGCCCACGTGAGTGGGGGAAACTCCCTAAGCCAGATAAGCCACTCACGGTGGGGATTGACGGCGGCTATGTGCGAGATTGGCATCAGAAACACACGAATTTTGAGGTCATTGTGGGGAAATCCTTTTCGTCGACTCAAGCGACGAAGCGCTTGGGGTTTGTCCAAATACTTGAGGACAATCCACGGCGGCGGGTCATGCATGTGCTCTCCAAACAAGGGATGCAGGCCAACCAGCAGGTGACGTTTTTATCGGATGGAGCGGACCATGTTCGTGACTTGCAGTATCGCATGTACCCTGAATCGGAACATGTGCTGGATTGGTTTCACCTGACGATGAAACTGACCGTGCTCAACCAGTTTGCCAAAGGGCTCACACAGTCTGACCCTGACGCAGGGCCCACGATCACCAAGCTGTTACAGAGTACGAAGTGGTATGTCTGGCATGGGAACACCGCCCGTGCCCTCGAGACACTCGAAGAATGTGATGATCTCCTCTGGGACGAAGAACTGACCTACAAAAACCGCAAGCGATTCGAAAAACACGTGGATGAACTGATGACCTACATCAGCAATAACGCACCGCTGATTCCCAATTATGGCGAGAAATGGCGCTACGGCGAAACCATTTCCACGGCGTTTGTGGAGTCAACCGTGAACGAAGTGGTGGCCAAGCGCATGGTGAAAAAACAACAAATGCAGTGGAGCCACGCAGGTGCCCATTTTGTTCTGCAAACCCGAACCGCCGTGCTCAACGAGGAACTACGAGGACACTTTGAAGCATGGTATCCAGCCATGGCGGCGTAAGCTTTTTAGAATGTCCCACACTTTTCACTGCTCTCCAGAAAGGGGGCCGCTCACCCACATGCCGATCGGCTTGAATTAGCGGCCATCGGCACCGTACACAGCGTGGCGCACCAGATTTTGTCCCGCTACGCAATCGAAATGGGCTTGTCACCACGTCTCGAAGTTATCACCGAGCTCGCAGGGAAACGAGCATTGAGCAACCTGCTCGTCGCCATTCCCGTCTCGGGTTGGCAGCCGCTTGCCGATTGTGCCGAACGACTTGGGGTCGATGACTTACATCGTCGTATTCTAAACTTGCTCGCTTCCAAGCGAGGAAACCTGATCAGCGATGTAGCCTTCACGGCAGACATGACCACTAGTGCCAATCGCGTGTGTGAACTGCTCGCACCTGACGGTGTCAGTGCTGTCGAGACGCCGATCGGCCAATTGCATGCCCTCGCTGACGAGGCATTAACGAACATTGATGCCTTGGACAACGATACACAACAGAACACAAACAAAGCCCGGCAAAAGCTTCGGCAACTCAAATCGAAGCAGCTTCCGCTTTGGGGGAGCTACCTACAGGCGAGTCGCATC
The DNA here is from genome assembly GCA_029263335.1 of Acidobacteriota bacterium. Classification (GTDB taxonomy): domain Bacteria; phylum Acidobacteriota; class UBA890; order UBA890; family WLXD01; genus WLXD01. Next base: position 13,169 of record JAJCXS010000204.1, on the reverse strand, counting down.
ACGGCGGGCAAGAAGTCAGGGGCTGATGAAATGCTTAACTCCTTGCGAAACCATGCCTCGCAAGTCCGCCAGAATCCCCGACTCCACGCCGACGTTCGCGAGTTTTCGTCCCGTTTGGCAGCCGAGACAATTCGTCTCGATTCGCAGTACAAAGACTACAAGACGGAACGCGGACTCGTCGATTTCACTGATCTGGAGATTCATCTATTGGACCTTCTGAAAGCCGACAGGCTCGCTGCTCGCTTGGCCGAAGATTTCGATCTTATTCTTGTTGATGAGTTTCAAGACACCAACCCACTGCAACTCGCGATCTTTCAAGAATTGCGACGATTCTCACCCCGCAGCCGCTGGGTCGGCGATCCCAAACAAGCAATTTACGGATTCCGAGACACCGATCCAGACCTCGTAGATGACATTTGGAAGAATTCAGATGACGCGGAACGTACCGAACTCCCGAACAACCATCGTAGCCAACGCGGATTGGTCCAACTTGTTGGCACACTCTTCGCTTCCATATTCGGAGCTGATGCGAGACAGACGCCACAGAAACCGACGATGCCGCGGGGAGTTGAACGCTGGATATTTGGCACAAAAAACCAAACGGACGACGCAATGGCGCTCGCCTGTGGAATCGCGAAACTGCATGCGGAAGGAATACGATTTGGCGACATCGTGATTTTGGAGCGAACCAACCGACCACTACCACAGATCGCCACGGCTTTTGACACTCTGCGGATTCCCTACCTGCTCGAAAGTCCTGGCCTACTGTCCACTCGCGAAGGGGCAATCGTTCTGGCGGGCTTGCGTCTGGTTGCCGACCGAAGCGACTCTCTTGCGGCAGCAACAGTTCTTCACCTTTTGAGCGATCCTAAGCAAACCACTCCCGATTGGATCACAGAACGTCTGCAAGCGCTTCATAATGCGGAAGCCAGCGAAGAAGTGGAAACGCCACCTACTTTTCACATTCCCTGGGAGGGTGACGCACGTTTTTCACGCATCGAAAACATCGATCGCTCACTCTTGTCACCGACCCTTGTTGCTCAACAAGTGATCGAAGCTCTGGATTTGCCGACGCTCGTTCAAAAATGGGGTGATCCCGCCCGGCGTTGTTCGAATTTCGACTCCATTCTGCGACACACGCGCGAATATGAGGAAATCGCATTCGACAGCGGCCATGCAGCAACGCTGAGCGGATTCGTTCTCTATCTCGAAAAACTTGCGAGCGATAAGCTTGATCTTCGGTACCCACCGCAAGGGCACGATGCTGTAACGTTGATGACCTACCATTCAGCCAAGGGGCTAGAATGGCCGGTTGTCGTGCTCAGTGGTCTAGATTCCGACCGTTCGCCTGACATGTGGTCCCCGGTAGTTACCGGTGGCGGACAAAGCGACAAATCCCCGCTGGAAGGACGGACCTTGCGTTCATGGACGTGGCCTTTTGGTCAGACCGACGGTCAATATCCTAAGTTACGTACCGGAAGCGGTCTCGAAGACGACGCTCTTGCCTCTCCTGAGGGACAAACGCGAACCGCCCGACAGACTGACGAGAATCGGCGACTACTTTATGTGGGGTGTACACGTGCTAAGCACAAACTCGTATTTGCGCATCGTGAGGGAAAGTATGCGTGGCTAGCACAACTCTCCGCCGTGGATTCATTGCTAGACTGCGGCATCGGAGAGGGTGAACACGAATTGGATGGAATTGATACGTCGTTCGTTATGCGACACTTGAACACTGACAAGGTTGACGACTGCCGAATCCCGGCAAAACAACAAGAACGCTGGCTCTCATTGACTGGAAACCCGAATCCGCAAGACTTCTCGCCCCGCTTTCACTCTCCAAGCCAATTATCCGCAGAGCCAGCCAACGTTGCGTTTCATACGGAGGAACTCCCAGGTCCCTCACATTTCCCATCGGGAGCCGATGAAGATCATTACGCAGCCATTGGAGACGCGGTACACAGCTATCTTGCCGCTCTCCCGTCGATGCGGCTTCTGAACGAGCTCGAGAAAGAACGCGTGGCAGAGCGTTGCCTTTCGGCGTTTTCTGTAACCGGCATCCTCTCTCCGTCTGTTCTTGTCTCTTCGGGCGACCGTTTCTCTGAATGGGTTGAATCGAAATATCCTGGTGCTCAATGGCGCACAGAGATTTCTGTGACGGCTCCGCGATCATCTGGTGGCCAATGGAATGGGGCACTCGATTTGTTACTTGAACTAACCGACGGGAAAGTCGTCATCATTGACCACAAGAGTGCACCGATTCGACGAGAGCACTGCGTAGCAAAAGCCACAACTTTTTCGGAGCAATTGATGGCGTACAAGGAAATGATCAACAGTACAGAGGGAGCAGTTGATTCTTGTTGGATTCATTTCCCTCTTGCGGGAGTCGTTGCTGAGCTTGTTTAGATCACCTTGGACCGGCGTTGTTGCATAATTGGCCAGTGATGTTGGGTGTCGATAGAATGGCCATATGGTCAAAAAACTCACCTGACTTTCTTATCATTTCAACCTAGCCCGCACAAACAGGTCCCACAACAGGTTTTTCTCACCCTAGCATCGACACAGAGCCTTCCCTGAAAAGAACTTTTCTTTCGTAGACCCAGTGACTGTGAATCAGTGGGTCGTAGGTTCGATCCCTACACGGCCCACCATCTAAATCAACGACTTAGGTCATCCGCGCCAGACCCCGTCCGGGGCAAAGTCTGTTTTAAACCTGTTTCTGGAAATCGGGGTAACTTACATCTATGCTATTTATGTTTCACATGAATAGGGCGTGGTGATTTAATATTTTTTATATCAGGAATCCGAAAGTTCAAATCAATGATACCTTTCTTTTTTAGATCTTTTAAAACACTTTCTGCATGTTGTCGCTTAACTCCATGCTGAAAGCAGAGTTCAATGATCTGTAGTTCATCACTAATTAGACCTTTTCGAAGAAAATCCTCCAATTCCGCCTCAAAAATTCCTACCTTGCGAGGAAGCATCTCGCGAAGCGGAAGTGTTAATTGCCCAGGGGTTAGGTTGTCATGATCGATGTCGAAATCAGCTTGCCCACTTATTTGATCTTTTTTCCAGGCAACCTGCAAAAACTTATCCATCCCGAGAGGATGCGAAGAACCAAAAATTAGCCCATATATGTTTGATCCCTTTTTTATCGAAAACGGGGCAAGATAATATTTATCCCCGTTAGGGAGTAAGTTACGATAATAATCCAGAACTGCCCGATGAACATGGTAGTAATTATCAGGTCTAGTAATTTTTTGTTTTATAAGAGGATGGTCGCGAAACCGATGAAGAGTAGATGATGAGATGAAGAAAAGAAAATCGCAAGTTGGTGAAGTGACCAGCTTGCGAAATACCTCATCTTCTTTAATGGTTTTGTGTCAAGAACGCGACTCCGGCTCTTCTCTTTCTTGTGGTATCTAGTAGGATCATGCTTCTTTCCGAGGTCAAGTCTAGCTTGCACCAGACTGCCACATGATACTTGCCGTGTCAGGAGGAGGCAGAACTATCTGTTACACGCGATCCGTGAGTGTGCTCATCCTGTCGCGAGAATGGCGCCGTTCTTACCTCATGCTCCGTCCTACTCGATAGCCACTGTCATCTTTGTCTGTATCCCTTTGTCGTTCGTTCAACCTTTTTAAGCTGGCTTCTCTTGCCCTGTCGTCCACCGAAACGTGGTCCCATCCACCCAGAGACGATGTAAGAGGATCGCCAGCTTGCGTGCCACGGCGACAAAGGCATTTTTCATCGAACTGCGTTTGGCCAGCCGCAGCCCCCAGGCTTTCAGCGGATGCCAGCGATCTCCTCGAGTGAGCATCACCAAGGCGGCTTCATATAAATGATGCCGCACCATCGCATCGCCACATTTGGTAATCCGGCCATCGTAATTCACTTCCCCCGACGCATATTTTCGTGGCGTGAGCCCAAGATGGACGCCCACATCCCGGGATTTAGAAAAACGGGCGGGGCAGTCGATGGTCGTCCGGAAGAGCAAAGCCGTCAGCGGCCCCACCCCAGGGACGGTCATCAGGCGTTGGCACACGGCATCCGCTTTCACCGCTTTCTGAATGGCCTTCTCAAGTGTCTGGAGCTGCGTCAGAAACTGTTCGCGTACGAGCAATAAGGGATCAAGGCTGGTCTGGAGCTCCACGTCCGCTGTGATGAGGCTGCGCACACGGGCCTCATAGGTCACCGTGGTGACTTTGCCAAGTTTGAACCCAAAGACCTTGAGGGTGCCGCGAATATGGTTGTCCAAGTCGAGCCGTTTATCCACGACCCACCGTCGGGTTTTGAGGAGCATCCGCAGTTTCTGGTTCATGGGGCTTTTGATATGCACGGCCTTATACCAACCCGTTCGCATAATGTGTGCAAGTCCCCGCGCATCGTTGCGATCGGTCTTCATATTCTGGGCTCTCAACGCGGCTTTGGCATGGCGGGTTTCCAGGCAGATCACTGGAACGTTCGCGGCCAGCAATTCATGGTACAGCCATGGCGACAAGGGCCCCGCTTCAAAGCCGACTTGTTCGATGGCTAAATGGGTTGTCTGTAAGAAGGCCACGATCGCATCAGGTTCGGTTGGGACCGGACCTTCTTTCATAATCGTGCCATTATGATTGACCACACAGACCCAGGTTTCTTTGTCTGAGACATCTAATGCAGCAAAGTACTTCATCTTGGCATCCTCCATTCGTATAATAGAATCACTAGGCCGTTGCACTACTCTGGAGCCTAGCCAGATGCCTCGCACAAAACCACTTATAGTATCTGTTACATTGCCAACCCCGTTTTGATCGATAAATACCAACTTGGCTGCATAAGGATCAGCGAGCTCCTCTTTGGACTTTTTGAATGCCTTTTCAAATCCCAATAACTGGATGTCGTATTTGATATTTGAAGAATTTAGTCCGTGGATCTCCACGTTTTGCTTCAATTGCTGGATTTTTTTAGGAGCATTATCAAAAAAATGGATGTGGATTTTTGCTTTTTTCCACCCATCCAAGTATTGGAAATTTTTTAAATGTTGGAGAATTCGAAGTGGGCTTCCAAGAATATCCTGGAAGTCATCAATCCCTGGACCTGCGAAGAAATCATAGATATGGATTTTAGAACGAGATGGGGTACTTTTAGAAAGAAAGACGGGTAACCATTCACGGGCATAAAGCTCAAAAATTTGAAGCTTTGTCAGTGTGCCTTCATCGAATGGTTTCTTATGGAGATCTTTGATGGGCATGAGATCTAGGCAAGCTGTAACTCCTTACGCATGGGAAAAATATTGGTTTGAGAAGACTTAGATACAATAACTCGTGGAGGAAATTCGCTGTAGGTCTTCCCATCAAGCGTACGGCCGGTTTCCCGCTTTCTAACTCCACCCCATTGTTTAAAAAAGAATGGAACTTTGTTTCTCTTGCATTGATCCCTTATGGAACGTACCCATTCTTTTTTAATAATTCTAGCTCCTGCACCACTTTCTCCACCCACTATAACCCATCCTATTCCGCGAAGATTGAGTCGAACCAGTGGCTCTAATAAAGGTTCAATCGATAAGAATCTGACCTTCACTGGTGCTTTGCGAAGATCGACTATACGCGGCATGCCATTTTTCATGTTCTCCACACTCACTCCCCACCATATATGAGGCTGGTCTGCTGCGAAGTGTAATTGATTATTCAGAAGGTGACTCATACGCTCAGACCGTTTTGTAAGCACTTGATAAGTATGCCAATTGGCTTCAACCATTATTTTGACTACTTCTATAATAAAGTCATCAGGAACTTTCTCATGAAATAGATCACTCATTGAATTAACAAATATCATCTTTGAGGTGCGCCAATGTAAAGGTTGATTCAATTTCTCATGAACAAGTCTGAGGTCGAATCCGAACTCGTAGGGGTGTCCTGGAACCCCACGGAATCGCTCAGCAAATGTTTCCGCATAACAGTTCAAACAACCTGGACTCACCTTGGAACATCCTCGAACAGGATTCCAGGTTGCATCTGTCCACTCAATTTTTGATTGGTCGCTCATGAATTCATTAGGTTGTTAGAAATAGATTTTTTTTGATCTTTGAAGAAATTCGAGTTAGGCTTTTAGAAGCATATTCTAATTTTCGAAAAAAATCGAGGAATTAGGTTCATTTTCTTTTTTACTAGCCCTACATACTTACGTAATTTAAAATGAAGCACCTAGGATAATATTTGCAATGACCTATTTCATCCCTTCCAAGATCAATCTCGTCTAGCTATCATCATGAAATATTTCCCCAACAGGTTTAGACTGAATTGCCTGATTGGTTGGATATAATTTCCAATAAAAAGAGCTATACTTATCCACTTTGCAGATGCGAATCTCTTCGAGATTTAGCCATCATAGGGTTTTTAATAATTACTGGGATCAAAAAATCATAATCATACGAGCATCCGGGTTCACTAGCATTTTTTGGAATCGCAACTGGCAATTATTCTGAACCGTTCTCAAAGTGGAATTGAACGAGATGGGCACGACCAACCAACTTTCAACTCTGATTGAAATCTCTACTATAGAAAAACAGTCTGCCCTGTCGCTGCACCCTGAACTCGTCAACCCGATAGAGTACCGGAAATCAGGACTGAGCCTCAATCACATTATCGGATGCCCTCTCGATTGCGCATACTGTGTGCGACATCTATTTGACAACTTTCAAATGCGCAAACCCCAAATGTTGTTACCTGACGCCGATGCCGTGGAATATCTCATTAGTCATTCATATTTTGTTCCAAATCAAACACCACTTCAGATATTCAATCGTGCAACGGACCCATTCCTTAAAGAGGTGAAACCGCACACGTTTGCCGTACTAGAAGATCTTGATGCCCGTGGACTGAGAAACCATGTCCTAGTTATCACACGCTATCAGATAACCAGGGAAGACTGCGCACGGCTGAACTCTCTTTCATCGATTAAAGTCACGCTTCTCATCACCTATTCAGGTATCATTGACAATCGAATAGAACCGATCTCGAGCGCTATTGCAGCTAAGTCATTGGCGACCGCATACAAATATGCCGATCGCTACCGTGTGATCTTCTATTGGCGCCCTATCATACCTGGCCTAAACGATTCCGATGAACATATCCAGCGAGCGAAAGAAATATCCCTCTGTGCGCACGCCACTGTTTTCACAGGACTGTTTTATAGAGACGAGATCAAAAAGTACTATCAGTCGGTAGGCCTACCCGAGCCGTACACCGAAATTGCCCGCCGAAAGATTCTCCCGTCATTGACCGAGAATCGTATACTCCAAGCATTTTCTGCTGGAAATGTCAGTCCCCTTTTCAGAAAAACGTCTTGCGGCGTTTGTTACGCTCATGCCGTTCCTGACTACAATGGTCATTATGGTATTCGTGATGTATGCGACATCTGTCCTCCAGAGCAAATGACTCGTTGTGCGGATGTACACCGCATTCCTAAGTTAGACGAGATTTCATCACTTGCCAAGAGTATAGGCGAAGCAAAAAATGTTAAAATTACGCAGCGTTCTGTAATCCTCGAGGGTCTTAACGAGCAACAGAGGTACTTTTTGCAGCACGCCTTTGCCTTTCAGTTTCACGATGTTGCGAAACCACATCGCATTCGTCGCCATGGTCGTGCAGAGATAGGGTGGGAACATGTCGACCCCAATCATATCTAAGGATACACACTGGTGCCTTCCACCCTTAGTGGTTGTCGATCTTGAGGGCAACGGCTGGCAGCCTCCCGATATAGTTGAAATTTGTGCCATTCCAATCGACAACGGCATCCTTGTAAATACTAAAACGTGGCTCGTAAAGCCTGAGCAGCCAATTTCCGCGCGTGTAACTAGTATTCATGGTATTAGAAATGAGGATGTCGCCAAGGCACCATCTTTTGATGCAATCAAAGCAGATGTGGAATCAAGTCTCAAAGGACGCTACCTCGTTGCGCACAATGCCCTTGGGGACTGGAACGTTCTCCACAGAAAGCTTCCTACCTTAAATCTACCGGGAATCATTGATACACTGCGTCTCTCCCGAATTCTCTACCCTGGGCTTTTATCTTATAGCCTTGGTGCACTCCTAGATCATTTCGGTCTTCGAGGGGATCTCTTGGAAACTGAAGGCGCACCTCACCGTGCTGGATATGATGCTACCGCAGCATTTCTCCTTTTTCTCCACCTCATTGACAGCTCACCCCGTGGCCCCCTTTCCTTCAAAGATTTATTAGGAATTGGTAAAGTGCCATCGACTTCTGACGATTCACAATTGAGACTTTTCTCATGACCAAAATCAAACTCGGTATCACTGGAACGCATTCAACTGGAAAATCTACTCTTATCACTCAACTAGGCATCAAACTCAAAGAGAGAGGTTTTCGCGTCAAGTGTGTCTCTGATCTTGCTACAGAGGCATACAAGAGTGGTTTTCCTATTCTCCAAAACCACACATTCGAAAGCACTCTCTGGATAATGAGTCGTGGTATTTCCTGTGAGCTTGAAGCCAGTCTCCAGGCCGATGTGGTCCTTGTCGATCGACCGATTATGGATGCGATGGCTTACCTACTTGCTGCACTTAATCACCGTGGATGCAATCTCACACCAGACGAATCGAAATATCTTTTCGATCTGGCGCAACACCATGCGCGAACTTACGAAGTTATATGCAAGACAGTACTTGACCCAAATATCCCGCTAGGGGCTGGGCGTGACAAAGATATGACGTTTCGCGCAGCCGTCGACGATCAGTTTAAGACCGTTTTTTCAAAAATTTCAGTCTCCCCACGATTTGTCGAAACTCGGCCTGAATTTATCAATTTGCTGATTAATGACATTGAGGCGGCGCTTCAGAATTGAGATCTAAAAAAGTTTTCTCAAGAAAAGACCGAACATAGGGTATCACTAAGCAGTGGTATAGGAAGGAGGAAAATGGTTGAAAGAATTTTTGATGAAAGAGGTTGTGAGAAATTCTAGGCATGCGTATTTTGATAAATATAGCTAGGAAATTTCTTAAAGATTGAATTAAGGGGTGTGCATGGACCGAGATCATTACTACATGAATATTGCTATGGCGGTTCGAAAAAAAGCCAATTGCTATGGGCGTAAAGTAGGGGCGGTAATGGTCAGGGAAAACCGTATAATATCTACTGGCTACAACGGAACTCCAGAATCCATAATTAACTGCACTGAAGGAGGATGCGTTCGGTGTCGTGACCGAGACACATACAAAGCCAGCGTGGGATACGACGTATGTGTTTGCGTGCATGCAGAGCAGAACGCTCTTATCACAGCTGCACGATTCGGAAACGCCGTTGAAGGCTCAGTGGTGTACTCAACTTTACGGCCATGCTTTGACTGCACAAAGCAAGCGTTACAAGCGAAGGTTACCTCCATTTACTATCTTCATAATTGTCAACACCCCATAGGGGAACTGCAAGAACAGTATGCGTTGTTGCAAAGTAAATTTTCTGAAGGGGTTCACAAGGTTGATTTGGAAGACCCAGATAGCGATTGGGCAAATGCAACAGGACCACAATCACCGTAGGCTACCCTTTCTATACATTAATCTGCCTTGACTAGCCTTGCCCCGACCCGTGGAACAAGTATTTCCCGTCCTGTCACTCCAATGGGATTGTTAAGTTCCCCTTGTTGAAGCAAGCGTTCGGTCAGGATATGTTCAAAGGCTCGAAAGAATTCCAAGTCGGTGGTATTCGGAAAGCCATAATCCCCACCAGCTAAGACTTTGAGGGTGAGCTTGATAGGTTCGCCTTGGATCATGCTCATCAGGGCGCCCACTTTGACGTTGGTGGTATATTTCGTCCTTTTTTCTTGGGTTCCCAAAAGGGAATGGAGGCTCATTGCTTTTCCGCCAAAAGATATCGCGGTTCAGAACTCCCCTCCCCGACTCACTCTCGTGCTTTAAGGTGGACAGCCCCCTAGACTCATCTTGCGCTTGGCAATTTATCTTAATATACTAGTAATGAGATATAAAGATATGATGGAGTACCCATGAAGTCGATCCATTTTCTCGGGGATAGTCGAACGGTTTTGAGAAAATTCCCACCAGAGACGAAAGATCGCATAGGCTATGCGTTATATGAAGCACAGAAAGGGGTAAAAGCCGCCAACACCAAACCGCTCAAGGGGTTTCATGGAGCCAGTGTCCTAGAGGTGATGGAAGACCATGATGGGTCAACGTATCGAGCCGTCTATACTATTCGGTTCTCCAATGCCATCTATGTGCTGCATACCTTTCAAAAGAAATCAAAAAAAGGGATCGCGACACCCAAACACGATATCGCACTCATCAAATCACGACTTAAATTGGCCGAAGAGGACTGGAAAAAGGAGACCACATCATGACCGAGAAAATTACCAGAGGATCAGGAAATATTTTTGCTGATCTGGGTTTTGACAACCCTGAGGAGATGGAGACGAAGGCTCAATTGGTAAGCCAAATCAATGCCATTATTAAACAGCGAAAGCTGACACAGAAAAAAGCAGGAGAGCTGTTGGGCATTTCACAATCTCGGGTGTCTGATCTCGCGCGTGGTGGCCTCAGCGGGTTCTCGGTTGACCGGCTCTTGCGGCTTCTCAATAAACTTGATCAGGAAGTGGAAATTGTGGTCACGCGAAAACGCAGCCGACGCCCAGCCACGACCACCGTCACTTTTGCCGACCAGCTTCCTGTGTCATGACGGTACGCGGTATTCTCCATAACGCTTGCGTTTGGCAAATGCCGCTCAAGGATGTCTGTAGCGACCATTCACTTGCTCTCAGCCCATGGCAACTCACGTTTTTTCGCTTCAACTCGAAATAGCTTCATCAAATACGCGCCTTTGTTCCGAATTTTTTCACCATCGGCAATGCGTTCGCGTAGATCGCCCATTTGTTTAGAGATCACACTCCTTGGAAGATCCCGAATCGCTTGCTTCCAGAAAGGAAGATATTTTTTATCCCCATGCCCCACTAGATCTAAGATATTAATCAATAATCCTTCTTTCCCCTCTTCGCCTCCCGCTCCCTCTTCTGCCGGTTCCCCCAAAAATAAGAGATGATCGCCACCTTCATCGCCATCACGACCAATTTGCTGCTTCTGGACCTGCAGAATGTCCCACCATTGCGCTCCCGCTTTCCAGGAGACCTGATACGACTTTTTCCCTGACCGTGTGAAGGGGAGATACTCCCATGATTCTAAAAACCCCATGCGGCGCAGTTCTTTATGCGACGGATCCAATTGCTGTTTAATGCGACTCAGAGCCGAATATTCCTTCATTCCCCAATTATGGGCAAGCTCTGCATACCATCCCGTGGCTACCCCATGATGAAAATAAAATTGCGCATGCAAAAATTGATGAAGAAGTTTTGATAAGGAGAGTTTTAATCGCTGGAACAAATCGTGATCAATCACCAAACAATTCCCCGCCTGCAAACTTTTCCAATACCATGAAGCCAGTTCGACTTCGTTGTATTCCGCGACCGATCCATCGCTCTTCTTCTCCCCTTCCTGATAGACAGAATTAAATATATGAAATCCCCATACTCGCTCGCGCTTTCCGTCAGTTCGAACGACTTCAAAGGAAAGAGCATTTAATTTCGACAAGCACCGTCGTAATTCTTTATATGATTGTCCTGATGGACTTTTTGAAGCAGTCGCGAGTATTTGGTGTCCTTTGAAGCATATGGGATTATTCAAGGTTCCCTGTCGTTGAATTTGCTCAGTGGCTACTTGTTCAATCGCTCGAAAAAAATCTAAATCTGTGGTATTAGGGAATTCATAGTTGCCGCCAGATAGAACCTTGATGGTTACTTTAATGGGATTACCTTTGACGACTGTCGTAAATCCAACTGTTTTTTCTCTTGGGCTCTGTCCTTTCCCCGTCTTTTTTTTGGGTTCCCATAATGGAATTGATGCCAACTGTTTTTCAGCTAAAAGATATCGAGGTTCGGTTAGAACTTCTAAGTTAGGGGAATCAGGAAGAGATTTTTTCATTCACGTATCCTATACGTTTATTATTAACGTAAAACATTATTACGTACAAAAAAGAGTCGTTCATGATCTTGACTAATTTTCTCTAACTTTTTCAACACTCTTTTCTTTTCCCTCGCATCCTTCATATATCTAGACTTCCCTCAACTATCGTCGGTTTTACTTCAATTATCGCAAAAAGCTTCCTTCAACTATCGAATATCTTCCTTCAATTGTCGTTAGACTTCCCTCAACTATCGTTTGGCTTGTTGATAACTAACCATTTCTCTTTAAAAACTCAATTTTTTTGGACTTTATGTCTCTTTCCCAATGTTTTCTTAGAATCGCTTACACTTGCAATAAAAGATCGAACATTTTTTTTAAAAGAAAATTGTTTTGAACGATTATAAAAGTAAGTTTTTAAAAGGATTTAAGATGCAATTCTTTCTCAAATTATGGTGGAAAGAAGCTGCCTGCGCTACCGATTAAAGCCAAGCCAATTTCTCAGATCATCACTCTCTCTAGAAATTCGAGGCTGATTCAAAGAGGAACCAGTGCAATTTTTAATCAGATTCAGAAGGAAGAAGGCTGGTACAAAAGATTTATAAGGAAGAGGAGGAGTTGGTTTGTTGGGAGAGAAGTTCACGAACTCGATGAAGGGCTTGGTCTAATTTTTTTTCAATTTCCGGAAGATCCTGTGGACGGTTGGTATGAAAACGAACGGTAAGATTATACCCCTTCTCTCCACGATCAATAAATTGAACCGCCTCAAATCCTTTATTGTTGCGAGGCTTAGAAGCCAGTTGTTGTTTCAAATCTTCACGAGTCCAATGCTCTTTGGTAATCCGAAGGGCTAATTTCCGTTGCCGTGCTGGATCATGATTGATCGTCGCTAGGAGTTCGCCATGCCCTGAAGACATGGGAGTCGCAGAATTATAGAGAAGATCTTGAATCTCAGATGGCAATGAAAGCAGTTTGAGTAATTGGGAAATTCTTCCTGGAGTGACTCCCGTTCGATTGGCTATTTCGGTTTGTGAAAAGCCATGATCGTCAATTAGCCGCTGGTACGCCTTCGATTCTTCAAGTGGAGAAAGATCCTCACGCACTAAATTTTCTATGAGCGATTCAGCCGCACTCTGATTTGAATCCGCTTCCCGGATAATCGCCGGAATATTGGACTTCCCAATCTCCTGACAGGCACGCCAGCGGCGT
>JAJCXS010000203.1 GCA_029263335.1 Acidobacteriota bacterium | reverse complement strand
GGCGCTCAACTGCAGAGCGTTGAGCGCTGCCACGAGCACCGGAATCAGAATCAAGATGTAGACGACCAGACCGATGACGCTGGAGATTCGCTGCTTGCCGAGCATGGCGGCGAGGCCGAGGTTGTCGCACAGCTGATCCATACCCAGCGCTGCCAGCAGGTTGGCGGTGATCTGCTGCAGGATCCGTGCGACGAACCAGCCGACGGCACCGATCAGGGCGGCTGCGAACAGGTTGGGCAGGAAGCTGAGTACCTGGTCCATCATCGACTGGACCGGCGCCAGCAGCGCCTCCAGGGCCAGCGTATCGAGCACCGCCGGCAGGAACAGCAGGAAGATCAGCCAGTAAACGGCGTCGCCGAGCGTCTTGGAGATCGAGATGCTGCGTTCGCTGTCGAGGGCGGCGGCCGAGCCGAGACGCTCCTCGAAGTTGGATGCCTGCAGGATCCGCGTGACCGCGAGACGGAGGACGGTGCCTATGATCCAGGCCGCCACCAGTAGAACGGCCGCGCCGCCCGCCCGTGGCCCGAAGTCCAGGATCTGCTCGAGCAGCTGGTTCAGCGGCTCGGTGACCGCGGTCAGGCCGAGTGTCGTGAGGAACGCCACCAGCACGAATAGCAGCACCACCCAGTACACGATTCGCGGAATCCACCGCTCGAAGGTGTCGTGCGGCAGGGTGTCGTCATCGCCGAGCCACAACGCCAGGCGGTCGTCGAGCTGCGTTCGTTTCATGATGCTGCGCACGATCGCAGCGAGAATGAAAGCTGCCAGCCAGCCGACGATCAGGACCGCAAGTGCCGCCAACAGACCGGGCAGATTGCTGCCGAGCATCTCGGTGATTCGAGTCCAGGTGTCTTGCACTTTGCGTTACTCCGTGGGCGCACGATGATGGGGACGAAGGACACAGCCGCCACTGAAAGCTGTGACCGGGCGTCCCGATTGTAGCAAGCGTACGCGCCGCCACCAGCGGCATGACCTTTGACCCCTGTGGTGATCATCTGACGTCAGGAACGGGCGGAGATATATCCCGAAGCGCGCCAGGAGCGCTGCCCGCCCGTCAGTCGGTCTGCCTGACGGTGAGAACCGGGCCGGGGAAGGTCCGGACCACCTTGCCCGCCACGCTTCCGAGCAGCAGGTGGGCGATGCCCGTGTGTCCGTGGGTCCCCATGACCACGAGGTCGGCGCTCACCTCATCGCTGGCAACGCGAACGATCTCGGCTGCCGCATCGAAGCCGCGGATGATCATGGTCTCGACGTGAGGTTTGCTCGCCGACGCCAGCGCGCGGCGCTCCTCGAGCTGTCGCTGCGGTCCCTCGATGACGCTCGCCTGATACTCCTCGGGGAGCGGCGGGAACCTCCATGACGGATTCCCGGGGTCGTACTCCCATAGCGTCACGATGTGCAGGAGCACCAGCTTGGCGTCATACCGCTGCGCCATGTCGCAGGCCAGATGCAATGCCTCGTCCGCGGGCGCCGAGAAGTCCGTGGCACACAGGATGGTCTCGGGCGCGAAGGCGGGCTCATCTCCCGGATGCACCGTGAGCACCGGACAACTGGCCATGCGAACGATGCGCTCCGTGGTGCTGCCCATCAGCAGCCGGTCAAGGCCGTGCCGCGCATGGGTGGGCATGACGACCAAGTCGATCGACTGGTCCTGGCAGACGCGGACAATTTCGGCGTAGGGAACACCACGTTCCACCTGGGTGGTGGCCTTCATGAAGTCCGCGGCGTCGGCGTCGATCAGCCCCGCCATGTGTGCGTTGGCCTCGTCGGACATCGCTTCGTAGTACGACTCGACATCGAATCCCGGCGGCAGCGCTTCGATCTGCGTGAACGGGAAGTTCAGCACATGTAGCAGCGTGAGCTCGGCACCGTACTCGGTGGCGAGCGACGTTGCCGGCGCCAGCCCCGCCTCGGTGGTTGCGCTGAAGTCGATCGGGCAGAGGATCCTCTGAATTCTCATGGCGTCCTCCTCTGGTACAGGCTTTTTCGAGCTGCCTTAATAGGATAATACCATCGCATTAAGGCGGCGCCCATGCCTTTACCGGGGGAACAGCGCCTCCGGGATATCGTGCAGTGTGGTCCTGTAGATCGCCTCGTCGAGATTCAGATCCAGGAACTGCTGCAGGTTGCCGGCGAGGCTCGGCACGCCGGGTCCCGGCCAGTCGGTGCCCCAGAGGCACTTGTGGGCGAGTCGCGGCAGCTCGGGCAGGTAGTGCAGCAGGCGCCGCGGCGGAATGCCGGAGAGGTCGACGTACAGGTTGGCATGTCGTCGCGCCACGAAGACGGCCTGCTCGCACCAGAACGGCCTGCCGGCATGGGCCAGGATCTGGACGAGGTCGGGGAAGTCGATGCCGATGTCGTCGCACTCGAGCGGATCGCCGAAGCGGCTGCGCGCACCGGGGAAGATCGATGTGCCCGTGTGAATCATGACCGGGAGGCCGCGCTCGGCGCACCGCTGGTAGATTCCGGCCAGGGCCGGCAGGTGTTCGTCGCCGGCTCCAGGCCGGTACGAATTCGCGCGAAACGCCTGGTGCGGCGGATGGATCTTCAGGCCGCGGATACCGTAATCAATCAACTGATCGACGGCGCCCTCGGGGTCTCCCACCACCTTGGGGTCGCGTGGGTCCAGGCCGCCGAAACCGAGTAGCCGTTCCGGTGCTGCGGCGGCAATCTTGCCAACCCACGGGTTGACGGTGTCGGTGAAGCCCATCAGCTCGGTGGCGACGTAGTTGATCATGCCGATGCGATCGACCCCCGCCTCATCCATGGCGGCCAGAACCGCCTGTGGGTCGAGCATCATCTCCTGCAGCTGCTCGTAGTTGTCACGGCGCGCAGCCATGACGTCGCGCGTCTGCGGGTGCATCTGCGCCCAGGGCTGAATGTGGACGTGGATATCGGTAATCGGATAGGGGAGGTCTTGCGGCTTCATCGGTGGCTCGTTGCTGGCGGGAGAGACGCGGCGGTTCGGACGGTGATCGGCGATGCCTGGACCATGTTGTTGCATAATCAGGCCCGCCGCTCCGACGCGGAAGTCTACCGCCTCTGGCGGCCCGATCTCAGACCGTGCAGTTCGAAACGGTTCTGTCCCAGAAAACGCCAAGCCCCGGCAGGCGCTCGTGAGCGATAACCAGTACTTGGACGCGGGGCCCTACGACTTCGCGCCAATCGAAGAGACGGACGAAGCAGCGGCTCGTGTCGAGATCGATCTGCTCGTCGAGGCCATCCGGCATCACGATCGCCAGTACTACGTGCTCGATGCGCCGACGATCGCCGACGGCGGCTACGACCAGTTGCTCGCCCGGCTACAGGAGCTCGAACACGCTTTCCCTCAGTTGCTGCGCGCGGACTCGCCGTCCGGGCGCGTGGGGGGAGGGTTGCTGGAGTCGTTGCCGGAAGTGGAGCATCTCGCCCCGATGCTATCGCTCGATTCCAGCGGTGACACGGAGCGCGTGTTGGAGTTCGACGCCCGCGCCCGCCGGGCGCTCGAACTCGACGAGCTGATCTACGTCGCGGAGCCGAAGTTCGACGGCATCTCCATCGAGATCGTCTTCCAGGACGGCGTCTATACACGGGCAGCCACTCGTGGCGACGGCTATACCGGGGAGCAGGTTACCGAGCAGGTGCGCACCATCAAGAGCCTGCCACTCCGTCTGACGGCAGCCGCGGGCGACGCGGGAGGCCCCGGGCAGGTCCCGAAGTTGCTGGCAGTGCGTGGCGAGATTCTGATGCCGCTTGCGGGCTTTCACGCCATGAATCGCGAGCGCGTGGAACGCGACCAGGAGCCCTTCGCGAACCCGCGCAACGCCACCGCTGGTGCCATTCGGCAGCTCGATGTCGCCGCGGCTGCGTCGCGACCTCTCGACGTCTTCTTCTACGAGGTGCTTGCCGTGGAGGGGGCGCCACTCCCGCCAACGCACTGGCAAACAATGATGTGGCTGCGCCAGCTCGGGCTCAAGGTGGAGCGCCAGGTGGCTCGTTGCGAGGGAATTCAGGCGGCGATTGCGTACCACGACGGTCTGGAGGCCCAGCGCGACGATCTGCCGTATGAGATCGACGGCGTCGTGGTGAAGGTTGACGATCGCCAGCAGCAGGCCGAACTCGGCTTCCGGTCGCGGAACCCGCGCTGGGCTTTTGCCCACAAGTTTGCGCCTCGCGAGGAGATCACGCGCCTGGAGGACATCGCGCTCCAAGTAGGGCGCACCGGGATCATCGCTCCCGTGGCGCTGCTCGCGCCCGTGGAAGTCGGCGG
>JAJCXS010000202.1 GCA_029263335.1 Acidobacteriota bacterium | reverse complement strand
CTGCGCAGCGCAATCGTCCACTCGGCGGATTCGCCCAGACCGAGCGATTCCGCCGGGCCGATTCGGTAGCTACGCTCCTCACCCACGTCGAAGCTCAGGGCCCGGGAGGGCGTCGGCGTCTGCGCTGCCACGCTGCTAACCGCAGCGGCGGTCGCAACCGCGGCCACGATCAAAAGCATCGGGCCAGCTCGCCGGAAGGCGTCGTGTGGTCGCAGGAGGTTCTTCATGGCATTGGTTCGGTTACTATGCCTCGATTCGACCGACCCCGTCACGTCTCAGAACGTAAACCTCGGGCCCTGGACAACGATGACGATGCGGCTGGCCACGCTCCTGCTTGTCGGCACAGCCGCCTGGCCTGCGGTCGCGCAGGAACAGGCGCCGGCAACCGAATGCGAACTGGGCCTGGTGCTGAGCGGCGGCGGAGCCCGCGGCGCGGCGCACATCGGCGTGCTGGAAGTGCTCGAGGAGAACGGGATCCGCCCGGACTGCGTGGCCGGCGCGAGCATGGGAGCGGTCGTGGGCTCGCTCTACGCGGCAGGATTTCCGCTCGTCGAGATCAACGCGTTAATCAACAACCTGACCTGGCGCAATATCTACGCCGAGCCGATGAATCGAGCCTCCATGCCGATCATTCACCGGCTCGAGCAACAACGAACGGCCCTGCGTGTGGGATTCGGCGCCGGCGGGCTGCGATTTCCACGAGGACTCCTGCACGACGGGCGCCTGAACCGCGAGCTGGTATCGAAGCTAGCCCCCGCCGGGTTTGCCGCCGCCCGTGATTTTGACCGGCTACCTATTCCCTTCCGCGCCGTGGGCACGGACCTGCGAACCGGCGACCGCGTGATTCTCTCCGCCGGAGACCTGGCACGGGCGGTGCGCGCGAGCATGTCCGTTCCGCTCGCCTACCCGCCGGTGATCTGGGGCGAATACCTGCTCGTAGACGGCGGTCTCGTCGACAACCTGCCGGTCGACCTGGCGCGCGAGATGGGCGCCAAGTTCGTCATTGCCGTCGACGTGCAGACTCCCATCGAGCCGGACATCGAGGCCGATGTGGTGGGTGTGACCCGGCGTATCATCGACCTGCTGTACGACACCAAGAACCGCGAGAACGCCTCGCCGGCGGACCTGACGATCAGCCCGGAACTCGGCGAGCACGGCTTTGGCGATTACTCCGCGATCCGGGAGATCGTCCAGCTTGGACGCGAGGCGGGCGCAGCGGCACTGGCCCAGATTCCCTCGCGTTACCGCGACGGCCAGGCTGGAGGCATACCGCTGGTCGGCGACGAGGTGTTTGGCACCCGGCCGCTGGCCCACATCGAGGTGACGGGCAACTCGTACCTGTCCGACGACGTGCTGATCCGCGAGAGCGAACTCGAGGTCGGTCAGCGCTTCGTGTTCGATGACGCGCTCAAGGCACTCGACCACCTCTATTCCACCAGCCTGGTGCAGGGCGCCTGGATCGATGTCACGAGCCGAAGCGACGGCGCGATCGGGGTCGACCTCCAGGTCGTCGAGCAGTATCGACAAACTGCCGACATAGGGCTCGCCTATCACAGCGACGACCAGGCTCAGGGTTTCTTGCGACTCGAGACCCGCGATCCCTTCGGCGGAGGCGAACGCATCCAGTTGAGCGCCTTCGCCAGCGGGCGTGACCTGCTCCTGGGTGTTGCCCTGCGCGGCGAGCAACTGTTCGGTGCCCACCT
Organism: Acidobacteriota bacterium; assembly: GCA_029263335.1. Taxonomy (GTDB): domain Bacteria; phylum Acidobacteriota; class UBA890; order UBA890; family WLXD01; genus WLXD01. Next base: position 5,181 of record JAJCXS010000202.1, on the reverse strand, counting down.
CGGCTACCGGGTCGATCTCGAATATCACGAGGAAAAGCCGAAGTTCTTCCGTGACATCGAGTTCGTGAACCGGGCCAAGTTCGAGCGCTTTCACCTGCGCCTCGCTGGTGACTGGCAGCTCGGCGGCAATCATCTCGGCCAGGCGGGCTTCCTGTTGGGTACCGTTGATATCCGCGAGCGCCTCGGGTTGGAGCACCCGGCAAGCGAAGAGACCCTGCGTACTCTGTTCGCCCGCTACGTGTGGGACAACCTCGAGTCGCTGACCTTGCCACGCCGCGGCGTCCGCATCGAAGCGATGGCGGAGCGTAACGAAGAGGGGCTCGGCGCGACCTCATCGTTCTGGCGAGTCGACTCCAGCCTGCGAGTGGCACGCGGCGTCGGTGCCGTGGTGCTGGAGGGACGCGCCCGCTACGGCTTTTCGTCGGGCGATCTACCGGTATCCGAGTGGTTCCAGCTCGGCGGCCCCGAGTTGATCCCCGGAGTTGCGCGCGAGGAGTTCTGGGGCAAACAAGCTGCCGCCGGATCCATCACAGTCGGCTACGATCCGTTCTCGGTGGTACGAGTCTACGGCCGCGTCGGGGTCGGGGGCGTCTGGGAACGGTCCAGAGACGTCGGCTGGACCGACGCCGTCAGCGGATTCGGCCTGGGCGCAACGATCGCCACCCCCATCGGGCCGCTGCAGCTGGACTATGGCTGGGCCGACGATAGTCGCAACCGTCTGGACATTTCGATCGGCTGGCAGTAGCCGCCAACCACTGCTTTCTGCCGTCGCTAGGACCCTTCTTCCTTGGCTCGTAGCTGACGACGCAGATCTTCCAGGAAGCGCGGCACCGTGTCCCAGACGTCACCGACGATAGGATGCACCACCGGCTTGGGCCGCTGCTCGTTGAGCTTCATGAGCGGTGCCTCCGGATCGATGTTGAACGACAGGATCGTTGCCCGTTCGCCGATGTAGTCGAGGTGCTGCGGCGCCCCCGACACCGCCAGGGCGACGATCAGGCGGGGATTCACCGTTGCTCCCGTCTGGCCGATCTGACGATCCATCGGCAGCAACTCCAGGTCTTGGGTCACCTTGCGGGTCGCGCCCACCATCACGCGATCCAGACCGAGGTCGTCGACGAGCAGCTTCCGTAGCGGCTCGGTCAACTGATCCATACCGTCGCGGCCACCGGCGCCATAGCCGACGTCAATGACGAACTCGGCGTTCTCGAGACCTTCCTCTCGCTCACCGAGGCTGGCGAGCAGCTCAGCCAGCGGGTCGGAATCGAGCCGATACTCAAGCTGCGGCGTCCACCGGTAAACCTCCGGTTCGCCCACCGCAGAGGTCTGACCCTGCGCTGTCCCAGCGAGTTCTACCTCCACACCGCCGGCCAAGGTCAGCAGCCGTAGACCCTCGCCTTCCGGCAGCCGGGCCCCGGCACGCACGGCGCCGCCATAGACGCCGCTCGAGGCATGCACTCCGTCGCCGTTCGAGAGCGTTTCGATGTTGTGCCAATTCCAGCAGCGACCCACCTCGGCGGAAGTCGTGACCTTGGCGGCAAAGCGTGCGAACAGGTCGTTGGCCCAGGAGGAACCGAGCAGCCATTGCGGTCGGCCTCGATACATGGCCCACAGCTCCTCGAACCACTCCAGGTGCCCGCGTGTGCCGAACGTGGCGAGTCCGGGCTCCGTAACCAGGATCACTCGTCGGGCACCCACCGCGCCCAGCACGGCGCCTGCCGCCGCGCTCGCCTCGGCCTCGGCGCCATCTACCGGAACCACCACGTCGAGCGGCAACTCGAGCGCCGCCGCCATGCGCGCCGCCGCCTCCAGCTCGGCGCGTGAGCCGCCGGAGGGGTCCGCCGCTGTTGCTGGCGAAGACACGAAGACGCAGCCGGTGGCGTCATCCTGTGGCTGTTCGCCAAGGCTCATCAGACGGCCCTCGTATTGCTCCACTTCCGTGGCACCGCCACGGCTTGCCTCCCCTGCCATCCGCATCACCAGTGCTGCGGCATCCTCGGGCGTGTCGATGGCGAGCGCGGTCGCTGCCCCAGCGGCACCGGGCCGCGGCAAGTGCGTAACCTCGAGGGCGGCAACGCCGCGCGCCAGATCGTGGGCGGACCTGCGAGGAATCTCTATCGCCGCAGCTGCCAGAACCGCATGCATGTCGCAGGGACGATCCACCGGATCGCCCTCCGCCGCGCTCACAACGACCGGCAGGGAACATGCGAGTTCCTGACTCTCCCAGTCGACCGCGCCCACCACGAGTCCGTCGCCGGCCGCGTTCCACTCGACGGAGTCAATTCCGCTAACCAGCTCCATTCCGCGGAGCGAGGCCACGAACGAGGCGACGGCACCCTGACCGGTGTCGGCCGTCGTATCGCCGCACACGACGATCGCCGGGGCCTGTTCGCGTTGCGCCGCGACGAACGCCTCGGCCACGAGCCGAGCGTCGTATTGCAGCGACGGTGCGTCACCCGTGTCGAGATGCACGACACGATCGACACCGCGAGCGAGTGCGTCGCGCAGGATCCCCTGAGCGTCGTTGCCAGCCACGGCGTACGCGGTCACGTTGACCTTGTCCGGATCGCGGCGCCGCAACTCCAGGGCCATGGCCATGGCTGCCGTGTCGGCTGGATTGACGGTCGTAAATGGCTCGACAAAACGACCTTGTTCGAGCCGTGGTCGTGGCGCCTCCATCGGTACCGGCCGCAGCAGCAGCGCGATCTCGACCTCGGCAGGCAGCGGCTGCTCCTGTGGGCGCGGCTGCATGCGTTCCGGCAGGTAACCCCAACCCTCGGCCTGAGCTCCGTGCTCTTCGAGCGATAGCGTGCCCAGCTGGGTCTCCGGCGAATAGCGACCTTCGGTCAGATACTGGTACGAAATCTCATAGCGTCGCTCCAGCACCCGGATGCGCGACATCGCCCGCCGGACATATTGCCGGCCGGCCCGTTCCAGTCGCGCCCGATACGCAGCGGGTACGTCGTGCCGAGCGCACCACTCGAGGCGGTACAGCACCGCGTCGACAACCTTGGTCAGGCCAGCGATTTCCGTCAGCCGGAAGAAACAGGGCTGTGCCCCGACGTTGGCCCAGACGAGCTGGCCGAAGCGACCGACCGCTGTCTCCAGGTGACCCTGCAGTGCCCGCTGGGCGGCGTGAAGCTCGCGCGCCAGATCGGCATGGGCGAGATCCTCGGAGGGCGCCGGCGGAACCTCCTTCCGCAGTGCCGGCAAGACCCGTTGCACGAGGTCCTTGAGCACCAGGAACCTCTGCACCTCATTGGTGCCCTCGTAGATGTTCAGCACGCGCGCGTCGCGGCGAGTCTTCTCGACCCGGTGCAGCCAGGTCTGCCCCTCGAGACCGCGCACTCTCTCCATCCAATCGATGCAGTCGTGCTGCGCCTCGGACCCGTAGTACTTGCCGATCGCGGACTCCATACGCACCGACGCGGTGTGTTTGTTGTCCAGTAGCCCGATTACCTCGTAGGTGGTGCCGGCGGTGCCGACGAGTTCCTCCGCGAGGCGGCCCATCCAGTAGCGCTCGAGCGGCCTGGCCTCGCCTCGCGCTTCGTAAGGGAACCGTGCCAGGGTCTCGCCGTTGAGGTAGGTGTTGGCGTCTTCAACCATCTCCTGGATGAGAGAGTGCGTGGTGACGCAGAGTCCGGCACGTCCGGTGTTGAGCGTCTCGAGCGCGTTGACCTGGCCGCGGCCACGGAACCCGATGATGTTCTCGCGCGGCACGCGCACGTTGTTGAGCGACAGTTCGTTGGTCGGAGAACCGCGCTGGCCGAGCTTCTCTTCGTCGGCCCCGACCACCATGCCCTCGGCGTGGCGATCCACCATGAACCCGGTCACCCCTTCTGGCGCCGTCAGCGCGTAGAGCGCCATGCAGTGACAGAACCGACCGTTGGTGATCCACATCTTGGCGCCGTTGAGCAGCCAGTACTCGTAGCGAAGTTCATCGTTGTCAGCCGGTCGGAGCTGCGCGATGTCGCTGAAGTACACGCGCCGATCGCCGTGCATGTACGAACGCATCCGCTCCGGCGAATCCTTCTCGTAGTCGTACTCCGAATGATCGATCGGCGCCGGTGCCGCGTCGTCGCTGTAGCGATAGAGCATCTGCCGACCGTCGTAGTCGAACTCCACGCGCTCGGCGTCGAGCACGTAACGGCGGTCATTCTGGTTCTCCTCGTCGAGCCAGAACCACAGCACGCCATCCTCGTCGCGGCGAACCCGGCGACTCTCGGGGCGCGCGGTCGTTTTCACACCACCCGAGTCCGAGCCGGCGGTAGGTTCGGTCAGCGCAAAGGCCGAGATGTAGCCCGCCGAGATCATCTGCAGGAAGAACTCGTGCGCTCGCTCGCGTCGCGGATACTCATCCAGGCGCTTTTCCACCGCGGCCGAGATGCCGCCGAGAAGCTCCCTCGCCTTGCGCAACCCGGCCTCGAATCCGTCGAGATCGCGCAGTTTCCCGGCCCGGCCCGCGCCCATGAAGGCACGCAGGAAACCGGCCCCGATGTACTTGAGAACCATCGACTTGCCGACGCGCTTGCGCACGATGCCGCCAACCTCGGTGTAGGCGTCGGTAAGCTTCCTGAAGTCCGGACGCTGCATCATCGCCAGCACGCCGTCGATACCATCGCTGATCTCGCCCAGAACCTCCGGATGCTCGCGCACGCGTTCCAGTTCGGCACGGGCGCGCGGCAGGTCCTGGTATAGCCCGATCAGCGTCGGAGTCGTACCGATGCTGGTGTTGCCCATAATGGCGAGCGACAGGGCGGCGTCGCCATGGCGTCCGATCAGCATGCACAGGATGTAGTACTGCGCCTTCAGCGCTTCTTCGCCTCCGAGCGACGCTTCGATGGGCATGCGCATGAAACCGCGATTGACCATGTAATCGAGATCTTCCTGCGGAATCAGGTGCAGCTTCTCGAGCCAGCGGCCGTACGGTAGGCCGTCGTACCCCTGATCGACGAAACGCGCACGGAACTCGGCCTCGAGATCGTTCCAGAGGTCGAGCAGCGACGGGTCGTTGGCGAGGATCTCCGGCACGTAGCGCACGTGTTCGGGGTCGAAGCCGTGAATCAGCCACTCGCCTGAACCATGCGGACGTTCGGCACCGTGAACGCTCTCGTAGGGCTCGGCGTCGGAGATCGCCGGCGGCGGGAACAAATCACCGTGCGTCAGCAGATCGTTACCCGC
>JAJCXS010000201.1 GCA_029263335.1 Acidobacteriota bacterium | reverse complement strand
TCGTATTCGGCGACCAGGGCCTTCTGGCTCAAGCCAGGAGGCGTCAGGCCCGCGAGGATGAGTATCAATGCAACGAAGGCCAGGCTGGTGACCGCGAGTGCAACGCGCGGCACAATTCGATCCCGCCGAGGGCCGGCGTCGGTCGGGAGCTCCGCCTCATCACGGGTTCGCTTGGCCGAGGCATCGTAGACGGAAAGAAAGTGGGCCACGATGAGCGCGAACGCAGGCAGTCCTGTCAGCACGTAGGTCCAGAGGATGTTGCCGGCCAGGGTGAAAAAGAGCATCGGCGTGAGCGTCCACACACTCAGGTAGCCGTGCCACTCCGCGCGTTGTTTCCAGCGCGACCGCGCTGTGCTTCGCCTCGCGGCGGTCGTTAGCGAGGCTAGCGCGGCAACCACCGACCAGGGCACCGTCGCGAGCAGCCAGTACAGCCATATCGTGCCGTGGGGACGCGCGTGGGCGCTGCCGTATCGGTCTCCTTGCCATCCGGAGACGACGAAGCGCTTCCAGTGTTCGCCGACGATGAAGTACTCGAGAAAGCCGGGGGTCTTGAGTTCGGCGGCTACGTACCAGGGCAGGGTCAGCAGGGTCGTCAACAGGAGGCCTCGAATCCATGGCAGGCGCGCCCAGACTAGTGCCCATCGCCCGTAGACCAGCGTCCACAGTCCGAGCGGCACGCCGGTCATGACGAGCCCTATGGGACCCTTGGCGAGCAGGCCAACGGCCAGGCCCACGAAGAAGGCGTAGCGCCAAATCGTTCTCGGCTGCTTGCTGGTGACCGAGATCCAAAATGCCACCATCGACAACGTGGTGCCAACCAACAACGCCAGGTCGGTCATGACCGCGCCGATGCTCACAAAGAACAGCGGCATCGTCGCGAGCACTACCACCGCGACCCACGCGCTGCGTCGCGAGTCCTCTGTCCGCGCGAGTTGATACAGCAGCCATAAGACCACGATCCCCAGCACCAGCGAGGGAAGGCGGGCGGCGAACTCATTCACACCGAACGCGCTCAAAGACGCGGCACTCAGCCAGGTCGCCAGGGGTGGTTTTGCCCAAAAGGGCACCCCGAGGGATACCTGCGGAGTGATCCAGTCGCCGGTGGCGGCCATGAGCCGTGCAATCTCGCCGTAGCGGGCTTCGGTGGTGTCAGCGAGCGGCGTGAGCCCCATGGCCGCCAGGCGGACGGCCAGCACGGTGAGCAAGAGGTGGGGCAGGTATTCCAGATCGTTGCGTGATCTCGGGTCGCCGACCACCCCTCAGTTGCCGGGGAGCTGGTGGTCGGCGCCGGCCCAGGCGGCGTCGAAACGCGTCTTCATCTGTTGGGCTTGGTCGACATTGCCGGCAGCCGTGAGGGTGCGCCACAACCCCCACAACGACCAGCCGTTGTTCGGGAACTCTTCCAGATCGGCGCGGAATGCAGCTTCGGCCTCGACATAGCGGCCGGCGGCGAGTTCAATGTTGCCCACTGCTTGGCGAACCGGGAAGTGCCAGGGCGGGGGTTCGTCGTAGTTGAGCGTGTCCTGGATCTCGACCGCCGCGACGTAGTGCGCAAGTGCGGCCTCGAGTTCGTCGCTGTTCTCCGCGATGGCACCAGCGAGTACGTGTTCGGCGATCTGAAGCAGGTTGCCCGCGGCGTTCATGTCCCAGACGGTGATGTCGTTAATGGCCGGCTCGGACGCGACGCGCTTCAGGGCCGCCAACTCGGCCTGGGCATCAGAGCCGGCGCCGGTGTTGGCGAGTGCAAGACCACGGGCGTAGTGCCAGACGGCTCGTGGGTATGGCAGCGCCTCGGCAGGTTCAGCCTCGTCCAGAATCTCGGCCCACATGCCAAAGCGGGCCATGGTGTAGATCGGCGTCACCCAGTAGTGCTGCACGGTCCCGACGCCCGAGTTCAGGTCGCCGTCTCGCTCTATTCGCGCGGCCATGTCGCGGGCAGTCTGGAGCGCGAAGGCAGATCGGCCTTCCATCGATGCCGTGTACACCAAGAAATGCGGATTGTGAGGCATGTACAGGGTGGGGTAGAGGCCTTGCTCCTGGCTCTGTGCGGCGTACGAGGCATCCGCTTCCATGGCCTGTTCGTTGGCGAGCGTCGCCTCGTGGTATCGACCGAGACGCAGGTAGATGTGAGCGGGCATGTGCACGAGATGGCCCGCGCCCGGCACCAGCGTGGCGAGGGCAACAGCAGAATCAAGCGCCAGTTCCGGAACCATTGCCTCGACCGCGTGGATATAGAAGTGGTGCGCGCCGGGATTGCCGGGGTCGGTGTCGATGGCACGTTGCAGGATGCCGAGAACGTCGCTCGTGCCGACCCTCGGCTGCCCGTCTTCGGCCCAGTAGTCCCACGGTGTGGTGGCCATGAGTGCCTCCGCCCACAAGGTGGCGGCGTCGGAGTCGTTCGGGTACAGGTCGACGACCTCGCGCATCGCCACGGCGTAGGCGGAGTCCAGTTGCTCCCGCTCGCCCACGCTCGGCGGACCGTAGCGTGTGGCCAGCGCTGCGATCAGCGCCTGTTCGGCCGAGGATGTGCTGGGCGCGAGGTGCTGGGCGCGCTGGATCGCTGTCCACGCGGGCGCCACAGCGTCGTCGGGCATGAGCGCGTTCACGTTGGGACCGAGGGTAAGTGCCTCGCCCCAAAAACACATGGCGCAATCGGGGTCGAGCCTGGAGGACTCCCGAAACGAGCGCAGTGCCTCCGCGTGGTTGAACGCGTAGTGCAGGATCAGTCCTTGATCGAAGAAGCGCTGCGCTTCCGGGACGGTCGTTGTGACGGGGTGCGTATGAGCGCCCATTCCCGTAAGCAGCGGCGCGACCTGCCCGCCATTCGGGTCGGCAGCCTCGAAGCTCGTTACGCAGCCACCGGTAGCAAGCATGCTGGTCGCCACCAGGGATGCCGCTACCAACAGGGAACCTGAGATCGTTGAGTCGGCGGCGCTGCTGGTCATCATAGTCCTGCGTTCTTTGTTCGCTGCACGTCACCGATGAGCCCCTGCGGCGCGCGAGCACTGAACCGTATCAATCCAAAACTCCGTAAGCGAGTCCAAGAAATCGGAGCGGCGCGGAGCTGGATCCCGTTTATGGGACGCCCTCCTCATAAAATCGGACAGCCGCAACTTTTTTTTGCGATCGGGGCGGTGGGTGAGGGAAGCGGCTAAATGCTTGTCAATACGGGGTATACAAACGCGACACCGATCGGAAACGGCGCCTCCGACACAGTGTTTGCCGGGCGTTGACAAAACGTTGACACACGTGGCACGCCGGTTGCTTTACTTGTGTATCAACAGACCATGGTTCCGGGTCCTCTGTTCCGCATTCCGGGTCGACGAGAACGAAACCTCTCCCCTTATGAGGATTCAGCGACGTGAGTACACTCGAAACGCTGGCCGCAGAGCCTGATAACGGACACCAGCCGGAGCACACAAATCAGTCGGATCCGGACCAGCAGCGTGGAGCTGATGGTTCCCACCGGCCGCGAGCCCGCTATCGATTCGGGTTCTTCGCCCGGTATCTTCGCCAGTTCGTCCTCGCGAAGATGGATGCCGAGGGCTGGCGTCAGTATGACGTGGCCAAGTTCCTGGATATGCCGACGCACGCTCTGTCGGAATACCTGAACCGCCACACGCACCCGTCACGAGACCGCCGACTCAAGTTGCTGCGCCTGGGCTGCGAGGAAAGCGAACTCGCGCGAGCAGAGTTCGCCGACAAGCTGGAATGGTGGATGAGCAGTAACGGCCTTGGTCCCGATGCGGTCATTGCCTCGCTCGACTCGATTCAATCGTACGAGCAGGAGATGCGGTTCGCGAAAGTCGGGCGATCCGGCTTGCGACAGTCCGCTCGGCCGCTGGCGATGGACAGAGCCGCGGCACCAACGGTACCCAGCCCGCCGTTGGCTGGCGAATGGGGAGAGACCGACCCGCTCGGCTAGCTGGGTCGTACATCACGAGATTGCCGGAGGTTTCGGTTCGGGGGCCGGTTCCTTCGGTTTTGGGTCCCGGGGGTTATCCCGGGACCCTTTTTTTTGTCTCCGCAGACGCCGAATTCGGGTAGCGGCCATACGCGGCCAGGGGCGGACATCAAAATGGGGTTTGATGTGCACAGTTGCGTGTTGCAGGGTATTCGTGTGCATAGGCCTAGCAATGAAAGCCCATCATAAGACAGCAAAACACAGAAAGAGACATTAAAAGGAGTCAAAGAATAGGGTTGATCGCATAAGCCGACTTATCTACATTTCTAAACAAGGAGTTGTTCCGCACTCAATCCGAAGCCGACGAGTTACCGCACATGGGCTGGAACGCGAACCAAGGTGGGTCGACGGGCGCTTCGCGCCGCCCGGCGGTGGGTGCCGCGACCGCGCCGTTGCTAATCGGGCGCTGGATGTTCGCGCTCGGCGTGTCCTACGCGGTGCTGTTTCAGTCCGACGGGTATGTGGCCGTCTCGACCAAGCAGGTGTTTGTCGGCGTGACGCTTCTGGCGATGGCGGTGAGCCAGATGTCGCTGCGGCGCTCTCCGGTGGGCCCGGTGCGCAGCATCGTCACACTCATGGACATCGCCATTGTCGCCGTTGCGATGATGCTGGCGCAGAGCGCGACGACCAACTTCTTCCTGGCCTTCATTGCCGTGGTCACCTTTGCGGCGTTCAGCCATGGCCCTGCCGCGGCCGCCTTCTACAGCCTGACGGTTGCGACGATCTACGGTGGCGTCCTGTACTCGGAGGTCGGCTGGGAGATGCTCCAGTCATCGCCGTTGATGGTTCGATTCGCGATGATCTTCTTTGTCGGCTTCTTCTTCTCGATTGTCGCGGACGAGTCGAAACGGCAGAAACGCCGAGCCGCGAGCATTCACGAGCAGATGAAGTCGGTGACCTTCCACGCCAAGACGTTGGCGCGTGACAAATACCGACTGCGGGCGTTGTCCGAGATCGGGCGTTTAGGACTGGTTGGTTCCTCCGCCTCCGACGGCGATGTCTTGTACGAGATCAGCAAGCGTGTGCAGAAGGGCGTGGGTGTGGATCGGTGCTCGCTGGTGGTCTTTAGCCAAGACGGGCACACGGGCTACGTTGCCGCCAGCGGTGATGACGCTGCCGTCGAGGTGAGGCCGCTGCACGTGGACGAGTATCCCGAGCTGCAGGAGACACTCGCGAACGGTGAGATCACGGAGGTACGTCCGCACAATCCGCCCGAGCTATGGCACCGGATCAGCAGTTTCCTGCCCGACACCAACGCGTTCTGCAGCTTCCTCGTGGTTCCCATCAAGGCGGGCGAGCGGGTCTTCGGCGCCTTCTACCTGCGCGACCGCGACCCCAAGCGCAGCTTCGACGACGAGGAGAAGGACTTCTGCTGGGCCTCGGCGCTGATGACCGCGTCGTTCATTCGCGGCCGCGACCTGCTAGAGCAACTGCGCATGCAGAGCCAGGTCGACGGGTTGACCAATCTGCTCAACTTCCAGGCATTCACCGACCAGATGCACGCCGCACTCCACGCGCCTGACGTGGCCAGCAATTCGCCGTACACGCTGGTGGTGGTCGATATGGACAATCTCAAGCAGATCAACGATGACCACGGGCACATCGCCGGGAATCGCGGCATTGTCGAGATGGGTCAACGCCTCCGCGAGGCACTGCCGGGCTCCGTAGCCATGTGTCGCTACGGTGGTGACGAGTTCGTGTCGCTGGTTCGTTCCACGCGCGGCGATACCGTTGCCCAGCTCAACTCGATGCTCAACGCGATGACGACCATGGACTGGGACGCGCCTTTCCGACTGCGCGCCTCTATCGGAGTGGCTGAGTTCCCGGCGCACGCAGACAACCCGGAAGCCCTGCTCGAGGCGGCCGATCAGGCGATGTATCTGGCCAAAGGCACCGGTGGTCACCGGGTGCGAGTAGCTCAGGCTGACCAGGATCAGACCGAGGTCTACGAGGCTGTTGTTCAGGTCCAGACGCGACGCATCGTGCCCAATGTCATGGAACAGTTCAACGAGAACCTCAGCGAGCTGCGTAAGCGCACCATCCTTGGCCTGCAGGCTCCGGTAGTGAAGGAGTCGATTGCCGCCCTGATGGAGTCTGTGGAACTCAAGGACCCGCATAGCCGGCGCCACTCGATGCAGGTGGCGGAACTGAGCCGCGACCTCGCACGCCGCGTGGGTATGGCAGAGGATCACGTTCTACTGACCGAGATGGCCGGGTATCTGCACGATGTCGGCAAGATCAAGATGCCGGCGGAATTGCTCACCAAGGCGGGTTCCTACGACGCCAACGAGCGCGCGGTGATCGAGCAGGCACCAGCGGAAGGCGCGCGCATACTGGCCGCGCTGCCGGGTCTGCGGCAGGTTGCCCAGGTGGTCGGATCTTGCCAGGAGCGTTGGGACGGGCAGGGTTATCCGCAGAAGATCGCCGGCGACGACATTCCGCTGGCGGCACAGATCGTTGGACTCTGCGACGTCTACAACGCATTGACTTCACCGCGCGCGCAGCGTCCAGCGATGGAACGCCACCGCGCCTGCAGGATGATCGAACAAGGAATTGGCACGCTTTGGAACCCGCGGCTGGCTCGCGTGTTTCTGGATATGGTGACCGCTGCCGCGACCGGCGACAGCGAGGACACCGGTACGTCCCACTCCGAGTCTGAAGAGCATCGGACGGGGACATGATAGGAGGCAAGATCCGATGAAGAACGATCAACGCGACGAAAGCCGCTCCGCGGGTGCGCCGCTTGGCGGCGGCCGGCTCGGCGAGTTCATGACCGTCGAGGACGTGGCGGACATGCTGCGCATCAACAAGTCGACCGTCTATCGCATGGCGAAGGCGGGACGAATCCCCGCTACCCGGGTCGGACGCCAGTGGCGCTTCCGGCTCTCTGCGCTCGAGGAGTTCCTCGACGCGGGTGGAGATGTCGCCTTCGAAGAGGTGCAGGACGACAACCTGAAACAGGCGGTCAACCGCTGGTAGGACTCGGCAGGTTCGTCCGCTAAAGCTGGACGGGGCGCCGGCCGCGCAGCGGCTCGGCTCACTGGACGCCTCCTATCCTCCGCCCGGCGGCGGGAGACGGACGCCGAGGTTCGAGCAACGACAAAACGGGCCACCGGAGCAGTTCCGGTGGCCCGTTTCTTGCGATCTGTTACGAGACTGCCGCCTAGCGCGGAATCCTCACGGCCAGGAAGTTGCTGGTCCCTGTGCGGTGCGAGTACACCCGCAACGGAACCGCGTCGCCCGGCCCGAACTCGCCGATCTCCGCGTCGAACTGTTCCACACCCTCGATGTTGGTGCGGACTCGGCGGATCACGTCACCCGGCGCGATGCCAATGCGAGCCGCGGGGCTGACCTCGGCCACGTGGGTTACGACCACGCCGACGATGTTGTCTGGAATCTCGAACTGGCGGCGCACTTCGCGCGTCAGGTCGGTGACACGGAAGCCCAGAGCCTGGGCACTGGAGGACTCCACATGCTCGGGTTCCTCGACGGGCGGCTGCTCGTCGGGGGCGCCCCCGCCGGCGAAGCTGAATTGCTGCGATAGCACCTCGGACTCCGGCGGACGTTCGGTCAGCTGTACGGTAATCGACAGGTCTCTGTCGGCATCAGTCTCTGTCGGCCGCACCACCTCCAGCTCGACCTCGTCGCCGGGGCCATGGTTGGCGATGCGTTGCAGGAAGTCCTGCTGGCCCTCGAGACGGTCGCCGTCGACACCGATGACGAGGTCGCCCTCTTCAACGCCGGCGGCCTCGGCCGGGCCACCTTCGTTAACAGATTGGATGATTGCTCCGCGCACGCGCGGCGCGAGGTCGTAGGCGTCGCGCCTGTCACGGTCCAGCTCCTGCACCGAAACGCCCAAGTAGCCGCGAATTACACGGCCGTGTTCACGCAACTGGTCGGTCACGCGCCGGGCCATGTTCACCGGCACCGCGAAGCCGACGCCGTTGAAGCTCGGGTTGAAACCGCCGCCGGTGGCGATGGCGGTGTTGATGCCGATGATTTCACCGTGCAGGTTCACCAACGGTCCGCCGGAGTTGCCCGGGTTGATCGCGGCGTCGGTCTGCACGAAGTCCTGGTAGGGCGTGAGCATGCCCTGCAGGCTGGCACGACCGATGGCCGATACGATGCCGGCGGATACAGTGTTCTGGAGCCCGAAGGGCGCGCCGATCGCCATCACCCACTCGCCAACGCGCAGCTGTTCGGAATCGCCGAAGGGCGCGTGCGGTAGGCGACGGCCGTCGATCTTGAGCAGAGCGATATCGGTGCCCAGGTCGGCGCCGATGATCTCCGCGTCGTAGAGACGGTCATCCTGCATCGTTACCTGCACGTGGCTGGCCAGGTCGAGCGCGCGCTCGCGCGGGTCCAGCTGCGCAACAACGTGGGCGTTGGTCAGAATATAGCCATCAGCGCTGATCAGAACGCCCGATCCCTGGCTGCGTGCCTCGTTCTGAAAGCCGAAATTGTCGCCTTCGCCCTCATCGCCCTGCTCTTCGTCCTCGTCGAGTTCGGGTCGTCGGCCGAAGAAGTCCTCGAAGAAGTCCTGGAAACGACGGTTCTGGCCCTGGCCCTCCGGCTGGCCATGCGGCGACTCCTGCACGCGGGTTGCCTCGATGAACACCACCGCCGGCCCAACGCTATCGGCCACTTCCACGAACGCAGCCTGCGGCACCATGTCCGCCAGGCGCGGATCGGCCGAGTCCATTACCGCGTTTGTCGCCTGCTGGGTTTCGGTGCCAATCGCTGTTTGGCCGCCGCCCAACGCCAACCCTACGACGAGTCCACCGGCCACGAGAATCAGTGGCGCGACCAGTCGGGCAGGCTTTCTCCAGATGCTCATCAGACATTCCTCCTGGGGAACTCTCGCTGCATTTCCCCCACCAAGTGCGTGGGTGTACTAACTAGGACGGGGTGGGGGTGAAAAAGACGACTCAGCGAGCCATCTCACTCACAGCTTAGCTCGAAAAAACTTGGCCGGCCATGACCACGACAACGGAGCAACCAGCCTGCCAACACCCGGGGGTCAGCTGCGGTCCTCGATTGCCACGTAGCGTCGCTCGTCCGGACCCACATATTCGGCCCGCGGGCGGATCAACTTGTTGTCCGCGTACTGCTCCAGCACGTGGGTTGACCAGCCGGAGATTCGCGACAGCGCGAACACTGCCGGGAAGCTGCGCGGTGCGAGGTTCAGGTACGAGTACAAGCTCGCGGACCAGAAGTCGACGTTCACCTGGAGGCCCTTGGCTTCGTTGACGACATCAACCAGCCGCGCCGAGATGTCCAGCAGCCGCGGGTCGCCGTTGTCGCGCAATGCCTCCGCGTGAGCGCGCAGATGCCGCGCGCGGGGATCCTCGACCTTGTACACCCGGTGCCCGAATCCCATGATCCGTTCCTTCTTGGCGAGCTTGGCCTCGACCCACTCCGGCACGCGGTCCGCGGAGCCGATATCGTCGAGCGTCTCGCGCACGCGCTGGTTGGCGCCGCCGTGCAGTTCGCCCTTGAGCGTGCCGACCGCCGAGGTAATCGCAGAGTGCATATCCGACAGAGTCGCCGCCGTAACCTTGGCGGAGAACGTGGAAGCGTTGAAGCCGTGGTCCGCATGCAGCACGAGGGCTACGTCCATGGCGCGGGCTTCGGTGTCGGTCGGGCGCTCGCCTCGCAGCATGTACAGGTAGTTGGCGGCGTGACCCAGGGCAGGATCCGGTGCCACGGGCTCGAGCCCTTTGCGGCAGCGTTCGATGGCGGCAACCAGCGTCGCCAGTTGAGCTGTCAGTCGGCCAGCCTTACGCCGATTGGCCGCCTCGGACATATCCTCGGCATCGGCATCGTACTGGCCCAATGCTGAGACTGCGGTGCGCAGCGTGCCCATGGGCGATGCGTCGGCAGAGGTGTTCTGAATGTACGCCAGAATCGGCGCCGGAACCTCGCGCTGCGAAGCGAGGAACGTGGTGAAGTCGGCCAGCTCCGCGCGGCCCGGTAACGCCCCGTTCCACAGCAGGTAGACGGTCTCCTCGAAGGTCGAATGCTCGGCCAGGTCGTGGATGTCGTAACCGCTGTAGCGCAGGATCCCCTGCGCTCCGTCGATGAATGAGACCGAGGACTTGCCGGCGACGACGCCCGCAAGACCGGATGATTTCTGGGGCTCGGCTTCGGTCTTGCTCATGCGCGTGTCGCCTGCCTTTGTGTCGATCATTCCGCCATAGGGCGATGACGTGAGATCCGCGGAGACTCTTGCTCTCGTTTTCCCTTCTAGATCGTAATCCCTAGCCCGAGCGCCGACAAATCACCTCGTGCGAGGACGCTCGCGGGTTCGCAGCTCTGCCACCAATGCGGCCAGGCGAGGTGAGTTCTCGACCGTGTAGGGAGCGGCGTCCTGCAGCCGACGTACTCCCTCCGGCAGGGCCGAGCGCTGGTGTTGCGCGCGCTGCCTGATGGTGTCGAGTTCAGGCACCGGCTCGAGTAGATGCCCATCGCGAATATAGGGCCGCAGCAGGGGTTCGCCGTCCAGATCCTCACCGACCATTCCGATCGTGTCGTCGGTCGGGTGGCCCCCGGTGTCGAAGCGGCGCCAGATCTGTTTGCGCCCGGGCAGGGAAACCTTCGCGGCGCTCAGCTTGATCACGGGAGTCTCGTCACCGTTGGCGTCATCGCAGGCGACGAGTTTGTAGGTGCTCGACAGCGATGGCGCGTCGCCGGAGGTACCAAGCTGCGTTCCCACCCCGAATCCGTCGAGCATGGCGCCGTCGGCGATCAATTGCTCGATCTTGAATTCATCGAGATCGCCGCTGGCCAGGATATGCGTGTCCTGGCAGCCGCCTTCATCCAGCGCGGCGCGGACGGCCTTGGACATCTGCAGTAGGTCTCCGGAGTCGATTCGTACGGCCGCCAGGCGGCGATCTCCCTCCAGGCGCGCCGCAACCCGGGCAGCGATCCGTGCACCTTCGACCGTGTCGTACGTATCGATCAACAGCGTCGGGTTGCCGGGATACGACTGGGCGAACTTCTCGAACGCCTCTTCCTCGTTGCGGTGGAACATCACGAACGAATGCGCCATGGTGCCGAAGATGGGAATACCGAAGCGCTCGTTTGCCAGCACGTTGGAGGTGCCCAGGCAGCCGCCGATGTACGCCGCTCGTGCCGCCAGCAGCCCGGCCTGTGGGCCGTGGTCGCGTCGGGGCGAGAAATCGATCACCGAACGGCCTTGTGCGGCATCCACGACGCGCGCCGCCTTCGAGGCAATCATCGTCTGGTAGGTCACCGTCGTTAGCAGATAGGTCTCGATGATCTGCGCCTCGATGATGGGGGCGGTGACCCGCAGCAGTGGCCCCGGCGGGAAATAGACCGTGCCTTCGGGCACCGCTTCGACGGACCCGGTGAAGCGCAGCGACCCGAGGTACTCGACAAACTCGGGCTTCAGGTGGCCACAGCGTTCCAGGTAGTCGAGGGCCTCCGGCCAGAAACGAAAATCACGCAGGTAGGCGAGCGCCTGTTCCAGGCCAGCCGCAATCAGATATCCGCGCTCCGCCGGGAGACTGCGGACCGACAGGTCAAAGGTCGAGGTGCGGTCGGCGATGCCAGCCTCGAGAAAAGCCTGTGCCATCGTCAGCTCGTACAGGTCGGTGGACAGACCCATTCGTTCCAGCGTGATCAGACCGTGACGCAAGGTAGCCTCCGAGCTGGGAAATGATCCAGCGATGATAGAACGAGCGGACGGTAGTCGCCGATGGGGTGCGGGCCGATGCTATGATTCGCCGCCCGATCGATTCGTCTCAGTGAGCGTTATGAAAATCTCATTCCATGGTGCAGCTAGCGAGGTTACGGGGTCTTGCCACCTGATCGAGACCACGGCCGGCACGGTACTGCTCGACTGCGGCTTGATTCAGGGGGGCAAGGAAAGCCACGAACGCAACCGTGCGCCATTCGGCTTCGCGGCGGAAGATGTCGACGTCGTGGTGCTCTCGCACGCGCACATCGATCATTCGGGTCGGCTGCCGCTGCTGCGCAAGGCTGGCTACCGAGGACCCATCTACGCGACCGCCGCCACCATCGATCTGGCGCGGATTCTGCTCGTGGACTCCGGCCACATCCACGAGGAGGACGCCCGCTGGGCTATCAAGCGCCTTGCCAAGAAGGGCAAGGACACCAGCGGGATCACGCCCCTGTACACGCAGGCCGACGCGTTGGCGGTGCTGGACCAGTTCGTGGAGGTCGACTTCAACCACTGGGTGCGCCTCGACGGTTTGGGGCGCGTGCGTTTCGTGACGGCCGGCCACATTCTGGGCGCCGCCATCGTCGAACTCGAGGTCGAGGATGGTGATAACTGTCGCCATGTGACGTTTTCCGGCGATCTCGGCGTCGAGGGGGCCCGTCTATTGCCACGGCCCAGCTCTGTGGAGAGCCCGGAAGTGTTGCTGATGGAGTCCACGTATGGCGATCGCGATCGCGACGAGGAAGGCGATCGAACCGAGGCGCTCTACAAGATCGTGCGCGACACCGTGGAGCGCGGCGGCAAGGTCGTGATTCCGTCGTTTGCCGTGGGCCGCACGCAGGAAATCCTGGCCCGCCTCAACGACCTGGTGGAGTCAGGACGGCTACGCGGCGTGCCGGTGTTCGTCGACTCGCCGATGGCGGTGGAGGCGACGGCGGTCTTCGCGCGTTTCCCCGACGCCTACTCCAAGGAAGCGCGACGGAAGTACTGCTCGGGCGATGCGCCGCTGGAGTTCCCCGGCCTGCGCCTGGTAACCAAGGTCGAAGAGTCCAAGGCGATCAATGGGTCGCGTGTGCCCAGCGTGATCATCTCGGCCTCCGGTATGTGTACCGCCGGTCGGATCAAGCATCACCTCAAGAACGAGATCTCCAACCCGCGCAGCACGGTCCTTTTCGTCGGCTACCAGGCGCGCGGTTCGCTCGGGCAGCTGATCCAGTCGGGCCTGAGCCCGGTGCGCATTCACGGCGACTGGTTCGAAGTCAGGGCCCACATCGAGCAGATCACGGGGTTCTCGGCGCACGCGGATCGCAGCGGGCTACTCGACTGGTACGACGGCCTGGGCGGCAACCCGGCACACACCTTCGTGGTGCACGGCGACCCCGAGGCCGCGACCGCACTGGCCACGACGTTGCGACAGCGCGACGCTAACGTCGTTGTTCCGCAACGGGGCGAGTCGTACGACCTGTAGCAGCGTAGCCTGGCGGGGCCCCCGCCTAGCTGCCGGACGACTCAGTTGGCGGTCCGAACCTGTGCACCACATCAACGCCCTCTGCGTCGCGGGCGAGCACGCCGACAGCATCGGTGCCGATTCGCACGTAGGGCCCGCGTTCGGAGCCGAGCACTCGCGGATCGGGTAGGAAGTACAGGCCGGTGGCATCGATCTCGTCGAGGGCCTGTACGACTTCGAGGTCGCCGACCTCCACGATGACGCCGCCGCTGGCCGCCAGCGTATCGTCGAAGTTCACCGCGAAGTCGGCCCGTACCGGATCGCGACCCGGCAGCACGATCGAGGCGCCCCGCACCAGCAGGTCGTAGATCCACGGCGAATTGAGCGGCAGGTTGAAGTATCGATCGGCGCCAAAGTGCTGCCAGCTGCCGGTGGCGACGGCATCGAGCGCCGAGAGGATGCCCAGGAAATTGGCGGTTCGCAGGCGCTCCTTGTCGGGATCGTCGAGTTCGCCGCCTGACTCGATCAGCACCACCGCGGTGCCCCAGCTGGTCATGAGGTCGCCGAATGCCCGCGGATTGAAACTCTCGTCGTAACGGGCCACCTGATCGCCGACGATCGGCTCCAGGGCGTCAGCCAGCAGCGAGCACAGGCGTCGTGCGGCCTGGTTCGCGGGGCTTGTTTCGCCGGCCCCCGGCGGGGGCGCCAGCAACGCGATACGGACGTCGCGACCGCTCGAACCCAGGCGGGTACGCACGTTCTGGTCGTGCAGGTTGAATCCCCAGTCGGCGTCGATGGCGTCGCGCACGGCCTTGAGCGCCCGGCCCTCGGGAGTCGCCAGGCGTTTGGCATCG
>JAJCXS010000200.1 GCA_029263335.1 Acidobacteriota bacterium | reverse complement strand
CAGCGTCGTGGAGCTGGCGTCGTTGATGCGATCGCGCAGCGCGTCGGCAGAGAACCCGCCGAAGACGACGCTGTGGAACGCGCCGATCTTGGCGGACGCGAGCATGGCGATCGCCTGCTGTGGGCAGACCGGCATGTAGATCGTCACGCAGTCGCCCTTGCCGACGCCGAGTCGCCGCAGACCGTTAGCGAGGCGGTTTACCTCACGGGCGAGGTCCGCGTAGGTGAACACCTGTCGGTCGCCGTTCTCGCCCTCCCAGATGAGTGCCACCTTATGGCGGCGCCAGGTACTCAGGTGGCGATCAACGGCGATGTGCGCGATGTTGCAGCGGGCCCCCGGGAACCACTTGGCGTAGGGCGGATCCCAGTCGACAACACGCTCCCAAGGGGCGAACCACTCGAGTTCCCCCGCGATCTCGGCCCAGAACGCCTCCGGATCGGCTGCCGCCCTCGCCCGCACCGCTGCGGGGTCGTGAACGGCGGAAGATGCCACGAAGTCCGCCGCCGGAGCAACAGGGGGCTGTTCTTCCAGTACCGAGTCGAGATCTAACCCCTCCATCTCTACGAGAGCGCCGCGCGCAGTTCTTCGGCGCCTTCCTCATCAGCGAGTGCCGTCGAGATCTCGGCTAGCGCGACGGCCGCCGCTTCGCTGTCGATACGTTGCAGCGACTGAATGGCACTTCGTCGTCGGTCCATGTCGAGCGCCCTGTTGGTGGCCAGGCCGGCGAGCGACGCGGCGGCCCCGTCGGTGCCGATATCCGCCAGGGTGTTGATGGCGGTGCTCGCGATCAACGCTTCGTTAGCGGCAGCCGCGGTGGCGATGGCCTTGACTGCCGGTTCCGCGTCTGGACCCATGCGCGCCAAAGCGGCGAGTGCCGGCGCCTGCGCATCACGGCTGCCGTCCTGTAGCGCCATGGCGTAGGCGTCGGCAGCCTCGGCGGCATCGAAGGTACCAATGGCGTCAATCGCGGCGTCTCGGAGGCCGCGATCGCCCGACATGGCGTTGGCCAGTGCCGGCAGCGACGAGCTGTCGCCAATGTTGCCGACCAAGGTGGCTGCCCATCGCTGGACCTGAGGTGAGTCGGCGTTCTCCAGGGCGTCCAACCAGATCGGCAGGGCTTCTGCCGTCTCGAACAACTCGCGGTTCTCGGCAAAGGTCTGCTGCGCGGCCGGGTCTCCGAGTCGGACTTGTTCCTTGAAGGTGCTAGCCGCGTTCTCCAGCGGCGTTCCACAGGCGGCCAGTGCGCTAGCCAGCAGGATCACGGCGAGGTGGCGGTGGTTCATGGTCTCTGCCTCCAGTCCTAGTTCCGACCCCGAGGTCGGTAGGGGGTCGATTGGGGAGCTCAGAACCGCTCCTCCAGTCGAGTGATCACGTAGCGAACAAGATCGTTGAGCGAACGTCCAGATACCCGCCAGCCCGACTCCGTGTGCCGCAGGTGGATGTCGCGCGTACGCTCGTCGCCTTCGGCATCCACGGTGGTCACGCGCACGGTGGCGCGATCACCCGTGATCTCGGCGGGACGGGCGTCGTAGGCAAGGTCCTGGCGCGGCGTTTCCTGGAACAGACCCCACACCATGGAGCTGACCGATTCGCGCAGAAACGTCTCGGCATCACCGTCGGTATTGACCAGCACCACGTCGTTCGAGACACGCGAGACCAGTTCGTCGAGATCGAGGTAGCCGAGCGCCGCATCAGAGCGCGCTTCGCGCGTCGCGCGCAGATATTCGATCGCGACGATTTCGGGATCGGATTCGGCGCACGCCAGGCTCGTGAGGCACACGGCGCACAGTATTCCCAGGCGGATGGTGAAGCAGCGGGCGAGCATGCAAGAAGGCCTGAGGTGCGGGTTCAAGAGGGGTGTCCTCGGAAGGCTCAAACTATGGTCGGAGGCATGGATTGTCAAGGTAGATAGGTGCCCGTGAGGCTCCGGCAGCAGGGTGCGTGGTGCGGCCGGTCAGGGGCGCTGTCGTCGGTCCAGCGGTGGCGTGATAAGCGGTCGCGAATAGACCACGCGTCCTTGCACCAGAACCATCATCGCCTGGGCCCGAGCGAGCTCATCCTCGCCGGCAAAGGGGTCCTCCGACCACACCACCAGATCGGCCGGCCGACCTGCGCTGAGTTCGGGTGCGAGGGGCCCAGCCAACATCATGGCGGTGAGCGAGTCGCCGACCGCGAGACGCTGAGGCGCCCGCCAGCCATCGAGCGGGTAGCCCTCGCGGTCTCTGCGCGTGAACAGAATGCGCAGTGCTTCCATCGGTTCGATTGCGTTCGCCGGTGCGGTCGAGGCGATGCCTGCCAGCCATCCGCCGCGGGCCATATCGCGATACGCATGGGCGCGGTCAGTCTGGTCGGTCCCGAGCACGTCGTCCAGCCAGTAGAGATCGCGGCCCAGCCGTGCGGGTACGACGACCAGCCTGCTGCCCTGCGGCAGCGTCGTGGCCGGCATCACATCCGCACCTACCACCAACCGTGTCGTGTCGCACTCCAGCGCCGCCGCAACGGCGGCATCCCCGCGGGCCTGCACGTCCAGTGGCAGGCCCGTCGACGCGGCGCGGGTGCAGGCAGCTTCGAGCCGGGGCCGGTCGACCGCCGTCGGAGCGGTGCCATCCCCATACGGTGCCGACAACGCTCCCAGGTGAAGCTCGAGCGGCCCGTCCAGGTCGATCCCCAGCGCATCAAAGCTCAACCGGTCGCCGGCCACGCCAGCGTTGGACTCCGGGCCCAGGCGACCGGTAACACGCAACGTGATCTCGGCGGGATCCATTGCTGCCAGGAGGTCAACCTCCCACTGTCTTAGCGGTGCCGTCGCGAGGCTCGTGATACCCGCCGCCGCGGCTGCCCGCAGTGCCGAGCGCACCCATTCCTGAGCGCTTTCCTGCGGCACGGACAGGATCTGCTTTTCGACCTGCTCCAGAACCTCGCCGGCGACCAGCCCGGTTGGCCTCCCTTGCCAGGAGAGTTCCCGTCCCGCGACGCCGGCGCGTTCGATGGCCACCCTGTTCAGCCACGCGACTCTGCCGTCGCGCCGGTACAAGACCACAGCCCGATCGTTGACGACAGCGTCCAGGTCGCTGGTGGCCGGCGGCGTTGGATCGGACCAACGGCGTTCATCCCAACCCCAGCCGACGAGCACGTCGTCGTTTCCACCGAGTTCGGCGCGTAGTTTGGCCTGCACGTCGCGGGGTGTCGCTGCCAGCCGCAGGTCCAGCCACTCCTCAGCCGCGCCCACGGCGAACAGATCCACCCAGGCGTCGTGCAGACCCGGGAGCACGGCGGCGCCTTCGAGCGGCATCTCCTGGGTGTCGGAACCGGCGAGACCGCGGATCGTCTCATCGTCACCCAGCGCGAGAACGGTGTCGCCGCTGATCGCTAGCGCCGACACCACCGCACTGCCGTCGGGATTCACATAGATCCGGCCGCCGGTCATGATCATCTCGGGGCCGCTCGGGGGCGGGGCGCACGCGCCGACGACCATGCCGAGTACCAGGATCGGAAAGCGTGTTCGCATGAGTCCAGCCTGAAGGTGTTGTCGTTGGATCTCAGGCCATTCTACTCATGGTCCAGGGACTGATGTCGGCGCCATGTTTGGGTCCGATCACGAATTGACACGCTCCGTGGGCGCCCATACCTTGGCGCACATGCGCGATACGTCTTTGCCTCGATTGTCTCGGGTCCGGTCGCCGATCCGCCGGGCCGTTGCCTGTGCGTTGGTGCTGGGTCTGGTGTGTCTGCCGTCGTCGACTTCGGCGCAGGATCGCCAGGACGAGGAGGAAGAGCTCGTAGAGATCCCCGACTGGGAATGGCCGAGCGAGGTGGAGGCGCCGCTGCGCACGCTGTTCGAACGCGAGGATGTCGAGGCCGTTCTCGAAGGTCTCGATCGACCCTCGGGGGCAGCGACAGGTGATATCGCGACGCTGGCTGCAACCCTCGGGCCGGGTGTCGAGGGCGTCTTCCGCTATGTGCAGCGGCGCATTCGCTACGAGCCCTATGTCGGGAGCATTCGCGGCGCTGCCGGTACCCTGCGCGCGGGTGGCGGCAACGCGATCGATCAAGCCCTGCTGCTACGGGAGCTGCTCGCCGCTTCCGGTTACCGGTCACGCTTCGCTCGCGGCCGCCTCGACTGGGCGAGTGCCGTACTGCTCACTGGAGAGACACGCGACCGGCGGCCGCCGCGTGGCGATCCATGGCTCCGTCAGGTTGAAGCTGCTTCGGATCATTGGTGGATCGAGGTTCGCGATGGCGGGCGCTGGGTAGCGGCGGATCCGGTCTTCGTTGGCGCGGCTCTGGGCGACGAGATGGCACCACGGCGCGATACGACAAGCGAGGTGCCGACGCGGCTGGTGGCATCGGCCCGTCTCGAGCTGACAGCCGGCGGTCGTCGGCTGGGGGGTCTGCAGCTTCCAGTCGCCGAGCTGTTCGGCACCAGCGTCCAGGTGCTTCTCGCCTCTCCCGTACCGGAGAATGAGGCTGTTCCACCGCTCGACGAGGAGATCGCCCCGACGCCAGCCATGGCGGTTCCGTCGGGCGAGGGAGACGAAGAGGCTCTCGCCGAGGTGGACCCGCTCGATGCCAAGCCCGTCCTCGATGCCCTGCCGGTTTTGCCACCCGGGCCAATCGAGCTGGAGATAAGAGCTGCGGGCCGCGTCATTCGGGCATTGCCGGTGGGGCGTGGCCGGCTCGGCCAGGTGCGCCTGGATATCGACATCGAGATTCCGCCGGGCCGACACGTGTACGCGGCGTTGCCGTTTGGCGTTGACCCGTTCGCTCGCCTGACGGTGGTCGTGGCCGGTGGTGAGGTTCGGTCGAGCGCCTACGCCGACCCGTTGACCTCGTTGTACGTCGGCCTGGAGCAGCTTGCCGCGGCTGAGCTGGTAGCGCTCGAGGCCTGGAGGGCGCGGCCGGACGACGAGGAAGAGGTCGACCCGAACGGTGCGGCCGCCGACCCGAGCGACGAGGTTGCAGCGCTGGATACGGTCGCCGCAGAGATTCCGCCGGATCCTGGCGACGATCCGGACGCGCCGGTGGAACCCCAGGTCCATCCCGCCGTCGAGTTGCATCTGCAAACCCTCCACGCCTGGAATCTGTTCGCCGACCAGGGTCTCGAGGTGATTGCGCTGGCTCTGCTCGGCGCTGCCGATCAATTGCGCGCGGCCGTGCCGTTGCAACGCGCAGAGATTCGTATTGTCGGACTGCACTACCGGCCCGGGAGACCGGATGCAGAGGGCGGGCTCACGGCATGGATATCGGACCCGGCACGCGTTGGTGGTGCCGTTGCCGAGCAGCGAGCGCCAATGCAGATGGCACTCGGGCTCCTGCAGTCGGCTGTGGTCGGACAGGTGCTCAATCACGTTGCCGACCGCCCGCCCATGACCGCCTACGACCTGACCCTGCGTGCCGTCGGATCCGGCAGTCGGCTGAGCTGGTTTCGTCGCGGGGACGATCCGCCAGACTGGCCGGCGGCAGCGGTCCAGATGGCTGCGGCGGACCTCGATGCTGGGCGGATCGTTGTCGGCCCGGGGATCCCCATTCGGCGCAACGACGAGGAACTGCTGGCGTGGTGGTCGATAGGCGCGAGCTCCGGCATGACTTCCGGACGAATCCAACAACCGATGGGCATCGCTCAGGCAGCCGTAGCGCTCGGTCCCCCCGTCAACCTCGCCTCGCTAAACTCGGTACTGGCAAGCCTGCACGACCTGCACGTCGCCATGCGCTGGCTGTTGACGCTCGGTGCCGCCGACGGTGGCACGCTCCGCGGGCTCGTTCCGGGTGCCTGTGCTGCGACGCCCCTGGTGGCTGACCTGCTGCGCGCGGGGGCACCGCCTGATTTCGTGCCGCCAGCCTTCGCCGCATTCTGTCAGCCGACGGATGCCTCCTGAGCCAGACGGCGGCAAATCGCCACCGTACAGGCGACGCCTCGCCGTAGGGCAGCGAGTGTCATTTTTTCGTTGGGCGCGTGATGGTTCATGTCGGGGGGGCCATAGGGCACGAGGATGCTGGGTATTCCCAGAATGCCGGTGAAGATGAAGTCTGGCGTCGTCCCTCCGAGTCGCGGGCGTAGTAGCGGCTCGACGCCCGTCGCCGCTCGAACGGCTTCGATCACAGGGGCGGCGAGCGGAGTCGACGGCGATGTGGCCGAAGGCGGGACGGCCGCCGTGCGACGAACCTGGATTCCCGGCGCCGATTGTTCCAGCTGGGCTCGTACCGCCGCGAAAACCGTGTCGGGGTCCTGATCGGCCACGAGCCGGAAGTCGATCTTGGCGGTCGCCAGAGACGGAATGACGGTCTTCGTGCCGGGTCCCTGGTAGCCGGAAGTGAGTCCAGCGATGTTGCAGTTGGGCTGGAAACCGAGGGCTGTCCACGGTGACTCCTGCCAGGATGGCTGCGGGGCCCAGGTCGTCGCGATCGGCCCCAGCTCTGCTTCCAGATGGGCCGGATCCACCGGCAACGCCTCGATCATCGCGCGCTCGCTGGCATCGGGGCCGCGCACCGGATCGTAGAAGCCGGGCACCGTGACGCGGCCGGCGGCGTCTCGCAGGCCTGCCAGCGCATGCACCAGTGTCCAGGCGGGGGTGGGCGCAATGCCGCCTCGATTGCCGGAGTGAAGGTCGCGCGGTGCACCGGCGAGCGAGACCTCGAGGTACAGAAGACCACGCACCCCGAAAATGATGACGGGACGACCGTCATCATGCACCGGCGCATCCGCGGTCAGGGCCAGATCCGCCTTCAATTCGTGTCGATGCGTACGCGCCACCGCCGCGATGTGAGGGCTGCCGATCTCTTCCTCTCCCTCGATGAGGAACTTCACGCCTACGCCAAGATCGTCACGGGCGAGGAGTTCGGCAACCGCGCCGACGTGGGCGAGAAGCTGTCCTTTGTTGTCTCCGGCTCCTCGTCCGAACAGTGCTCCATCGCGAATCGCCGCCTCAAAAGGAGGGGTCTCCCAGGCATCCAGCGGGTCGGGGGGTTGAACGTCGTAGTGCCCATAGAACAGCAAAGTCGGGCGTCCGGCGGGAGCCGGTTTCTCTGCGAACACTACCGGCGCACCTGCGCTCGGCCACACCTGAGTGCTCAGGCCGGCATCCGCGAGCACCTTGGCGAAGTGCTGCGCGCCCTCCTCCAGGCGTTCGCCGCTAGCCGAAACGCTCGCGATCGGGATGGACTCGGCCAACAGACGCAGGGCGCGCTCCGACCCGGCGACGACAGCCGGATCTGCGGGGTCTTCGGGGCTCTCGGAAACGAACATGCCACAGGGTTTAGCCTGTTGTGGCGCCGCCGACAAGCCCCTGCGCTTCGTGCCCCGGACGAGCCGGGCTTACGGTGAACAGCAGTTGGGTCTTTGCCGACGGTGTGGCGCCTTCGCTACAATTGGATTCTGACCACTTCTTCAACGGCTGCTGCTCTGCGTTCCTCTACCGACCCGCGCGCCGGCCGATTTCGGGAGACCTGATGCGATACCTGCACCGCCCCATGCTGGCCGCTGCTCTCTGCGCCACGCTTCTTGTGCCGGCCGGCGTGGCCGCTGCGCAGCAAGCCCGGGAATTCTCGGACAGTCCGCACGAAGCGGCTACGTACTTCGAGGGTGGCGGCATCGAGTTGGAGGACTGGGCTGATGGGCCAGTGCACTACATCATGCTTCCGCATGAATTGGAGGAGTGGAAGAACCTCGAGACCGACGAACATCGCCAGATGTTCATGGTGTGGTTTTGGGCTCGGCGCGACCTGGACCAGCGAGACGACAAGCATGAATTCCGCACCGGATTCTATGAGCGGGTTGCCCACGCGAATCAGCGCTTCCACGGATTCCCGCGCGGCTGGCGTTCCGATCGCGGACGCGTGCACATTTCGCTTGGGCCGCCCAGTGGCGGCGCCCGCCCGATCGACATGCAGCGCTGGGGCCGATGCTCCGCTGAACGCGGAGAACAGTGGATCTACTACACCAACAACATGGCATTCAACGCTCAGTTCGGCGAGTTTCAGGTCGTCTTCGTCGAGACCCGGATCGGCCAGTACGAAATCTGCGAACCCTCGATGATGGGCGTGGGCGGATGGCCGCTCGACGTGCGAAGGGCCATGGAAATGACCAATGAGGCCGTTGTCGTCGATACCTCCACCGAGTTCGCGATTGGTCGTGCCGCCGGGCGAGCAACCGTCGAGATTCGCGAAACCGTCGCACGCACGGAGCCTCTGGAGGTTCCTCTGGCCGAGTGGGGAGATGACGGCGTCGGCGGCGTGGTGCTCGTTCCAGTCGAGATGCCGTTGCGAGACCTACTCTTCGAGCCCGGCGAAACAACTTTGGTCGCGACACTGCTGGTCGATGTTCGGCTGGTGGCAATGGGAACGAACGCCGGGCCATCGCAGCGCCAGGAGTGGGCCATCGAGGTGGGCCCGGATGAGGCCCAGGCGATTGCCGGTGGTGCCCTGCGCACGGCGTTGGTGATTCCTGCGGCAGAGGGCGGATACTCCGTCCAGGTGAGGGTTCTGGAGCCGATCTCCGGCACCGCGTGGACCTGGGAAGGGCCGGTCGAGGTCCGCGAGTCGGGGGCGGCCGTGAGTCCGCCGCTGGTAGCCAGCAATGCCGTTCGTCTGGGAGAGAGCGGCGGTGTGGCGTTGCTTGGCCGGGCGACAAGCCGGCTGCGTACCGGCGGACCCTTCTCGGTTGTTGCGTGGGTACGCGGGATGACGCCCGCCAGCGACGATGTGACGGTGACGTTGTTCGGCCCCGACGACAGCCCGGTTGTGCTGGAGGCAAGCGAGATCGCATGGGAATCCGGAGGAGTCGCCGGGCCGCTGTTGATCCAGGGCGAGGTGCCAGACCTCGCGGCAGGTGAGTACATCCTGCGGCTGGAGGTGGGCGGCGGACAGCCACCGGTGGAGACTCGCGTACGTATTCAATAGCGCATACAGCGCCACATGGCCGGCCCTCGTCGGGGTCCGGTGGCGTGCTCCGCCATGGTCCCCGGGGGCCTGTTGCGCTGCCCGTGGCCGTGGCATGGGCCCATGGTAGGATGCCGAAATTCGGAACCGTTTCTCAGCTCAGCACGAGCTTGGCTACCCACGCCAATGCGTCTCAGCGCGGAACACATCGAGATCATCGCGTATCGGGTGATCCACGAACTGGCAAAGAACGGCCTCGCCGCCGTCGACGACCTGGTCGATGCCGAGGCGCGGATGAACGCGGTGATCACGGACGACTTGCTCATCGAAGACCGATTGAACGACGAGGTGCGCGAGATTATGAGGGCACACGACGATCAGATACGGCGAGCCGATGTGCAGTTCCACGAGATGTTCAAAGCGATCAAGGTCAGGCTGGCGCGCGAGCGCAACATCATCATCTGAGCAATGCGTCTTTCGCGGGCCAAGGTGAATCACCTGTCGCGGCTCCTCGTCGGGGCACTGGACGACCATCTGGAAGTGAGGTTGTTACGCGACCAGAACAGCGTGCGCCTGGCCATAGTCGCTATCATCGAAGAGGAACTGCGGCGCGACGAGTACATCGAACGCAAGGCTCGGCAGAAGATAGCGTCACAGCAGCACGAGATTCCCGAGGGCGGGCGGGAATGGGAAGCCCTGTATCGTCAGTACTACAGGGAAGAGTTCGACCGATACCGACCGGTTCGTTAGTTATTCGACGCTGGTCGCGGAGCCAATCGATGCGTGTGCGCGTAGCACTTCAGATGTTGGTGATCACGTTCGCCGCTGGCGTGGCGTTCGCGGTCTATTGGAACTGGCGACCCGCGCCAGCGCCAATCGAGCCGTCGTCGTCGGACGCGCGCGAGCAGACGGGCGTCGACGACGGAGATGAGCGCGAGATCGCTTCTCGCACCGAGAACATCTACATCGTGGAGTCCAAGAATGGCCGCGACGTGTTCGCGATCTGGGCCACGGAGCAGGTGGATTACGAGGACGACTGGAACACGTGGAGTAACGTCCGCGTGCGGATCTTGGGCAACCCAGGCGATCACGACGATATTGAGATTCGCAGTGATCGAGCACGGACGACTGGAGCGGGGGGAAGCGCGTTCGACGAGGTGGTCTTCGTCGGCAACGTGGTGGCGACGCTCCCATCTGGCGGCCAGTTCACGACGCGGCGGA
Organism: Acidobacteriota bacterium; assembly: GCA_029263335.1. GTDB lineage: Bacteria > Acidobacteriota > UBA890 > UBA890 > WLXD01 > WLXD01. Next base: position 797 of record JAJCXS010000200.1, on the reverse strand, counting down.
TCGACTACGATGCGATCACCGGTGAAGTCAGCAATTGCAGTCGCAACACTCTCAAGTACGCCGGGCTCGAAGTGCGCGCCGATTGTATGGAGTTCCAGACGGCCGGCGAGGTGACGAGCGCCTCGGCGACAGCTGAGGAGCTGCGCATGTGGCAGGACCTGACGATTCGCACGGCTGATGGCGGTGACGTCGGCGGCATGCCCAGCGGGTTGAATGGGAAAGCTACGGAGATGCGTTTCCGCCCCGGGGGCGAATTCGTGCGGCTAGCAGGTGAGCCGCAGGTGACGCTTGCCGGCGCCGCGGTGTGGGGAGACGAGCTGGTTCTGGACGTCGGCCCGGATGCCGACGAACTGCGCGGGCTGGTTGCCACCGGCGACGCCCGCGTTCGCCTTGGGGCCGGTAACCGACGAGGAGATGATGCAACCGATGGGCCGGCGGGAGCAGGATCCGGCGGCGCACAGACGCTAACCGGCGAATCCGTGAGCGTCGCGTTGGACGCGGAAGCCGGCGGCGTGGAAGCGGTCACCGCTTCGGCGCCAGACGGCGGCCAGGCGCGGCTCGTGCTGGCCGGGTTCGAGCGCCTTGACGCCGACGAACTGGAGGTCAGCCCCGGCGAGCGGTTGACGGCACGGGCCCGCGGCGGAGTGGTCTGGACGCCGCAGCGGGGCTCCGGGACGCTCAGCGGGCTCAGCGCCGAAGATCTGCTGCTCAACGTGGCCGACAACGAGATAGAGAGTCTCGAAGCGGGCGGCGGGGTGCGGGCGGCGCTGGCGACCGCGGAAGGGTACGAGCGCAAT
>JAJCXS010000199.1 GCA_029263335.1 Acidobacteriota bacterium | reverse complement strand
TCGAGCACCACCCGGGCATCGAGCAGTACCTGCGTGTCGATCTCCTGTTTGCCGTGGGCGTCGGCGCCCATGGCGTTGATGTGGGCTCCGGGTTTGATCCACTCACGCCGGATAATCGGCTCGCGGACGGGGGTTGCGGTGCAAACCACGTCACAACCGGCGGCATCGGCAATATCGCCGGCTTGCCCCGCAACCTCGGCGGCGAAAGCCGCCGCCGCCTCGGGCGCCACATCGGCGGCCACGACCTCGAAGTCACCGAGCACCACGCTGAGAGCCGCATGCAGCGTACGCGCCTGCGCACCACAGCCCACGAAACCGACGGTGCCGGCGTCGGCGCGAGCCAGGTACTTGGTCGCCACCGCGGCGGCAGCCCCTGTGCGCAGCGCGGTCAGCAAGGTTGCGTCCATGACCGCCAGCGGCTGCGCGGTAGCGGGGTCGCTCAGAATGTACATACCAAGTACCGACGGCAACCCATGACGCTCGGGATTGCTCGGGTGGGAGTTAACCCATTTCACCCCCGCCGATCCCTCCAGATACGCGGGCATGGCGCGGAAGTCGCCATTGAACTCCGGCAGATCGAGGTACACCTTCACCGGCATCTGCGTGTCGCCTCGACCGTGGGCGGCAAACGCGGCTTCGATGGCCGGCACAACCGTCGTCATGTCGACGACGCTGTTGATATCTGACTGCGTCAAAACCCGTGTCTTCATGATCTTCGCTGCCTTTGGTGGCCTAGCTCGTGGTGCTAACTGGCGATCATCTTCACTCTAGCGCCGCTGGTCGAACCGGACTAGCCGCCCACTTGTGACGGGCCCATTGGCTAGACTCCTCGGTCATGGTGGAGTCCGTCGTGCAGAAGCTTCTCGCGGGCGTCGAGAAGGTCGTCCTCGGGAAACCCCGTGTCGTCCTGGCGACGACCCTCCTGGTCTGCGCCGCCGCCGCGTGGTTGGGCTTGAACCTGGAGATCCGCACGTCGCGGTGGGAGTTGGTGCCCGAGGGCGACGCGAACCAGGCGCGGTGGGATTCCGTTCGCGCCGAGTTCAGCGACCCGGAGCCGCTCATCGTGGCGATCGAGCGCGAAGCGAGCGACGTCACCACCGCAACGCTGGAGCGGATCGCTGAACGCATCGCCACCCGGCTCGAGGGCAACCCACGTGTGAGCAGCGTGTTCTACCGCCTCGACCTCGACTGGCTCAGCGATCACGTTCTGCACCTGGCACCTCCCGAGTCGCTCACCGAAGCGATCCGCCAGCTGGGCGACGCCCTGAGCGACGAAGACGGGGCCATCCGCCTACGCAACCTTGCCGACCTGAACAACCGCATCGCGCGGCGCATCGAGACCTCACTCGAGCAGGGCGGCGCCCCGCCCTCCGACACCGAGAGCGCCGAAACACGCTGGCTGCAGAGCTTCGTCGACGCCGAGCAGGACTTTCTCGCCGAGCCGCAAGAATGGTCGGCCCGGCTGGCCTCTACCCCACTCGGCCTGATCAATGCCGGCGGGCGCGCCTCGCTAACCACGAACGGCTTTCTCTCCACCGATGATGGCGATGTCCTCTTCGTCCTCGTCCATCTCGCGGGCGACGCTAGCGGCGGGCTCGAACGCCAACAACAGGTGGTCACCGACGCACGTGCTGCAGCCGCCGCCGCGACGGACGGCATCGAGCGGGTTCATTTTGGCCTGACCGGGCCGCCGGCGATGGAGGTCGAGGAAATGGCCACCATCAGCAACGACGGCCGCCGCACATCGGCCATCGCCATCTTTGGCGTCTTCCTGCTTTCGCTGTTGGCGTTCCACCGTCGGTTTCACGCGGTCATCGGGCTGATCACCTTGGCGGTTGGCGTGATCTGCGCGATCGGCGCCGTTCAGCTGGAATTGGGCTACCTGAACATGATCACCACGGCGCTCATTCCCATCCTGGTGGGCATGGGGATCGACTACGCCGTACACCCGATCTCGCAGTACGAATTGGAGCGGCGCCACCACGACCGCGTCACCGCCGTGCGCGAGACCTTCCGCAAGACCAGTCGTCCTGTGGTGGTATCGGCGCTAACCACCTCGGCGGCTTTCTTCTGCTTCTTCCTGATGGAGTTTCGCGGCTTCGCCGAACTCGGGCTCGTCACCGGGATCGGCGTGCTGCTCTGCCTGCTGTCAGCTCTTTTCGTGCTCCCCTCCCTGCTAGCTGTTTGCGGCCGGGGACACCGCGACGACCGTGGTGCCGCCGTCGACAAACTCTGGGACGAGGGGGCTGCCGCACTGGTCTGCCGCGCCCCTCGCCTCACCGTCGCGATCGCGCTGGCTGCCAGCTTCGTGGCGCTGCCTTTCGCGTGGCAAGTCCGTGTCAATCCGAGCCTGCTCGATCTGCTGCCGATCGGAGCCGAGTCGCTGCACTACCTGCAAGTGATGAACGGCCGTTCCGCGCTGCGCAACGACTTCAACCTCGTCATGGCCAAGGACCTCGATGAGCTACGCAGCGTGCGAGATCGGGTAGCCGGCCACGCGGAGATCGAACGCTTCGAGTCACTGCTCACCTTCCTGCCGGACGACCCCGACAGCTCGATCGCCGCGGTCGAATACGCGCGAGGCGTGCTCGACCGCGCCTCG
>JAJCXS010000198.1 GCA_029263335.1 Acidobacteriota bacterium | reverse complement strand
ATCGAGCCCGCCGACGCGGATCGCGGCCGACCTCTACCGCCGGATCGCAGACGCGTCACGGGCCGCATCAACGCCGGCGGGCCACTGTTCCGGTTCCAGACCGAGAACGCCGCCATCGTGCTGCGCCGCGCCGAGTAGCGGCTCTTGCTGGACCGGCAGTGCAGCGGATGGTTCGAACGGGTCGTTATCGCCGCCTCGATGTAACGATTCCGTAAACGACTGCCGTCGGCCGTTGGCTCGCTCAGTCGTCGCCGCGCAGCGCCTGCACTGGATCGACGCTGACGGCGCGGCGAGCACAGAGTGAGGCGGCAAGGAGGGCCACCAGCAGCAGCACGATCGGACCTGTCGCGAAGCTCAGGGGATCGAGGGGCTCGATACCGAACAGCTGGCTACGCATGGCCATGGTCACAGGGGCCGCGGCGGCCATTCCAACCACCACGCCGACCAGGACCGGGCGGAGCGCGGTGGAGAAGACGTCACGCAGAAGCGCGGTCGGGGGTGCACCGATGGCGAGGCGCAGACCGTACTCGCGGGTGCGGAACGTGACCACGCGCGCCACCAGGGCATACAAGCCCATCGCCGACAACAACAACCCGATCGTGCCAAAGGCGCTAATCAGCACGGTGGCGAATCGCTCCCGTGCGGTGAAGTTGCCCACCAACAAAGACAGCGGCTCGATGCTTCGGGCGGTCAGCGTACGGTCGATGTCGCGGAGCCGCTCGCGTACCGCGGCAGCGGTGTCTGTGCGGGTCGGGTCCTCACGGATCACCGCGGCGGTTGAGTAGATTTGAAATTGCTGCAGCGGCAGGTAGATCGACGGATCCGCCGCGGCGCTCGGGCCGAGGTGGCGAATGTCGCCAACCACGCCGACGATCTCGCGCGAAGACGCAATGTCGATGTCGAAGTCGATCCGGTCCAACGAGGGAATGGTGATCCGTTGACCGATAGGGTCGACACCACCGAAGAACTCTCGTGCGGCCGCCTCGTTGATGAAGGCGACGGGAGCGGTATCGGTTCGATCGGTCTCGCTGACGCCACGCCCGGCAACGATCGGGACCTTCAGTGCCTCGAAATAGCCGGGGCTTACCTGCCGCAGGCTCGCCATCGGGGTTTGGCCGGAATCGTCGGGAGCTCCCTCGATGAGAAAGCCGTCGATCCAGCTACGCTCGACCGGGCGATCGGATCCCAATCCGACGGCGGCCACCCCCGGGATCTCCGCCAGCGTTCGCTCCAGGGACCCCCAGAAGGCCAGCGTTGCCACAGGGTCGTCGCTCACAGTATCCGGGGCCACCAGGCTGATGGTGAGCACGCGCGTCTCGTCGAAGCCCAGGTCGACGGCGCCGAGCTCCAGGAAGCTGCGCACCAGCAGGGATGACGCCACTACCAGCACGGCCGCAAGGGCGGTCTGGCCGATGACGAGTCCAGACTGCAATCGCCGTCGTCCGGTGCCCACTGTGCGCGTATTGGCCGAGCTGCACAGCGCGCGGAGCAGGCCGCGCCGAGTGGCGAACAGCGCCGGAACCAGCCCCGATGTAAGCGTGATGCCGAGAACGGCAAACGAGGTGAAAGCGACAACCGCGCCGTCTGTCGTTGCGGTCTCGATGAGCGGAATCCGTGTTGGAACCGAGGCCCGCAGCAGGTCGAGTAGCGAGGGCGTCGCGGCGATCCCCGCTACACCGCCAGCAGCGGCGAGCAAGAGCGTCTCTATCAGCTGCAGCCTCACCAGCCGCCACCGTCCAGCTCCCAGTGCGGCACGAACCGCGAGCTCGCCCTGGCGTGATTCCGCCCGTGTTAGCAGCAGCGCCGCGATGTTCGAGGCGGCGATCAGCAGCACCGCCGCAACGGTGAGGAGCAGAAACGTCAACGCGCGTTCCACTGCGCCGACGGCTTCGTCGCGAAACGAGGTGAGCGTGAGTCCGTCTCCCTGCGGCAGACGCCCGTCGGCAACCAGCGCGGCGCCGCCAGCCGCAACCGCGGCCTGGGCGTGTGACACGGAGGTCGACGACGCCAGGCGCGCGATGACTCCGAGGATGCGCGCGCTCCGGTTGCCATAGAACTCCTCCTGAAACCGGATGGGTACCCAAAAGTCCGGCCCGCCCGCCCGCAGCGGCAGCGTAGCCTCGATCGTTGCCGTAGACGGGTACACACCCCTCGGCATGATCGCGACGACCTCGTACTCGGTTCCACCCAAGAGCAGATCGCGGCCGACGACGTCGCGGTCGCCGTGGAAGCTCCGCAGCCAGAGATCATGGCTGAGAATCACCACCGGTTTCTCGCCACGGTCGTAGTGGCGGGGCTCGAACACCCGCCCGAGCAACGGGGCACGCCCAAGCGTCTCGAAGTAACCCAGTGTCACGCGCGCCCCCTGCACGATCTCGGGCTCGCCGTCGGTCGGTGTCAGCATGCTGCTGGCGCTCAGGAAGGCACCGACGTGCTCAAACGCACCGAGCTCGCGAGCGTCCACCAGAGTGCCCGGCGTCAGACGTGACCGCGCACCCGCGCCGTCGATGTTCCACAAGGCGACGACTCGGTCCGGCTCGGGGAACGGGAGTGGGCGGATGAGCACTGCGTGAACAACACTGAAGATCGTGCTGTTGGCGCTGATCGCGACCGCAAGGATCGCGACCACCGTGAGCGCGAGCAGAGGGGAACGGCGGAGGGTGCGCGCGGCGATGCGGATGTCGGCGACGAGCGAATCCATGATGGCTTTCTCGCGAGCGGGGAAGTTGCGAAGCGCACCACGCCGGGGCCGCGCGAGCTGGAACGGGAAATGCAGGAGTTGCCGCCAGGTGTAGACGGCCAGGCCGCGGCGCCCGGAGGTGGCGAGGTACACATCGCGTAGTTCGGCGACATCGCGTAGCGCATCGACACGGTCGGCGCGGCGTAGCCAGGGCCAAAGTGTCAAATGAAGAAAGGCCGCGTAGACATCCGGGATCCCCGGCGGCGTGTTCTTCATGCAGGGTTTCCGAGCGAAACGCCTTCGGAGAGCCGTCGCAGGACGTCGCCGGCTTCACGCAGGGCTTCAAGGCCCGCGGGCTGGATGCGGAACACTCGGCGCGGACGCCCCACCTGGCCGGGCTCGGGGTCGGCCAAGGACGAGGACAGGTAGCCACGGCGCTCGAGGCGTCGAAGCGTTACGAAGACTGTCGCCGCCGCGACTTCACGGCCGGCGCGTTCCTGTAGCTCCAGGACGATCGGGACCGAATAGGTTGCTCCGTCGAGCCGCGCCACCGTCAGCAGCACCTGGTGCTCGAAGCCCCCGAGAACTTCCTGTCGCGGACTGGAATGTGTATTGCCGTTCATAAAAACACAGTATCAGTTTATTGTCGCCCAGGATACCGGATGGACTGGTGATCGTGGCCGGGCAGTCAGCCGTGACTCACGAGACGTAAGGCGAGACGCGGCGGGCGATGTCATGATGGGCGGACGGTATTCATCGAATCTCAGGCACGATTGAACCTCAGCCAAGGAACAACACCATGGGCGTACACTCGACCGTTTACTTCGACATCACCATCGGCGGCGAAGCGGCCGGCCGGATCGTCATGGAGCTTTCGGACGTCACTCCGAAGACCTCCGAAAACTTCCGCGCGCTGTGCACCGGGGAGAAGGGCTTCGGCTACGGGGGCTCGGCCTTTCACCGCGTGATTCCGAACTTCATGTGCCAGGGCGGCGATTTCACGCACGGCAACGGCACGGGCGGCAAGTCGATCTACGGTGACAAGTTCAACGACGAGAACTTCGAGCTGAAGCACACGGGTCCGGGCGTGCTGTCGATGGCCAACGCTGGGCCGAACACCAATGGTTCACAGTTCTTTCTCTGCACCGTGGAGACGGCGTGGCTCGACGGCAAGCACTGTGTCTTCGGCGCTGTGACCGACGGCATGGACGTGGTTCGCGCCATGGAAGCAGTTGGCAGTGGCTCCGGCGCCACCAACGCCGCCGTGGTAATCGAGTCGAGCGGCGAGGTCGAAGCCTGATCGGTCGGGCCTGGTCCGACGTGGCGCGTTCGCGCGCGGGATGGTCCTGAAACCGGGACCTCGGGGTCTGCGTATAGACCTGGCAGGACCCGCCACCGCCACGCCGAGGACCGCCTGATGGACACGTTGCTCCAGGATCTCAAGTTCGCCGTTCGTCAGCTGTGGAAGGACAAGGGCTTTCTCGCTACCGCCGGCCTTACTCTGGCGCTCTGTGTCGGTGCCAACGCGACGATCTTCTCTGTCGTCAACTCCGTGATTCTCCAGCCGTTGCCGGTGCCCGAGCCGGAGCGGTTGGTGATCATGTGGAACGCGTACCCGGGTGCCATCGGCGAGGGTACCCGCGGTGGCAACGGTGTTCCGGACTTCTACGATCGACGCGAGCTGACGGAGGTGTTCGCGGACCTTGCGGCCTACGACTACGAGGGCCGTAGCATCGATCTGCAGGGCACCCCTCAGCGGGTGACGTCGCTCGACGTCACGCCTTCGTTCTTTCGCCTGCTCCGTGCCGAGGCCGCCGTGGGGCGCACCTTTGCGGAGGAGGAGGGCGAGTACGGCGAAAACCAGGTGGTGGTGTTGAGCGCCGGCCTCTGGCAGCAGCTCTACGGCAGTGACCCCGGCGTGGTTGGCACGGATCTCAGGATCGATGGGCGGGAGTTCACCATCGTCGGCATCATGCCGCCCGAGTTCGTCTTTCTCGACGACGAGGTGCGCATGTGGACGGCGCTCGCCTTCGATCCCGAGCGACGCTACTCCTACCACAACAACAACTACAACATGATGGCTCGCCTGCAGCCGGGCGCCACGCTAGGGCAAGCGCAGGAGCAGATGGACGCACTCAACCTGCGCAACATGGACCTGATCCCGGAGCTCAAGCCGCTCCTGATCGACGCGGGATTTCATACGCCCCTTTTCTTCCTCCAGGAGGACGTCGTCCGTGATGTCCGCGACATCCTGTTCATGCTCTGGGGCGGGGTCGCCTTCGTGTTGCTCATCGGTTGCGTCAACGTTGCGAACCTCGTGCTCGTGCGCTCCACGGCCCGCGCCAAGGAACTCGCGACCCGGTTTGCACTGGGTGCTCGCCGCCGCCGCGTGGCGCAGCAGCTGCTCACTGAGATCCTGGTGCTGACCCTCTCCGGTGGCGCGCTGGGGCTGTTGTTCGGACAGGCCGGACTGCGAACGTTCAGCGTCATGGGACTCGACCAGTTGCCCAGAGCGGGAGAGATCCGTCTCGACGCCACGTCCATCGTGTACACCCTGGCATTGGCGCTGGCGGTGGGGTTGGTCGTCGCGCTCATCCCGCTGGCAAGCGTGTGGCGGCTCGATCTCAGCTCGGTGTTTCGCGAGGAAGGTCGCACGGGATCGGCAGGTCGCGGAGTACGACTGCTGCGCAAGGGTCTGGTGGCCACACAGGTCGCCTTCGCGCTGATCCTGTTGGCGGGAGCCGGCCTGCTGCTGGCGAGCTTCCAGCAGATGCTGGCCGTGGACCCGGGCTTCGAGCCCGACGGGGTCCTCACGGGTACCGTCGTCTTGCCGCAGACTCGTTATCCCGACAGCGCTGAAATCGCCGTATTTGTCGACGAGTCGCTGGCCGAGATCCGGGCTCTTCCCGGGGTCTCGCAGGCAGGGTTCACGTCCCAGATTCCCTTTGGCGAAGGATTCAGCGACAGCGTTATCCTCGCGGAGGGGTACGTGGCAGAGCCCGGCGAGTCAGTGATTTCACCGGCGCAGAACTACATCACGCCGGGCTACTTCGAAGCGATGGGAATGACGATGGCCGAGGGACGGGCATTCGACGACCGTGATACCCGCGACGGGCAGACCGCGATCATCATCGATCAGCAGCTCGCCGACAGGTTCTGGCCTCAGGGCGGGGCCTTGGGTAAGCGGATGCGGCGCCCCATGGGCCCAGAGGACTTTCTCGATCCGGAGGCCGGCCAGTTCTCCACCATCGTCGGCATCGTCGAGACGATCCGCATGCGCGGCCTCATTGGCACCGACACTCCCGGTGCCTACTACTTCCCGATGGCGCAGCAGGCTCGTCGGGGGCTCGACCTCGCGGTGAAGACGGCGGGCGATCCGGGCGCGCTCATCGGTGTCGTGCGCAACGTGGTCAGCGGAATTGATACGGAGTTGCCGCTGTTCGACATCCACACGATGGAAGAGCGCGTCGGCGACTCGCTCACCAACCGCCGCACACCGATGCTGCTGACCGCGATGTTCAGCGCGGTGGCGCTGTTGCTCGCCGCCGTGGGTATCTACGGTGTGCTGGCGTACCTGGTGCAGCTGCGCGCCAAGGAGATCGGCATTCGTGTAGCCCTCGGTAGCGGCGTCGGCACCGTCTTCCGACTGGTGCTTCTCGAAGGCGTTGCCATTCTCGGCGTTGGCGTTGCCGCCGGGCTGGGCGGGGCGTTCGCTCTGCGGAGCTTCATCGCGAGTCAGCTGTACGGCGTGTCGGCGGCTGACCCCGTCGTGCTGCTAGCGGTGGCGGGCGTGCTATCGGCCGTGGCGTTGCTGGCGTGCATCGTTCCGGCCCGGCGGGCCACCCGGATCGATCCGGTACAGGCGCTGCGGGCCTAGCCTCTGGGCGTTCTGCTAACCTTTCGTTCCTCCACTCCCCATGGCCCAGCGCCAAGAAACGCTTTGCATGTTCGTGCCACCGACCACGGCTAGACGATGCGCGTCAATCCTTCGGAACTGAACTCCTGGAAGGAGATAGCGGCGCGGCTGGACGTTTCCGTTCGCACCGCGCAGTTATGGGAGAAGGAAAGAGGACTGCCGGTCCGACGTCTGCCGGGGCCCCGTGGCCGAGTCTTCGTGGTGGTGGACGATCTCGAGAAATGGCTGCTGGCCGCTGAGGCAGATGGGCTTCGTGAGAGCGCAGAGTTATCGTCGGAGAATGGCCGCGGGAAGTTGGGGTCCACCACGGGGCGTTTCGCGCTGACTGGGAGGCTATCGACTGCGCTCGGGCTTCTGGCCGCCGTGGCTCTCGCGGCGGCCTATGTCATGGGTGCTGCCGCGCCCGATCCGGCCGAGCGGGTGGCCAGAATCGAGTTCTACATTCAGCCGGACGCCACTCCCATCGGGAGTCGGCCTGACATCACGTTATTCGCCGAAGATGGCGAACGGATTCGGGTTCTGCATTTCGCGAACGCAGTGACCGATGCGACGCTGACCACTGACCACCAGGGTAGGCAGCAGATCCTCGTTGGCCTCGGCGTTGGCGATGATCTGAGGAAGGGCCACCTGGCACTCGTGGACACGAATGGCGAGGAGATCTGGGCGCGCGACATGGTCGATCCGGATCGCCGCACGGGGCTCGTATCTGCCGGCTACGAGCATGGTGACTTCCTCGAGGTCACGGACATCCTTCCGACGACGCTACAAGAGGAGCGAGTCGTGGCTGTCGTCGCCCAGGACGACTACTTCTTTGCGTCGCGGGTGACCCTGCTTAGCCAGGACGACGGCGAGACCATTGCTGACTATTGGCATGGAGGCGGCTTGGGTTACGGCCGCGCTCAGCTTACGAGTTTCCCCGACGCCGATTCGCCGATGCTCATCGTCAGTGGGTACAACAACCGGCTTCGCGGCTTCCTGGCAAAGCGCCGGGGCGAGAGCGCGGTTCTATTCGTGATGGATCTCGAGCAGCTCGCACGATGGGGCCAATCGCAATCTTGGCCTCCAGCGTGGCCTGATCTGCCGATACGTCTACCGCGCTGGTACTACTTCGTGCCACGCCCCAACGAGACCGAGAACGGCGGTTTGGTCGAGACATTCCTTGTCGATCACGATGGCGACGGAACAGACGAGATCGTCGCTCAGACTGTCGAGGGGCGCATCTACTACTTCGAGACCAATGGAGACTACAGAAGCTCGACAGCCTCGCATCTGTACACCGATCGCAATGGTACCGAGGCCGATATCCCTACGCCCATTCGAGTGCAACAGTCCCACGTCGATCTTGATGCTTGCCTTCGAGGGCGTGCCTCTCCCGAGCAGCTGGGAAGGCTCGCAGACCTTCCAGATCCCGTCGTCGAGGGTTCCATGCGGGACTGGACGCGGCGATGCGCGGAGATAACCCAGAACGACGCGCCCGTAGACCTGGGTCTGCATCTTCGTCGAATCTGGCTCGAGCCGCCCACCGTTGATGAGGTCAGTCTGGGCGGACCGGCGGAGAGAGCGGGCGTTCGCCCCGGTGACGTCGTTGTGGGCGTTGAGGGCAACGTGATCACTTCCGGCATCGACGTAGCGTACGAACTAGAAACGCTCGATCCCGAAGCGAAGACAGTCCGCCTATCGATTCAGCGCGGCACTCGGGTGATGCACCTGGACGTGGAGATCTCCTAGCCTGACGGCGGCTAGCAGGGCAGCTGTTGGTTTCATCTGACCTGTCCCGTACGAGCTTCCCTTGCGCTTCGACACAAGTCTTGTATATTCTCCTCCTGTCGAAGTGGAAGGGTATAGACCGTAACCGAAGAGAGCCTCATGGAAACGCAGCCTGTTGACCTGCCGCAGGGAACGCTCGATCTGCTCATTCTCAAGACCGTAGCGTCGGGGCCCGAGCATGGTTGGGCCATCGCGAAACGCATCGGCAAGCTGTCGGATGAGGTCTTACAGATTCGTCAGGGCTCGTTGTATCCGGCTCTTCACCGACTCGAACGCCGCGGCCTGATTCGCGCCCGCTGGGGTACTTCGGACAACAATCGTCGCGCTCGCTTCTACGAGCTCACCGCGGCGGGCAAGAGCCGAGTCGAGCAGGAGACCGACCAGTGGAGTCGACTGACCTTGGCCGTTGATGCCGTGCTGCAGGCCGGCTGAGCATGATGCGAAATCGACTGATTCACTGGGTCCGCGATCTCGTCGGCCGCCGCCGCGTAGAGCGCGACCTCGATGCGGAACTGCGACTTCACATCGAGATGGAGACGAACGCCCACATTGATGCGGGCCTATCCCCGGACGAGGCGGCGCGACGCGCCCGGGCCGAGTTCGGCGCGGTGGAGGCGGTGAAGGACGAGTGCCGCGAATCGCGCGACACGTACGGCGTGGAGAGCATCTGGCTGGATGTTCGCCACGGGTTGCGCGTGATGCGGCGTTACCCGCTGTTCACGGTGACCGCGGTGCTGACCCTGGGGCTGACGATTGGCGCGGTTTCCACGCTGTTCAGCCTCGCGCACACGTTCCTGTTGAGGCCGCTACCCGTTCCCGACGGACATCGCGTAGTTCACGTGGAGGTGACTCGGGATCACGGTACGAACACCGGCCCAATCTCGTACCTGGATTACGTGTATCTCCGCGACTCGACTGACAGTTTCGCCGAACTGGCTGCGATCTATCCCACTGCGCCGTTGTTCATCACGCGTTCCGGCGAAGGGCGACAGGTGAATGGTGCCGTGGTGTCCGAGAACTTCTTCCGCACCATGCGCCTAGATCCCTTCCGCGGTCGCTTCTTCACGCCTTCCGAAGACCTGGTGCCTGGCCGCGACCGTGTCGTGGTGATCGGCCACGATTTCTGGCGTGTGTGGTTCGGCGGCCACGACGATGCGGTTGGCTCGACGCTGCGCATCAACGGTGTTGGCTTCACGGTCGTCGGCATCGCGCCACCGGCGTTCACTGGAGTCGATGCCGAACCGCTGAATGTCATCATGCCAACGATGATGCTTCCGGTGGGCTACCGCGCGTGCGGCGATGCCCTCGCCGACGACTGCACCATCCTGCGCATGTATGGGCGTCTCGCCGATGGCGCAACGCTCGCCGATGCCACCGCGGAAATGCCCACGGTGCTACCGGAGGACTGGCGCGATGCGGAGCCTGGTCACAATTCCGGCCTACGGGTAACTGCGGCACGTGGCGCCCATCTCAGTGGTGTCGACCGCGACTTCCTGAACCTGCTGGCCGGCGTGGGAGTGGTGCTGCTGCTGGCCTGTTGCGCAAACCTGGCGGGGTTGCTGCTGTCACGCGGACGCGCGCGCGGCCACGAGCTGGCGATACGGGTTTCGCTTGGCGCCGGCTATGCCCGTCTCGTTCGGCAACTCATGATCGAGTCGCTTGTCCTGGCTCTCAGCGGTGGGCTTGTCGGGCTGATGCTGTCGCTGGCGATGACCGGGGCGCTCAATCGGTTCTTCTACTCGATCGATAGCTCGGGACGTCCACTGGTTTACAGCTTCAGTCTGTCTCCCGCGGTGGTGGGAGCTGTGCTGTTGGTATCGGTGCTTGGCGGCGTGCTCTTCGGCGTGGTTCCGGCTCTGGCTACCGCCGGACGCGGCGCGAAGGCCGCGCTCGCTCGGGGAACGCGGTCGGTGACCAGCAGCGAGCGGGGCCTCAATTGGCTCATTGGCGCCCAGGCGGCGATGGCGGTGGCCCTGGTCGTCGTGGCGGGTCTATTGAGCGCCGGCGCCGGGGCGCTGGTATCGGGTCAGGGCTTCGATCCCGATCATGTGGCGCTGCTGCGTCTGCGACCGCGGCTACTGGGCTACACGGCGGAACAGGGGCAACCGTATCTGCGCCAAGTCGTTGACCGGTTGGAGGCGTTGCCGGACGTACGCTCGGCGACCATGGTCGGCACGGGCATCTCGTTGTTCGGCTTTCGTGCGGACGTAGAGACGCGTGATGGTGAGCCCAAGACTGCCCAGACGGGGTATATCGAGGTCGGACCCCGGTACTTCGAGACGTTGGGAATGCGGGTGCTGCGCGGTCGCGAGTTCACCGCCAGCGATGACACCAACGCGGCGCCGGTTGCGATCGTCAGTGAGGCGGCGGCGAACTTGCTGTGGCCGCGTAGCGATGCCATCGGCAAGACCCTGCGCGTGGGCGATCTCGACCACACGGTTGTCGGGCTGGTCGGGGACATTGCTCTGCAGCATCGTTCGAGTCCCATCCGGCCCTATGTCTATGCGCCGTTCTGGCAGAATCCCGAGCACGTCGATGCTCGGCTGCAGGTGCGAGTGGCCGGCGACCCGGCGCAGGCATTGGTGCTGCTTTCGGACACTGTCCACGAGGTGGACCCAGAGGTACCAGTCTCCGAGATTCTGCCGATGTCGTGGCGCGTGGCGGGTCTGTTTCGGCCGCAGCGGCTGAGCGCGATCGCCGTGGGGTACGCGGGCGTTCTGGCCGTGTTTCTGAGCGCGCTCGGTCTGTACTCGTCGCTGGCGGCCGCGGTGTCTCGTCGTCGGCGTGAGCTCGGCGTGCGCCGGGCAGTGGGGGCGTCGGCGCGCGGGGTGCTGTGGATGGTCGTTCGACAGGGCACGCTCATCGTCATGGGTGGCGTCGTAGCGGGCCTGCTGTTGAGTGCCGCGGCGACGCGGGTGCTCGAGCACATGCTGTACACAGCTGCCAGCGGCGACTATCCGTTCTACGCTGCTGCCGCCGTGGTCGTGCTGTGTTGCGGTCTGGGCGCATCGTGGCTGCCGGCCCGGCGGGCGTCGCGGGTTCCTCCGAACGAGGCGCTGCGGGCGGAGTGAGGTTGTAGCGTTTCAGCCGCGATCCTTGTCGAATCGGATGCGGAGTTCGCTGTCCAGCGACTTCGCCACCGCGCGCAACGTGGCCACGGTCGGATTCGACTTGTCGGGATCCTCGAGTCGTTGCACCTGTTGCTGGCTTACACCCATTCGTCGAGCCAGCTCTGCTTGCGAGATTCCGGCTTGCTTCCTGGCCATACGGATCTGTAGCGCGGCGTCAGCGGCTTCGTTCGCCAGGCCGAACGGCTTCTGCCGATCCACACCGAACCTGCGCAGCGCCCGTGCCTCGTTGCGGTCGCGTGGCCGCAGGCGTCTCCCCGCGTAACCGCCCTCGGGGACTAGTTGTTCGGCCTTCTTGGCCCAGGCGGGACTTACTTCCCTCCACTCTTGCAGCGTCTTCGGTAATCCCATCGTTTCTTTCCTACCCGTCGAGCCGCGCGCGCAGCCCCTGCAACGTCAGATCGGTCAGTGGCTCGTCGCTGTTTGCCAACGGCTGAAGCACTGCCAGCGCGTCAGCGACGTCTTCGTCATCGGCCCGACGTGCAAGGCGATCCGCATCGAGGTCGGGGTGGCTCGCCATCAGCAGGACCGCGGCAGCGCCATCACCGTCCCACCGCCAGTATTTCCAGCTGGCGAGACGATCCACGATCAGGTCCTCGACCGAGATGATTCTCAACTCGGAGCCCTCGACGTCGATCGATACCGCTTCCGCTGGGCCAAGCACCGTACCGGGGAACTCCACGACAAGTCGCAACTCCGCGTGGCCCCAGTGACGACCTTCCCGCTCGAAGCCGAGTGCCAGCATGGTCTCGGTAAGGTGATCGGTACTGGCTGCCAGGAAATCGAGATCGTGGGTGGTATACGCGGAGCGGGTGTAGATCTCCACGGCGCCACCCCCCACGAGGACACAACGACACCCGGCTGTCGATAACGCTGCCGAGAGCACCGCGGCGGTGCGCAGCGTGCGTTCCGCACGGTCGGGACTTGCCGCTGCGTTCCGCAGTTGTGTGCGCCAGTCGTCCAAAGTATCCCTCAGGGAAGACAATATATGTGATGTTACATCATTTACGATGTATTCGCTCGGTGCCGCCAGACGGATGCTAGGATCGCCGCTTCTTCCTCTCCCCACGTTCAACGGCATTGATGGTGTCCAAGCCTCCGTTCAACTCCGCGTGGGGCTACGCCTGGGTCGGCGCGCTAGCGGCCGCTCCATTGTTGGTCCTGGCGATTGCGTCACTGGCGGGAGCTGGGCTGCAGCGGGGTGCCGCGCCGGTGGTGCCGGCGCGCAATGCGCGCGACGTATTCAACAACTACCTGTTCTCCGAGCGAAAGCTCCTGGTCGTGACGGGTGAGGGCGACGTGCTCGCCGAGTCGGTGGCGCGGTGGCGTCAGGACTTCCCGATGGATCGCGGCGATCTGCGAGGCTTGTCGCCGCCGGTCATCGCTTCGTTCGGAGGTATGGGGGGGCTCTTCGAG
>JAJCXS010000197.1 GCA_029263335.1 Acidobacteriota bacterium | reverse complement strand
GGAAGGAACGCTCGTCGGCCCGCCGGCGATCATGGTAAGTTCAAGATCTTACGACCGCCGACACCACGCCGGAGCCAGTTGTGCGCCTCGTCGCACATCGTTGATTGAGTTTGCTCCCCGTTCGGCGGATTCACTGCCTTGGTCGGAGATGATCCTTGGAGATCTACGCGCACATTCTGGAGACGCTCGGCAACACCCCCCTGGTCCGCCTCGATCGTTATTGCCCCGACGGGGCGACGGTGGCGGCAAAGATCGAGTCGTTCAACCCCGGCGGCAGCGTCAAAGACCGTATCGGCCTGGCGCTGATCGAGGCCGGTGAGCAGGCGGGGCTACTCCAGCCTGGCGGCACCATTGTGGAGCCCACCTCGGGTAATACGGGGCTGGGTCTGGCCATGGTTGCGGTGCTGAAGGGGTACCGCATGGTCTGCACTGCGGCGGACAAGATTCCGGCCGAGAAGGTTGCACTGCTCAAAGCCTTCGGGGCAGAGGTTCACCTGTGCCCCACCAGTGTCGAAGCGGACGACCCGCGCTCCTACTACAAGGTTGCCGAGCGCATCCGTGACGAAGAGGGTGCCTACCTGCCGTACCAGTACTACAACCAGGCCAATCCCGAGGCGCACTATCGCACCACAGGCCCGGAGATCTGGCGCCAGACCGACGGGCAGATCACCCATTGGGTGGTGGGCATGGGAACGGGCGGCACGATTAGCGGTACCGCCAAGTTTCTCAAGGAGCAGAACCCGGACGTGCGGGTCGTCGGGGTGGACACGGTCGGTTCGGTATACGCCTACTACTCCCAGCATGGGGAACTGCCCCCGGCCGAGGAGATTCACCAGTACAAGATCGACGGCATTGGCGAAGATTTCCTGCCGGAAACCGTGTGGTGGGATTACATCGACGATGTGGTCACGATCGATGATCCGACTGCCTACAGGGCGGTCTTCGATCTGGCGCAGAGCGAGGCGATCTTCACCGGATCCTCAGGTGGCGCTGCGGTGGTTGGTGCCAAGCAGGTTGCTGCCGAGGCCGCCGATGACGCGCTGATCGTGACGCTGTTGCCCGACTCGGGCGAGCGGTGTCTGTCCAAGCTCAACGAGGATTGGATGCGGAGCCAGGGCCTGCTGGACGCGAACTGACCGCGACCGACTAGAGGCTCGAGTCTGCGCCGGCACTCGCCGGGGTGCGCGGCGCACTTTGCGCCGGCCGCAGCCGACGCGGCAGAGTCTTCAGATCCTCGACGATTCTGTAGCCGCACGGTACCAGCACGAGCGTGACGAACGTTGCAAATAGCACGCCGAAGGCTAGCGACACCGCCATCGGGATGAGGAACTGGGCCTGTAGGCTCTTTTCCAGGAGCATGGGGAGCAGTCCGGCGAAGGTCGTGAGCGAGGTGAGCATGATTGGCCTGAAGCGCACGGCGCCGGCGCGATGTATCACCCCGTCCAGATCCTTGCCGTGTTCGCGGCCTCGGTTGATGAAGTCGACCAGCACCAGGCTGTCATTGACGACGACGCCGGCGAGCGCGACGACCCCGAACATCGACAGGATGGTCAGGTCCAGCCCCATGATGATGTGGCCCCAGATGGCGCCGACGATGCCGAATGGAATCGCGGACATCACCACCAGGGGCTGCGCATAGGAGCGCAGGGGGATGGCCAGGAGCCCATAGATCGCCAGCAGTGCGAGAGCAAACCCGCGACCCAGGCCACCCAGAGTGTCGCGTTGCTGTGCGGCCTCGCCCTCGAACGAGTAGCGGACGCCCGGGTAGGCGGGCATCATCGACGGTAGCTCGGTGGATGCCAGCACGCCGTTGATGGCGCCAGGTGTCGAAACGGACTTGTCGACGCGGGCAGTTACGCGGACCGCACGACTCCGGTCGACGCGTTCGATGGTGGAGTATCCGCGACCGGGAATGACCTCGGCGACCTGACCGAAGGGCACCTCGGCACCTGCCGGTGTGCGAATCCGCATGTCCTCGAGATTGCTCACGGAACGTCGTTGACTCTCCGGGTAGCGCACCATCACGCGGACGTCGTCGCGCCCGCGCTGAATCCGCTGCGCCTCTTCGCCATAGAAGCCCTGGCGTACCTGTCGGGCGAGGTCCGCAAGCGTCAGGCCCAGCGTCTCGGCCGCGGGCTTGATCGCCAGCTTCAGCTCGCGCTTACCTTCCAGGAAGGAATCGGCGATCTCGTCGACACCGTCGTACGCGGCCAGGCGTCCCTTCAGGTCCTCCGCGGCGGCCGTCAGCTGCTCGAGGTCCAGGCCGGTGAACTGGATGTTCACGTCCTCGCCGCTGTTGAAGAGCGACGCCGAATAGCCGAGGGCAACGGCGTCGGGAATATTCCCCGTGATCTCGCGCCAACGGTTGGCCATGAACTCGGACGACACACTCCCACGATCCTCGGCGGAGACGAGTTCGATCGTTATTTCGCCCAGGTGAGCACTCGACCCGTTCACCTGGATATCTCCGAACTGCGAGGCCATACGCTGTTGCATGGGCTGCCCACCGATCGAGGCTGACGTGTGGCGAAACACGTCGATCCCGTACTCGTCGATGACCTCCTGCCGCAGCTGCAGCGACCCCTGTTCGATCCGAGCCACGGCGGTTGAGGTCACCTCGACGGGAGTGCCCTGGGGCATGGTGAGCGACGCGATGACGAAATCGGCTTCGATGTCCGGCATGAAGATGAAGCGGACGAAGCCCGCCTGTACCAGGCCGATGGTGAGCACCAGTGTGCCCACGCCGACCGCCACCGTGAGATAGCGCCAGCGAAGTCCGAAATCCACCGCGGGCATGTAGACGCGGGCGATCACCCAGTGCATTCCGCTGGAGACGCGGCGCTGGACCTTGAACCACGCGCCGCGCTCGTCGTCTTGTCGCTGCGGCCGATGCGATAGGTGTGCGGGTAGTACCAGCAGAGATTCGATCAGCGAGAACGCCAGGCATGACATCACGATAAGCGGTGGCGTCACCATGATTTTGCCGATCGAACCGGGCACGGCCAGCAACGGTGAGAACGCCGCCATGGTTGTCAGCACGGCGAAGATCACCGGCTTCGAGACCTCGCTGGCCCCCTCGATCGCGGCCTGGCGGCCGTCGTCGCTGCGCTGCTGGTGGGTATAGATGTTCTCACCCACGATGATCGCGTCGTCGACGACCAAGCCGAGCACGAGGATGAACGCGAACAGCGACATCAGGTTGATGGAGACGCCGAGGCCGGGCATCAGCCAGATCGCGCCGAGAAAGCTGATCGGGATGCCAAGGCTGACCCAGAAAGCGAGTCGCAGTCGCAGGAAGAGCGCGAGGCTGAGGAACACGAGGGCAAACCCGACGCGCCCGTTGCGCATCAGCAGATCGAGTCGGTCACGGAGGACCTTCGACTGGTCTTGCCACGTGGTGATGTAGAGGCCCTCCGGCAGTTCGGCCTGGGTTCGCTCTACGTAGCTGATGACTGCGGCCGCGACATCGAGCGCCTGCTGAGAACCTGTGCGGTAGACCTTCGCGGTGAGGGCGGGGAGTCCGTCGAAACGGCTGATCTGATCTGTCTCCGCGAAGCCGTCGATGATCGTGGCGACATCACCGAGCGCAAGATGGGTCCCGTCCGGCCTGGTCAACACGACGAGGTCGCCGAACTCGTCGGCCGTGTATGCCTGCCCCTTCGTTCGTAGCAGGATTTCTCCACCAGCGGTCCTGACCGAGCCGCCTGGCAGGTCGAGGGAAGACCGCCGCACGGCGCTGGCGACGTAATCGAAGCTGATGCCGTAGCGTCGGAGAGACTCCTCGGAGACTTCGATGGACACTTCATAGGGACGGGCGTTCGCCAGTTCTACCTGGGTGATCTCGGGCAGCGCTGAAATCTCGTCGCGAACGCGTTCGGCGAGGCGTTTGAGCGAGCGTTCGTCGGTGTTTCCGTAGACGGCGACATCGACGACTTGTTGCCGGTTGGTGAGTTCCCGTACGACAGGCTTTTCCGTCTCGACCGGGAACGTCTCGATGGCGTCGATGCTCGTGCTCACCTCTTCGAGTACTTTGCGGGCGTCGGCATCGATCTCCAGTTCGATGAGCACCGTGCCCATACTCTCGGCCGCCGTTGAGGTGATCTTCTTGATTCCGTCTATGCCTTGGACAGCCTCTTCGATGCGAACGTTGACGCCCTGCTCGACTTCGTCCGGGGCGGCGCCAAGGTAGGCGACGGTTACCTGGATCAGATCGAGGTCGAACTCGGGGAACACTTCCTGGGGCACATTGAGCACCGTCATGACGCCGGCCGCGACGATGAACACCATGAGCAGGTTGGCGGCCACTTCGTTGTGGGCGAACCAGGCGATGATGCCCTTCATGACGCAGGCTCCTCTCTCGGCTCGACCAGCATGCCCTCGGTGACGAAATCCAATGACGAAAGGACGACGCGCTCACCACTGATGAGACCGCTACCGATCACCGCGTCGCCGCCGGCCAGTCGAAGAACCTCGACGGCTCGTCGGCGAAGGCGGTCTTCCTCGTCGAGGACCCACACGTGACCCTCGCCGCGTAGCGCCGCACGCGGGATGATCGCTACCTGTGTGGCGGTGTCGCCGAGGATCTCCGCCGTGACGTACATCCCGACCGCCAGGGGAGGCCGCTTCGGATCCTCACTGCGACCGTACGGATCGCGCACCTGCGCTACGGCATGCACCATGCGGCTGGCCGCGTCGATTTCGCCTTCGGTCCGAACCAGACGTCCGCTCCACTCGTGACGGCTGCCGGCGAATTCCGCGCGCAGCACGACCTCCGGCCCGCGTGTCTGCCGCTGGCCGCGGTACAGGGCGGGCATGTTGCTCAGGTAGGCGAGGTCCTTGTCGGGTAGGGGCAGTCGGATTTCCGCATAGTCGATGGCGTAGATCGTGCCGAGTTGGTTGCCTGGGCTGACGAACTGCCCGACGTCGACGGCCTTGTCACGGACCCGCCCTGCATAGGGCGCCTGGATTTCGGTTCGCTCCAGGTCGTGCCGTGCGCGCACCAGATTCGCCTCGGCGGCAGCGACGGAGGCGTGCGCATTCTCCAGGTGCGGAACGCGCGCCGTCAGGTCGGGCGGCGGTCCCTCTCCCAGCTCTTCCCACTCGCTCCGGGCGATGTCCGATTCAGCCTGCTCCTGCGCAAGGCGCAGCTTGGCGGCTGCCACCTCGGCGGAGGCCCTCACGAGGGCCTGCTCGTAGTCATAGGGGTCGATGCGCAGCATGGCGGCACCGGCTTCGAGAAAACCTCCCGATACGAAGTCCGGCGATACCCAAACGACGCGCCCGGCAACCGCGGGAACGACGCGGCTTTCGGTTCGCGGTCGAACCGTGCCCTGGGAGTGGACAGAGAATCGGTGATCTTCGAGGGCGATCGTTTGCACGCGCGTCAGGGGAGGCGGCGTGGCGATCGTCACCGACGCGGGCGGCGTCTGCATGCCGGCCAACACCTTGGCACCCAGTATCGCCAGCGCGACTACGACGACGGGCAGGGCGATCTTCAACAACAGGACGACCTTGCGGTTCATTGGTCGCTCTCCGGGTGGGTACCGGTTTCTGAGGGGGAGGTTTCGACCAGCGGCTCGTAGATGGGCCGTGCGTCGAATCCGCCGCCTAGTGCGAGATAGAGGTCAACGCGGTTGTCCAGGCGTTCTCGGCGGCCTGCGATCCATGCGCTCTCGGAGTCGAACGTGCGACGCTGTGAATCGAGAACGGTGATGAATCCGTCAAGTCCGTTGCGGTAGCGATCGAGAGCCAGCTCTTCGGCCGCACGGGATTGGATGGTTGCCTGTTGGAGCGCCAAGACACGCTCGAATAGGAACGCCTCGGTGGCCAGCGCCGCTTCGACTTCCGCGTAGGCGCGCAGAGCGGATCCGATGTACGCGGCGACGTTCTCGTCGACGCCGGCGGCGGCAAGATCGACTCCCGCGCGCAGCCGGCCACCCTGCAGCAGCGGCCCGAGAAGGTTCCCTGCCAGGCTCCACACGGAGAAGTTGCCGTCGACGAGGTCGGTCAGGCTGGAACTGGAGGTGCCGCCGGAGGCCGTGAGGCTGAGCCGCGGGTACAACGATTTGCGGGCGACCTGATGACGCTGCTGCGACGCAACCAGCCGGCGTTCGGCGGCGACGAGGTCGGGTCGCCGCGAGACCATCTCGGC